>NZ_JBVHPY010000005.1:270028-399927 GCF_055567695.1 Streptomyces sp. NPDC026417
GGACGGGTGGACGCGGAATCCCGGCAATGGTGGACGCCGGTCCCGGCGGGGTGGACGCCGATCCGGCGGTGGTGAAACGCCGGTCCCGGCGGTGGTGGTTGCGGCGCCCGGCCGTGGTGAAACGCCGGTCCCAGCGGTGGTGGACGCGGATCCCGGCGGTGGTGGACGCCGGTCTCGGCGGTCTCGGCGGTGCCGGCCGTGGCGTCGGGCGGTCGTGGACGTCGGGTCCGGTGGACGCGGATCCCGGCGGAGGCGGATGGATCCCGGCCCGGTGGACGTGGATCCCGGCCGGTCGGACGGGGCCCGGCGTCAGGGAGCCGTGCGGGTGGCCGCGTAGTGCCAGAAGTCCCGCAGCAGCGGGGTCGGGGTCGGGGCCTCCATGCCGCGCTGCGTCAGCAGCAGGGCCACCGAATCGGTGGCGGGGACGATGTGCGCGCTGGTGCCGGTGCCGCCGACCCAGCCGTACCGGCCCGGGATGTTCCAGGGCGCGAGGGGCGCGATGTCGACCGACGCGCCGTACCCCCAGCCCTGGCCCTCCAGGAACAGGGCGCCGACGGCGCGCTGAGGGTCGGTCAGCCGGTCGGTGGTCATCCGGCGCACCGACTCGGGCGACAGGACCCGGGTGCCCCGCGCGCTCGTCCCGCCGGCCAGCAGCATCCGGCCGAAGGCCAGCCAGTCGTCGGCGGTCGAGGCGAGACCCCCGCCGCCGGACGGGAACGCCGGCAGCCGGCTCCACCGCCCGTCGGGGCCGTCCGCCGGTTCCAGGTCGCCTGCCTCCCCGACCCGGTAGTAGCTGGTGAAGCGGTCGCGGGCCGCCGCCGGCACCATGAAGCCCGTGTCGCTCATGCCGAGCGGCCGGAGGATCCGCTCGGCCAGGAGCTCCGGCAGCGGTTGCCCGGTGACCCGGGCCGCAAGGACACCCTGGAGATCCGAACAGGTGCCGTAGAGCCAGGCCTCGCCCGGCTGGTGGAGCAGCGGGATCCGCGCCAGCGCGGCCGTCCACGCGTCCGGAGCGGGGAAGTTCCACGGGTCCCGTCCGTCCTTCTGGACCGTGAACAGCTTCTGGACCTGGGGCAGGCCGAAGTCCGACGGGAAGCCGTACCCGGCACGGGAGGAGAGCAGGTGGTCCACGGTGATCGGCCGGACGGCGGGCACCACGTCGTCCACAGGAGAGGCGGGCGAGCGGACGACCATCGGCTCCGCGAGTTCGGGCAGCCAGCGGGAGACCGGGTCGTCCAGCCCGATCCTGCCCTCGTCGACGAGCGTCATGACCGCCGCGGCGACGACCGGCTTCGTGATCGAGGCGATCCGGAAGATCGAGTCGCGCGTCATCGGGGCGGTCCCCTCGGTGTCGAGGGAACCGACGGCCACCGCCTCGACGTCGTCGCCGCGCGCGATCAGGCCCACGGCGCCGGGGGCCCAGCCGTCGTCGACGTACGTCCTCAGGAGCTCGTGCAGGTCGGTCATCGGTCCACCTTCGTCCGGGAGCGGTCGAAGGTGGGACCGCCACCGGGGGCGGAACTCATCGCGACGCGGCGTACGGGGTTGCACCGGTCCGGGCTGCCGCCGGCCGGGTCGGGACGCGCGGGGTACGTCAGTGCGCCGTTCCCAGGGGAGAGGTGCCCTGCGTCCCGGCGCCGAGGGTCTCCGCGACCGCGCGGGGCAGCCACCGCCGGGTATGGCCGAAGGCGAATCCGAGACCGGTGGCACGGGAGGTGTCCATCCCGTACGAGCGGGCGAACGAGAACGGCGAGACCTCTCCGGCCTCCACGCTCCGGAAGACGGTCCTGCCGCCGGGGATCCGCGCGGCCACCGCCCGGCACAGCTCCTCGGTGGTCAGGGGCCCGTGGGACGCCGCGTTCACGGGGCCGGTGAAGTCCCGCTCCGTCACCCACAGCAGGAAGTCGGCGATCTCCTCGACGTGGATGTACGTCGCCGGGCGGTTCACGGCCGGTACGGCGATCGGCTCGCCCGCCTCGATCCGACGGACGTAGTGGTCGAGCCGCCCCGTGAAGTCGTCGTCCCCGCCCAGCACATGGGCCACGCGCACGGAGACCCAGGGGAAACCGGGATCGGCGGCGAAGACCGCCTCGGCCTGCCGCTTCCCCTCGCCGTAGTGGGCGTCGAGGAACCCGGGGTCCTCCCAGGGCAGGGTGAGGTCCACGGTGACCGTCCGCGGGTCGACCGCCTCCTCGCGCACCGGCGACGCCGAGTCCTCGTGCTCGTACACCTCGACGGTGGAGGTCATGACGTACCGCCGGGTGCGGCCGGTGAAGACCCGTCGTGCGACGGCGGCCTGCCGGGGCGAGTAGCAGACCTGGTCGACGACCACGTCGAAGGTGCGCGACCCCAGCGCCGCCGCGAGCGCGTGCTCGTCGTCGCGGTCGGCGATCAGGTGCTCCGCACCGGCCGGCGGCGCGGACGAACCGCGATTGACGACCGTGACCCGGTCCCCGGCGTCCAGCAGCCGGGCGATCAGCCGCTTTCCGAAATAGCGGTTTCCCCCGATGACGCATACGTCGCGCACGACGCCCTCCCGAATTCCGATTTCCGCACGCGGCCCCTGCCGTCCGGTGCGGTCATAATTCTCCCGACGCGGACCGCGGCACTGAAGGGGGAGTCATGGGAGATCAGGCCGTCGCACCGAAGGAACCACGGCATCAGCGAGCCGGCGCCAACGAAACGTCGGCGGCCTTCGACGAGCTGGACCGCCGCATCCTGGAGCTGCTGCAGACCGACGGAAGGATCAAGCTCAGCGAACTGGGGCGCCGGGTCAGCCTGAGCCCCGCGGCGGTCGCCGAGCGCGTCCGCCGGCTGGAGTCCGCGGGTGCCGTCACCGGCTACGGCGCCCACGTCGCGCCCGCCCGCCTCGGCTACGGCGTCCAGGCCTTCGTCCGCGTGAACCCGCACGGCGGCTACACCCTCAAGCACCCGAGAACGCTGGAACTCCTCGACCGGCCCGAGGTCGTCGAGGTCCACCACGTCGTCGGCGAGGACTGCTGGATCCTCAAGGTGGCGGTGGAGGACACCCTGCACCTGGAGGAGGTCCTGGCGCAGACCTCGGCGCTCGGCCGCACCACGACGTCGATCGTCCTGTCGTCGCCGGTGGAACGCCGGCCGCTGCTCCCGCTGCGTCCGGGCCCGCGCTGAACCGCTTGCCTTGACGTCGGCGTCAAGCCGTACCGTCGGGGACATGCGAATCGGCGAGCTGGCGGCGCGGGCCGGGACGACCACGCGGACCCTGCGCTACTACGAGACACGGGGACTGCTGCCCGCGCGGCGGGGCGAGAACGGGCACCGGACGTACGACGAGGACGACCTCAAGCTGCTGCGGCAGATCAGGACCCTGCAGGACTTCGGGTTCGAGCTGGAGGAGACCCGGCCCTTCGTGGAGTGCCTGCGGGCCGGACACCCCGAGGGCGACTCCTGCCCCGCCTCGCTCGCCGTGTACCGCCGCAAGCTCGGCGAACTCGACGCGCTGATCGGCGAGCTGCAGGCCGTGCGTGCCCACGTCGGCGCCCAGCTGGCCAGGGCCGAGCGGGCGCGTGACGAGCTGGCGGCCGACGCGGAGGTTCCGGGGGGTCCGGAACCGGTGTGCGAACTGGGAGGACGGACGCTGTGATCAAAGCGGCAGGAGTGGCCGAAGTGACGGACGCGGACTTCGCGGCAGAGGTGATCGGGGCGGAGCTGCCGGTGCTGGTGGAGTTCACCGCCGACTGGTGCCCGCCGTGCCGGCAGATGGGGCCGGTGCTCAGCGCCCTGGCCGCCGAGGAAGGGGAACGGCTCAAGGTCGTCCAGCTCGACGTGGACACCAACCCGCAGACGGCCCTCGCCTACGGGGTGCTCTCGATGCCCACCTTCATGGTGTTCCGGGAAGGTGAGCCGGTGCGGTCGATGGTGGGCGCCCGGCCGAAACGGCGTCTGCTGGAGGAGCTGTCCGACGTGCTCTGACCGGGAGCCGCGCCGGACGGATCCCGGGCCGCCGGGGCACGAAAAAATCCCTCGAGCAATTGCGCTCGGGGGATTTCTCTGCGTATATTCAATGATTCGCGACTTCATGGGCAATGGTCGCGAACAAGTGCAGTGGGCAGAGTATATCCGGCCGGGAGCGGAATTGTCAAACACCGAATTTCCAGACGATGAATTGAAGCACGAGCAGGAATTCATCGACGCTTTGTACGCACGCGTGGACACACTGCGCGGTGTCACCGAGGCGTCCGTCGTCGACGCGCTCGGCCAGGGCAACACACCGATGCAGGCGAGGCTCGAACGGGACGTCCTGGTCGCCGAACGCTCCGGGCTGCTGGCCGCCCTGAACGCCGTGGACGGCTCGCTCTGCTTCGGCCGCATCGACCTCACCGGCGGCACCACCCACCACATCGGCCGCATCGGCATCCGCGCCGACGACGCCGCGCACACCCCGATCCTGATCGACTGGCGGGCCCCGGTCGCCCGGCCCTTCTACCTCGCCACCGGGCACACGCCGATGGACCTGCGCCGCCGCCGGCACATCACCACCGACGGCCGCCGGGTCACCCACCTGCACGACGAACTCCTCGATCTCGGCGACCGCGAGCGCACCGGCCACGAGGACCCGGCCGGCGACGCGGTCCTCCTCGCCGCGCTCAACTCGGCCCGCACCGGCCGGATGAGCGACATCGTGCAGACCATCCAGGCCGAGCAGGACCGCATCATCCGCGCCCCGCACCGCGGCATCATGGTCGTCGAGGGCGGTCCCGGCACCGGGAAGACGGCGGTGGCGCTGCACCGGGCCGCCTACCTCCTCTACGAACACCGCGAGCTGCTCGCCAAGCGGGCCGTCCTCATCGTCGGCCCCAACCCGGCCTTCCTCGGCTACATCGGCGAGGTGCTGCCCTCGCTCGGTGAGACGGGCGTGCTGCTCGCGACCGTCGGCGAGCTGTTCCCCGGCGTGAAGGCGACCGGCGCCGACACCCCCGAGGCGGCGGCCGTCAAGGGCCGCGCGGACATGGCCGACGTCCTCGCCGCCGTCGTACGCGACCGGCAGACCCTGCCCGACCCGGTCATCGCCATCGAGCACGACCGCGACATACTGATGCTCGACGAGGGCCTCGTGCAGGTGGCCCGCGAGCGCACCCGCGAGGCGAAGCTGCCGCACAACACGGCGCGCGAGCACTTCGAGGGACACATCCTCAACACGCTCACGGACATGCTCGCCGAGCGCATCGGCACCGACCCCTTCGACGGTTCGAACCTGCTCGACGCCAGTGACATCACCCAGATCCGCGACGAACTCGCCGAGAACCCCGAAGTGTGGTCCGCCATCGACCAGTTGTGGCCACGGCTGACCCCGCAGCGGCTGGTCGCGGACTTCCTGGCCGCCCCGGAGGCCTACCTCGGGGACGAGGACGCCGCGGCGATCCGGCGGCCGGTCACCCGGGCGTGGACCACCGCGGACGTCCCGCTCCTGGACGAGGCGGCGGAGCTCCTCGGCGAGGACGACCGGGTGGCGCGCGCCCGCGCCGAGCGGGAGCGCAACGCCCAGGTCGCCTACGCCCAGGGCGTGCTGGACGTCTCCTACGCCTCCCGGACCTACGAGTTCGAGGACAAGGACGAGGAGGACTCCGAGATCCTCTCCGCGCACGACATCATCGACGCGGAGCGGTTCGCCGAGCGGCACGAGGAGGACGACCACCGCAGCGCCGCCGAGCGGGCCGCCGCCGACCGCACCTGGGCCTTCGGGCACATCATCGTCGACGAGGCGCAGGAGCTGTCGCCGATGGCCTGGCGGCTGCTGATGCGGCGCAGCCCGACCCGCTCGATGACGCTCGTCGGCGACCCCGCGCAGACCTCGGAGGCGGGCGGGGTCGGCTCCTGGTCGGACATCCTCTCCCCGTACGTCGAGGACCGCTGGGAGCACACCCGGCTGGCCGTCAACTACCGCACCCCGTCGGAGATCATGGACCTCGCGGCGGCCGTCGTGCGGGCCGCCGACCCGGACTTCGAACCGCCCAGCTCGGTGCGGTCCACCGGGGTGCGGCCCTGGGTGCGGGCCACCGGGGACCTGCCGGGCGCCGTCGCCGAGGCGGTCGCCGAGCTCACCCCGGACGAGGGCCGGCTCGCGGTGATCGCGCCCCGGGACCTGCACCGGGCGCTGGCGGCGCGGCTCGACGGGGTGAGCGCCGGCGCCGAGCCGGATCTCACCCGTACCGTCGTGCTGCTCGATCCCCGGCAGGCCAAGGGGCTCGAGTTCGACTCCGTCCTGGTGGTCGAGCCGGCACGGTACGGGACGAGTGACCTGTACGTCGCCCTGACCCGCGCCACGCAGGCACTCGGCGTCCTGCACACGGGCGATCTGCCGGCCTCCCTGGCGACCGCCTGACGCCGGCACCCGCCCCGCCACGGGACGCCGCCCGCGCGCCCCGGCTGCTCACCACGCCGGTGCGGCCGACCCGACCTCGGCCGCACCGGCGTTCCGGTGTCACGCCGGGCGGAACCAGACCGTGGACAGGGGCGGCAGGGTCAGCCGGATGCCGGCCGGACGGCCGTGGGCACCCTGGGGCTCCGGCTTCACCGGGTCGGGATTCGTGACGTCGCTGCCGCCGTACCGGCCGAGGTCCGTGTTGAGGACCTCGTGCCAGGCGGGTACGTCGTCCGGCACCCCGATCCGGTAGTCGTGCCGCACGACCGGCGCGAAGTGGGACACGGCGAGCAGCGGCGAGCCGTCCGCGTCGTACCGGAGGAAGGCGAACACGTTGTCCTCGGCGGCGTCCCCGGCGATCCAGGCGAACCCGGAGGGATCGGTGTCACGCTGCCAGAGGGCGGGTTCGGCCCGGTAGACCGTGTTGAGGTCGCGCACGAGGTCGCGGACCCCGCGGTGGTCGGCCTCCGCGCCGTAGGCCGGATCGAGCAGCCACCAGTCGGGGCCGTGGGCCTCGGACCACTCGGCGCCCTGGGCGAACTCCTGCCCCATGAACAGCAGTTGCTTGCCGGGGTGGGCCCACATGAACCCGAGGTAGGCGCGGTTGGTGGCCCGCTGCTGCCACCAGTCGCCGGGCATCTTCGACACCAGCGACCGCTTGCCGTGGACCACCTCGTCGTGCGAGATGGGCAGCACGTAGTTCTCGCTGTACGCGTACACCATCGAGAAGGTCATCTCGTCGTGGTGGTACTTGCGGTGCACCGGCTCGTGCTGCACATAGCCGAGCGAGTCGTGCATCCAGCCCATGTTCCACTTCAGCCCGAAGCCCAGGCCGCCGAAGCCGCCGGGCCCGGTGTGGTGGGTGGCCCGGGTGACCCCGTCCCAGGCCGTCGACTCCTCCGCGATGGTGACCACGCCCGGGTTGCGCCGGTAGACGGTGGCGTTCATCTCCTGCAGGAACGCCACCGCGTCCAGGTTCTCCCGGCCGCCGTGCTCGTTCGGGGTCCACTGCCCGGGCTCCCGGGAGTAGTCGAGGTAGAGCATGGAGGCGACGGCGTCCACGCGCAGGCCGTCGATGTGGAACTCCTCGCACCAGTACACGGCGTTGGCGACCAGGAAGTTGCGGACCTCGCGGCGCCCGTAGTCGAACTCCAGCGTCCCCCAGTCGGGGTGGGCCGCCCGCAACGGGTCCTCGTGCTCGTACAGCGGGCGCCCGTCGAACTCGGCCAGAGCCCAGTCGTCGCGCGGGAAGTGCGCCGGCACCCAGTCCATGAGCACCCCGATCCCCGCCCGGTGCAGGGCGTCGACCAGGTACTTGAAGTCGTCGGGGGTGCCCAGCCGGGCGGTCGGGGCGTAGAAGCCGGTGACCTGGTAGCCCCAGGAACCGCCGAAGGGGTGCTCGGCCACCGGCATCAGCTCCACATGGGTGAAGCCGAGGTCCGCCACGTAGGCGGGGAGCTGCTCCGCGAGCTGACGATAAGTCAGCCCCGGTCGCCAGGAAGGGAGATGGATCTCGTACACCGAGAAGGGCGCCTCGTGCGCGGGCCGCTGCGCCCGCCGGGCCATCCACTCCGCGTCGCCCCACTCGTGGTGCGAGGCCTCGATGATCGAGGAGGTGCTGGGCGGCACCTCCGTGCGCCGGGCCATGGGGTCGGCCCGCAGGGTCTTCGAACCGTCGGCCCGGGTGATCTCGAACTTGTACAGCTCGCCCTCGCCGATGGCGGGCACGAACAGCTCCCACACCCCGGACGACCCGAGGGAGCGCATCGGACACGCGGTGGGATCCCAGTAGTTGAAGGTGCCGGCCACCCGCACACCGCGTGCGTTCGGCGCCCACACCGTGAACCGGGTGCCGGCCACTCCCTGGTGCACCATCGGCTCGGCGCCGAGCGCCTTCCAGAGCTGTTCGTGGCGGCCCTCGCCGAGCAGATGCAGGTCGAACTCGCCGATCGCGGGCAGGAAGCGGTACGCGTCCTCGGTCTCCAGCACCGTCTCCTCGTACGTCACCAGCAGCCGGTACTCCGGCGGGACCTCGCGCAGCGGCAGCAGCCCCGAGAAGAAGCCGTCACCGTCGTCCTGCAGCTCGGCCCGGAGTTCGCCGGAGACCACGGAGACCGAGCGGGCGTACGGGCGCAGCGCGCGGAAGGCGACACCGCCGGGCACGACGTGCGCCCCGAGGACACCGTGCGGATCGTGGTGCGTGCCGTTCAGCAGCCGCTCCCGGTCCTCGGGACCGACCCCGGCGAAGGCGGGGGGCTCCGGCGGGCCCGCGGGCGCGGGCACGGCAGCGGGCTCGGGTTCGGGGGCCCGGGGCGCGGTGATCGCGGGGGCCGCCGGCCCGGTTCGGGGCCCGGCGGCCGAGGCGCCGGCCCGCTTCTGGGCGGGCACCTTCTTGTCCGCGGCCTTCTTCGCGGCCGTCTTCCCGGCTGTGCTCTTCGGGCTCGTGCTCTTCGCCGCGGCGCTCCGCACGACCGCCGCCTTCTTCGCGGCGGCCTTCTGTCCCGCCGCCTCCGTGCTCTCGGGGGTCTTGCTCCCCGCAGCCTTCCTCGCCGCCGGAGTGCCCTGGGCGGCCTTCTCGACCGCCGTCCTCTCCTCGGCGGACCGTTTCGCGGCCGCCGCGGTCTTCCTGCCTGCCGCCTTCTTCGCGGCGGGCGTCTTCTTGCCGTCGGCCGCCTTGCCGGCGGCGGACTTCCGCGCGCTCGCGCCGGTCTTCTTCGGACTGTCCTCGGACGGGGGACGGGGGGTCACGGGCAGGGCCTCCTCGGCAGGGGTGAGGTGGGGCGGGCGGGGGCGCGGGTCACGGTGAGCCGTCGTCGGCGGCGAGCCGGCGCACCGCGGCCAGCGGCACGGGCAGCCAGTCGGGCCGGTGCCGGGCCTCGTACAGGACTTCGTAGACGGCCTTGTCCGTCTCGTAGGCGCGCAGCAGGACCGGTTCGGTGCGCGGGTCCCGCCCGGCGACCTCCGCGTAGCCGCTGCAGTACGCGGCGCGGCAGGCGTCGGCCCAGCCCGGTGCCCCGGAGCCGGCCGAATGGGCCGCGTAGTCGAAGGACCGCAGCATTCCGGCGATGTCCCGCACGGCGGGCTGCGGCATCCGGCGTTCCGCGAGCGGCCTGGACGGCTCGCCCTCGAAGTCGATCAGCGACCACTCACCGGACGCGGACCGCAGGCACTGCCCGAGGTGCAGGTCGCCGTGGATGCGCTGGGCGGTCCAGGTGTGGCCCTCGGCGGCCAGGTCGGAGAGCGCCCGGAAGGCGGAGCGCAGCCCGGGGACGTACGGGCGCAGTGACGGGACCGCCTGCGCGGCGGCGTCCAGGCGCTCCGTCATGCCGTCGACGATCAGCTCCAGCTGGGGAGGGCCGACGGTGAGGGTGGGGAGCGCGCGGGCGAGAGCCGTGTGCACCTCCGCCGTGGCGCGTCCGAGCGCCCGCGCCTCGGCACTGAAGTCCTCGCCCTTGGCCAGCTCGCGCAGCGCCAGCTCCCAGCCGTCCGCGGCGCCCTGCACGAAGGGCTGCATCACGCCCAGGACGTAGGTGTCGTCGGCCAGGTCCGCGAGCATCCACGCCGTGGGCGCGGGAACCCGGGGGCAGCCCTCGCGGGACAGGACCAGAGGCAGCTCCAGGTCGGGGTTGACCCCCGGCACCACCCGGCGCAGCAGCTTCAGGATGAACGTATCTCCGTACACGATCGAGGAGTTGGACTGCTCCGCGGTCACCACGCGTGGCACCAGGTCCTCCCGGATGTCCTGGCGCCGGTCGCGCTCGAACCGCAGGTCGCCGATGCGCGCCTGGGTCCGGAGCGCTTCGAGCAGTACGTCGGCGGAGCGTGGGTCGTAGAGGGCCTCGTACGCCGTCCGCCCGGCGAGCGGTCCCTGCTCGAGATGGCCGATCAGCGCGGGCGCCAGCCGCGGGGGCAGCGCCTCGCGCACGCCTATCAGCAGCTGGTAGCAGTCCCCGGGACGGGCCGGGGCTCCGGCTGCCGGAGTGAGCGGCTGGTGCGCGCGTACGAGAAGGTGGAACAGGCCCGTCTTGGCGGTGGGCGGCAGCAGCTCGGTGGCTGCCACCAGGGTGAAACCGGTTATCGGACGCCCCTTGCCCGCGAACCAACGCTGCCGCGGCAGCCATTCCCGCAGCAGTGGATCGAGGGACGCGAGCAGATCAGGGCGTGCGACCGGGGCCGTGACTGGATGGGTTGCGGCTTCCGACATGGCGTCGCGTCCTTTCCCCGGGAGGTCGGGGTGTTACTGATGCGTGCCCCGGTCGGGCCGGTGGAAACCGGCCCGACCGGGTTCTGCGCGGCTTCTACGCGGCGTCCGTGCGGAGCCGGAACCAGTAGAAGCCGTGACCGGCGAGCGTCAGCAAGTACGGCAGTTCGCCGATGGCCGGAAAACGCACCCCGCCGATCAGCTCGACCGGATGCCGCCCGCTGAACGCGCTCAGGTCCAGCTCCGTCGGCTGCGCGAAGCGGGAGAAGTTGTGCACGCACAGGACGAGGTCGTCCTTGTACTCGCGCAGGAACGCGATGACCGCCGGGTTGGTGGAGGGCAGTTCGGTGTAGGAGCCGAGTCCGAAGGCCTTGTTCTGCTTGCGGATCTCGATCATCCGCCGCGTCCAGTGGAGCAGGCTGGAGGGGCTGCTCATCGAGGCTTCGACGTTGGTGACCTGGTAGCCGTAGACCGGGTCCATGATCGTCGGGAGGAACAGCCGGCCGGGGTCGCTGGAGGAGAATCCGGCGTTGCGGTCGGGGGTCCACTGCATGGGGGTGCGGACGGCGTCGCGGTCGCCGAGCCAGATGTTGTCGCCCATGCCGATCTCGTCGCCGTAGTAGAGGATCGGCGAGCCGGGCAGCGACAGCAGCAGGGCGGTGAAGAGTTCGATCTGGTTGCGGTCGTTGTCCAGCAGGGGGGCGAGCCGGCGGCGGATGCCGATGTTGGCGCGCATACGCGGGTCCTTGGCGTACTCCGCGTACATGTAGTCGCGTTCCTCGTCGGTGACCATCTCCAGGGTCAGCTCGTCGTGGTTGCGCAGGAAGATGCCCCACTGGCAGCCGGACGGAATGGCCGGCGTCTTGGCGAGGATTTCGGAGACGGGGTAGCGCGACTCGCGGCGCACGGCCATGAAGATGCGCGGCATGACCGGGAAGTGGAAGGCCATGTGGCACTCGTCGCCGCCGGCGGCGTAGTCGCCGAAGTAGTCGACGACGTCCTCGGGCCACTGGTTGGCCTCCGCCAGCAGCACGGTGTCCGGGTACTGGGTGTCGATCTCCTTGCGGACCCGCTTGAGGAACTCGTGCGTTGCCGGAAGGTTTTCGCAGTTGGTTCCCTCGACCTGGTACAGGTACGGCACCGCGTCCAGCCGGAACCCGTCGATGCCCAGGTCCAGCCAGAACCGCAGCGCGGAGATCATCTCCTCCTGCACGGCCGGGTTCTCGTAGTTGAGGTCGGGCTGGTGGGAGAAGAAGCGGTGCCAGAAGTACTGCTTGCGGACCGGGTCGAAGGTCCAGTTGGAGGCCTCGGTGTCGACGAAGATGATCCGGGCGTCCTGGTACTGCTTGTCGTCGTCGGCCCAGACGTAGTAGTCGCCGTAGGGGCCGTCGGGGTTGTTGCGGGACTCCTGGAACCACGGGTGCTGGTCGCTGGTGTGGTTCATGACGAAGTCGATGATGACGCGCATGCCGCGCTGGTGGGCGGCGTCGACGAACTCGACGAAGTCGGCGAGGTCGCCGAACTCGGGCAGCACGGCGGTGTAGTCGGAGACGTCGTAACCGCCGTCGCGCAGCGGTGACTTGAAGAACGGGGGCAGCCACAGGCAGTCGACGCCGAGCCATTGCAGGTAGTCGAGTTTGGCTGTCAGGCCCTTGAGGTCACCGACGCCGTCGCCGTTGCTGTCCTGGAAGGAGCGGACCAGGACCTCGTAGAACACGGCTCGTTTGAACCATTCGGGGTCGCGGTCCTTGGCGGGGGTGTCCTCGAAGGTGTCCGGGACGGGCTCGTTGACGATCATATGGCGGGTGACCCTCCGATCTGCGGTGAGGACGGTCGCAGGACGGTGAGAACGTGCGCCGGCCTGTGACCCGGCTCCAGACGCACATAGTTGGCCCTGCCCCAGTGATAGGTCTCACCGGTGAGCTCGTCGCGCACCGGCACGGACTCGTGCCAGTCCAGGCCGAGTTGCGGCATGTCCAACGAGACCGTGGCCTCCTGGGTGTGGTGCGGGTCGAGGTTGACCACCACCAGAACCGTGTTCGAACCGCTGCGCTTCGAGTAGGCGATCACGGCGTCCTTGTCCGTGGAGTGGAAGTGCAGGTCCCGCAGCTGCCGAAGCGCCGGGCTGCGGCGCCGTATCGCGTTGAGCGCGCCCAGCAGGGGCGCGATGCTCCGGCCCTCGCGCTCGGCCGCCGCCCAGTCGCGCGGTCGCAGCTCGTACTTCTCGGAGTGCAGGTACTCCTCGCTGCCCGCGCGGACGGGCACGTTCTCGCACAGCTCGAACCCGCTGTAGACGCCCCACGTCGGGGAGAGCGTCGCGGCGAGCACCGTCCGCAGCTCGAACGCCGGGCGCCCGCCCCGCTGGAGGAACTCGTGCAGGATGTCCGGGGTGTTCACGAAGAAGTTCGGCCGCATGCAGGCGGCGGCCTCGCCGGACAGCTCGGTGAGGTAGTCGGTCAGCTCCTCCTTGGTGTTGCGCCAGGTGAAGTAGGTGTACGACTGCTGGAAGCCGACCGCCCCGAGCGTGCGCATCATCGCGGGCCGGGTGAAGGCCTCGGCCAGGAAGATCACGTCCGGGTCGGTGCGGTTGATGTCCGCGATGACCTGCTCCCAGAACACCACCGGCTTCGTGTGCGGATTGTCCACGCGGAAGATCCGCACGCCGTGTGCCATCCAGTACCGCAGGATCCGCAGCGTCTCGGCCACCAGCCCGGGCATGTCCCGGTCGAAGGCGATCGGGTAGATGTCCTGGTACTTCTTCGGCGGGTTCTCCGCGTACGCGATCGTGCCGTCCGGACGGTGGTGGAACCACTCGGGGTGCTTCTCCACCCAGGGGTGGTCCGGAGAGCACTGCAGCGCGAAGTCCAGCGCCACCTCCAGCCCTTCCTCCGCCGCCCGCCGGACGAAGGCGTCGAAGTCCTCGATGGTGCCCAGGTCCGGGTGGACCGCGTCGTGGCCGCCCTCGGGCGAGCCGATCGCCCAGGGGACCCCGACGTCCCGCGGACCCGCCGACAGGGTGTTGTCGGGACCCTTGCGGAACGTGCTGCCGATGGGGTGGATCGGCGGCAGGTAGACGACGTCGAAGCCCATCTCCGCGATCGCGGGCAGCCGTTCGGCGGCCGTGCGAAAGGTCCCGCTGACCGGCGGCCTGCCCTCCTCCACCACGGCGCCCTCGGAGCGCGGGAAGAACTCGTACCAGGCGCCGTACAGCGCCCGTTCGCGTTCCACGAGGAGGGGCAGCGGTGCGGAGGACGTGACCAGTTCACGTAGCGGGTGACGGGTGAGGACCCGGTCCACCTCGGGGGTGAGGGCGGCGGCGAGCCGGGCCGCGGCGGGCCGCCTGCCGTCGCGCAGCGCGTCCACGGCGGCGAGGACGACCTCCTGTCCGTCGCCGCTCTTCGGTACGCCGGCGGCCGCCCGTTCGTACAGGCGCGCCCCTTCCTCCAGGACCAGTTCGGTGTCCATCCCCGCGGGAATCTTGATTCCCGCGTGATGGCGCCAGGTCGCCACCGGATCGCTCCACGCCTCCACCGTGAAGGTCCAGCGGCCCTCGGCCGGTACGGCCACGGTGGCACCCCAGCGGTCGGTGCCGGGGGCCAGTTCGCGCATCGGGGTCCAGGGCCCCTCGCGGCCCTCCGCGTCTCTGAGGACGACATTGGCCGCGACCGCGTCATGGCCCTCGCGGAAGACCGTGGCCGATATCTCGAACGACTCGCGTACCACCGCCTTCGCGGGGCGCCGTCCTTCCAGGACACGGGGCCGGACGTCCAGAACGGGGATGCGCCCCACACCTGCCGTACGGTCCGCGGAGGGTTTCTCCGCCGTGGGGGGACCGGAATCGACCCTGCTCACGGAGGGTGTGGCGGTGCTGGGCGTCGGGGGTGGCGACGTGTGGTGCTTGGCGGGCATGACCGCTCCTGTCCGCGTCAACGTGGGTGGGCGGAAGAGGTGTGGGGAGGTGGGTCCTGCGGGGCGTACCGGAGGAGCCTTCCCACCCTATTCGGGTGAGCAATCCGGCGCTTTGTTAACTACTCACGCGTATGTCTGCACACAAGACCGGCCTCGTCCCGCAGGAGGACGAAGCCGGGCGGACCCCGGCGTGTCGCCCGGGGTGTGCGATCACGCGTCCCTCTACGGGTGGCCGCTCAGGAGCAGTTCATTCGGGGAGCCCGGTCCCGCGTCGGTGACTTTGCCGGCGCTCGCCCGACGTACGAGGGCCCGGCCGACCCGGGCCGGCGCGGCCCTGGGGTGCCCGGCCAGATAGAGGACGGCGACCCCTGTGACGTGCGGAGTCGCCATCGACGTGCCGGAGAGCGTTGCGCTGCCGGTGTCGCTCCTGTGCGACGCCGAGGTGATCGCCACGCCGGGCGCGAACAGGTCCAGGCGGGAACCGAAGTTGGAGAAATCCGCGCGGGTGTCGGTCCGCCCGGTCGCGCCGACGGTGATCGCCTGCCCGACGCGGGCGGGGGAGAACAGACTGGCCGAAAGTCCGCCGTTGCCCGCGGCGACGACGTAGGTGACGCCCGAGGCGATGGAATTGCGTACGGCCGCGTCCAGTTGGGCGTTGGCGGGACCGCCCAGACTCAGGTTGGCGACGGCGGGTCTGCGGGCGTGCCGGGTCACCCAGTCGATGCCCGCGATGACGTGCGCTGTGGTGCCGGCCCCGTCGTCGTCCAGCACGCGGACGGCCACGACGGCGGACTTCTTGGCGACGCCGTACGTCGTCCCCGCGATGGTCCCGGCGACGTGCGTGCCGTGTCCGTTGCCGTCCCCGGCGGTCCGGTCGCCGTCGACGAAGTCCCAGCCGTAGCGCGCCCGCCCGCCGAAGTCCCGGTGCGTGATGCGGACACCGGTGTCGATGACGTAGGTGGTGACCCCGGCGCCCCCCGCGTCGGGCGAGGAGTAGCCGTGGTCCAGCGGCAGGCTCGGCCGGTCGATCCGGTCCAGACCCCAGGACGGCGGGTGCCCCTGGTGGTGGCCGAGCGCGATGGAGGTGTCCTGGACGACCGACGCGACCCGGTCGTCCGCCGCGAGCCGCCGGGCCCCGGCCGGGTCGGTCCGCACCGCGTACCCGTTGAGAGCGGTGCGGTACGTCTGGCTGATTCTCGCGCCGTACTGCTCGGCGACGCTCCGTCCCGCCGCCGACGCGGCGTCGGTGCCCGCCGCGAGCGTGACGAGGTAGCTCCCGCCGACCGCGCCGGGGCCCCCGGCACCCGCCGTCCGGCCCTCGGGGGCGGCCTGCGCGGGCGGCGCGGTGGCCGAGAGCACCGCGGCCGTGAGGGCCGCGGTGAGGCCCCCCGCCCAGCGCAGGCGTCTGGTGCGCGTCTGTGGCATGTCCGGCTTCCCCTCCCTGACGCGACGCACGGGGACCGCTGTTCACCCCGTCGGGACCGGGCCCGGGCCGGCGCGTCTCAGAGCAGCCTCTCGTGGGGCTCGAAGCGCCACAAGAGCGCACAGGCGGGCGGAACCGGCCACACGGCGCATGACGGCTCCCCGCGGAGGTTGCGGCGAATTTCCGCCGAAGTCGGCCGGTGGGCGCGGGTGCCCGCCGCGTGTCGCACCGTGCGCCGTAGTTGCGGGGGCGTCCGCGCCGCTACCGTCGTGGGTGACGAAGGGCGCACAGCGACGTGCGTCCCTTGCCGCGTACGTCCTCCGTGAAGGTGGAATTCGTGAAGGCAATCCGCAGGTTCACCGTCCGACCCGTTCTCCCCGAAGCCCTTCACCCGCTCGTCGACCTGGCGCGGAACCTGCGCTGGTCATGGCATGCGGAGACCCGTGATCTCTTCCAGTCCGTGGACCCCGAGCACTGGGCCGCGTCGGACGGCGACCCCATAAGGCTGCTGGGGAACGTGCCGGCCGCGCGCCTCGCCGAACTCGCCGAGGACCCCCGATTCCTGAGCCGACTGGCCGCCGCCTCCGACGACCTGCGCGACTATGTGAGCGGCGACCGCTGGTATCAGGCCCAGTCCGCCGAACTCCCGGCCGCCGTCGCCTACTTCTCGCCCGAGTTCGGCATCACCGCCGCCCTGCCCCAGTACTCCGGCGGCCTCGGCATTCTCGCCGGCGACCACCTCAAGGCCGCCAGCGATCTGGGCGTACCGCTCATCGGGGTCGGGCTGCTGTACCGGCACGGCTACTTCCGCCAGTCCCTCTCCCGGGACGGCTGGCAGCAGGAGCACTACCCGGTGCTGGACCCGAACGAACTGCCGCTGGTGCTGCTCCGCGAGACCGACGGCACCCCCGCCCAGGTGGCGCTCGCCCTCCCCGGCGGAAGCCTGCTGCGGGCCCGCATCTGGCTGGCCCAGGTCGGCCGGGTCCCGCTCCTGATGCTCGACTCGGACGTCGAGGAGAACGACCTCGGCGAACGGGGCGTGACCGACCGGCTCTACGGCGGCGGCAGCGAGCACCGCCTGCTGCAGGAGATGCTGCTGGGCATAGGAGGGGTGCGCGCGGTCCGGACGTACTGCCGGCTCACCGGCCACGCCCGGCCCGAGGTCTTCCACACGAACGAGGGGCACGCCGGCTTCCTCGGCCTGGAGCGCATCGCCGAACTGTGCGACGCCGGACTCGACTTCGACTCCGGCCTCGAAGCCGTCCGCGCGGGCACGGTGTTCACCACCCACACCCCGGTCCCCGCGGGCATCGACCGCTTCGACCGGGAACTGGTGGCCCGCCACTTCGGCCCCGACGCCGAGCTGCCCCGGATCGACGTCGAGCGGATCCTGCGCCTGGGCATGGAGACCTATCCCGGCGGTGAGCCCAACCTCTTCAACATGGCCGTGATGGGGCTGCGGCTCGGTCAGCGGGCCAACGGCGTGTCCCTGCTGCACGGTCAGGTCAGCCGCGAGATGTTCTCGGGCCTGTGGCCGGGCTTCGACCCGGAGGAGGTCCCGATCACCTCCGTGACCAACGGGGTGCACGCACCGACCTGGGTGGCCCCCGAGGTCTTGCGGCTGGGCGCCCGGCAGATCGGCGCGCAGCGCGCCGAGGACGCGCTCACCGTCGGCGGCTCGGACCGCTGGGACGCGGTGGCCGACATCGCCGACCAGGAGATCTGGGACCTGCGCCGGGTCCTGCGCGAGCAACTGGTGCTGGAGGTGCGCGAGCGCCTGTACGCCTCCTGGCGCCAGCGCGGGGCGGGCACGGCCGAACTCGGCTGGATCGACGGCGTGCTGGACCCGGACGTCCTGACGATCGGCTTCGCCCGCCGCGTCCCCTCGTACAAGCGCCTGACGCTGATGCTGCGGGACCGGGACCGGCTCATGGACCTGCTGCTGCATCCCGAGCACCCGGTCCAGATCGTCGTCGCGGGCAAGGCCCACCCCGCGGACGACGGCGGCAAACGGCTGATCCAGGAGCTGGTGCGCTTCGCCGACGACCCGCGGGTGCGCCACCGCATCGTCTTCCTGCCGGACTACGGCATGGCGATGGCGCAGAAGCTCTACCCGGGCTGCGACATCTGGCTGAACAACCCGCTCCGCCCGTTGGAGGCCTGCGGCACCAGCGGCATGAAGGCGGCGCTGAACGGCTGCCTCAACCTGTCGGTCCTGGACGGCTGGTGGGACGAGTGGTTCCAGCCCGACTTCGGCTGGGCGATCCCCACGGCGGACGGCACCGCGACGGACGACGACCGCCGCGACGAACTGGAGGCCTCGGCGCTCTACGACCTCCTCGAACGGCGGGTCGCTCCCCGCTTCTACGAGCGGGGCGAGCAGGGACTGCCGGACCGGTGGATCGAGATGGTCCGCCGGACGCTGACCCACCTGGGCCCCAAGGTGCTGGCGGGCCGCATGGTCCGCGAGTACGTGGAGCGCCTGTACGCCCCGGCGGCCCGCGCCCACCGGGCCGTCACCCCGGACTCCGCCCGGGAACTGGCCGAGTGGAAGTCCCGCGTGCGGGCGGCCTGGCCGCGGGTCGCGGTCGACCACGTGGAGGCCTCGGCGGCGACGGCCACCGCCGAACTCGGCACGACGCTGAACCTCCGGGTCCGGGTGGACCTGGCCGACCTCGCGCCCGACGACGTCGAGGTCCAGGCGGTCGCCGGGCGGGTGGACGCGGAGGACCGCATCGCGGACGCCGCGACGGTCCCCCTCAAACCGGCGGGCGGCCCGGACGTGGAGGGCCGCTGGGTGTACGAGGGTCCGCTGTCCCTGGACCGCACGGGACCCTTCGGCTACACGGTCCGCATCCTGCCGGCGCACCGGCTGCTGGCGTCCGGCGCGGAGCTGGGTCTGGTGGCCGTGCCGTCCGAGGAGACCGGCGAGGGGGCCGGCGTCCTGATGCGGTGACCGGTGTCCGGCCCCGCCCGCCGCGGGCGGGGCCGGACACCGCTACTCCTCCAGCCCCGCGCAGAGCCGGCGCAGGACGACCCCGCACCGCTGGGCGTAGGCGTGCTGGAAGCCGCGCGTCGCCGGGCCGCCCGCCCGGGTGTACCACTTGGCCGGCCGGCTGAAGGCGGTCACCGTCAGCCAGACGGTGCCGTCGCCGGTGCGGTCCACGACGAAGGCCTCCTCGCCGCACTCCGGGTGACCGTCCAGGGTGCCGTAGGCCAGTCCGGCGCGGCGGGGCTCCCCGAGCGTCCAGACGACACGGCAGGGCGCCTTGATCGGGCCGAGACCGACGGTGACGTCGACGCCGGGCGCCGCCGTCTCCGCGTCGGCGGACACGGCGACGCCGACCGCGCGGTGCAGTTCCCAGGTCAGCAGCGCCTGGGACGCCCTGCGGAAGACGTCCTCGCCCTCGCCGATACGGCTTCGGACATGCAGTCGGTGGAAGCCCGGGGGGCAACGGTCCTCGCGGGTCGCGCCCACGTCCTCGTAGGTGAAGGGCATGGGGGACAGCGTAGGGCGGCCCCCGGAGAAACCTTCTCTCCGGGGGCCGCCCGGCGGGGCCGGGGTGCGACTAGTTGACGTTCACGGCGGTCCAGGCGGCCTTCACGGCCGCGTACTCCGTGCTGGTGGAGCCGTACAGTGCCGAGGCCGCCGACAGGGTGGCGGTGCGGGCGGCCGCGTACTTGGTCGTCGACGTCATGTAGGTCGTCAGCGCCTTGTACCAGATCTGCAGGGCCTTGGCCCGGCCGATGCCGGTGACCGCGGAGCCGTTGTAGGTGGGGGAGTTGTAGGTCACCCCGTTGATCGTCTTGCTGCCGCTGCCCTCGGACAGCAGGTAGAAGAAGTGGTTCGCGACACCGGACGAGTAGTGCACGTCCTTGCTGCCGACCGTGGAGGACCAGTAGTCGGCGGAGCCGCCGTCCTTGCTGGGCTTGTCCATGTAGCGCAGCGGCGTGCCGTCGCCGTTGATGTTGATCTTCTCGCCGATGAGGTAGTCGCCGACGTCGCTGCTGTTCGCGGCGTAGAACTCGACGCCGGTGCCGAAGATGTCGGAGGTCGCCTCGTTCAGGCCGCCGGACTCGCCGCTGTAGTTGAGCCCCGCGGTGTTGGAGGTGACGCCGTGGCTCATCTCGTGGCCGGCCACGTCGAGCGAGGTGAGCGGGTGCGTGTTGCCCGACCCGTCGCCGTAGGTCATGCAGAAGCAGCCGTCGTCCCAGAACGCGTTGACGTAGGCGTTGCCGTAGTGGACGCGCGAGTAGGCGCCGACGCCATTGTTCTTGATGCCGCTGCGGTTGAAGGTGTTCTTGTAGAAGTCCCAGGTCTTCTGGGCTCCGTAGGCGGCGTCGGCGGCGGCCGTCTGGTCGGTGGTGGAGCTGGAGGCGGTGCCGGTGCCCCACACGTCGTCGGCGTCGGTGAAGAGCGTGCCGGTGCCGGACGTGCCGTGCTTTAGGTTGTAGGTCTTGTGGCCGCCGCGCGTGCCGTCCGTCAGGTTGTACGTCGAACCCGACAGGGTGGTGGTGAGCGAGACGGAGCCGGAGTACAGGGTCTTGCCGGTGCCGGTCTCGATGCCCTGGTACTCGTAGAGCTTCTTGCCGGTGGCCGCGTCGGTGACGACGTGCAGCTCGTTCGGGGTGCCGTCGTCCTGGAGGCCGCCGACGACGGTCTCGTAGGCGAGGGTCGGCTTGCCGTCGGCCGCCCAGATCACCTTGCGGGGCGCGCGGTCGGCCTCGGTCTTCTCGGAGCCGGCGGCGTCGGCCGCGGACACGGCCTGCTTCTCGGCCTTCGCGGCGCTGACGGCCGGCGTGAGCGAGGCGACCTTGATGGCGGCCTTCGTCGCCTTGGTGACGCCCTTGGTGCTGCCGGACTTCGTCTCGTGGACGACCAGGTCGCCGCCGAGGACGGGGAGTCCGGCGTAGGTGCGCTCGTAGCGGGTGTGGACCGTGCCGTCGGCGTCCTTGACGACGTCTCTGACGACGAGCTTCTCCTTGGCGCCGAGGCCTATCGCGTCCGCGGTCCGCGTGACGTCGGCCTGGGCGTTCTTGATCAGGGTCGTGCGGGCCGCCGCGGACAGCTGCACCGGGGCGGCGGCGGGGGCGGACGTGCCCGTGGGGGAGGAGGGGGCCTGGGCGGACGCGCCGGTGGTCATACCGGTGGTGAGGAGCGCTCCGGCCGCAACGGCGGTCGCGATGGCCAGAGTGGTGCGCTTGTGACGCGCGTAGAGGGGGGTCACGCAAGCTCCTTATGTGGGGGCGACCGGGCGGCGTGGGGTAGCCGTCCGGAAGTACGAAGGTGCGGTGCGGGAGTGCCGTGCGGTGGAAAGAGTGGCACCTGGGGCGCGTACATGTCAGGAGTACAAGCAAAGCTTGGCCGGAAACCGTCCGTTGAGTGAATACGCCTGTACGCAATGCGGAATCGATCTTGCTTCAAGAGGCAACCAAGCCAGGGTCAGGGCAGGGTAAAAGAGGGCGCCGCCCCGGGGAGTCGAACCACCGGGACGGCGCCCTGTCCTGTGCGTGACCGCGGACGGTACGCGGAGCTGCCTACGGGAAGGTCAGCTTCCAGCTGTTGATGTAGCCGGTGTCCTGCGCCGCCTGGTCCTGGACCTTCAACTTCCAGGTGCCGTTGGCGACTTCGGAGGACGCGTCGACCGTGTACGTGGTGTTCACGTTGTCCGCCGAGTCGGAGGAGCTGAAGTTCTTCAGCCGGTAGGCGGTGCCGTCCGGGGCCACCAGGTCGATGACGAGGTCACCGCGCCAGGTGTGCACGATGTCCACCCCGACCGCCAGGTTCGACGGAGCGTTGCCCGCGCGCCCGGAGACCGTGACCGAGGACGTGACGGCCGCGCCGTTGTCCGGAATCGATACGTCGGCGGTGTTCTCGAACGACGTGCCGCCGCCTCCGCCGCCACCGGAGCGGGCGCCGACGGCCACGGCCGCCCACGCGTCCTGCACCGCCTTGTACTCGGCGCCGGTCGTGCCGTACAGCTCACCCGTCGCCGCGAGCGTCCCGGTGCGGGCCGCCGCGTAGTTGGTGGTCGAGGTGAACTTGGTGGTGAGCGCCCGGTACCAGATCTGCAGCGCCTTGTCCCGTCCGATCCCGGTGACCGGAAGGCCGTCGGCGGTCGGCGAGTTGTAGCTGACGCCGTTGATCACCTTGGCGCCGCTGCCCTCGGACAGCAGGTAGAAGAAGTGGTTCGCCGGGCCCGAGGAGTAGTGGACGTCGATCGAGCCGATCCCCGAGTACCAGTTGTCCTTGGACGCGCCGTCCTTGCTGGGCTTGTCCTGGTAGCGCAGCGGCGTGCCGTTGCCGTTGATGTCGATCTTCTCGCCGATGAGGTAGTCACCGACGTCGGAGGAGTTGTTGGCGTAGAACTCGACGCCGGTGCCGAAGATGTCGGACGTCGCCTCGTTCAGACCGCCGGACTCGCCGCTGTAGTTCAGACCCGCGGTGTTGGAGGTGACGCCGTGGCTCATCTCGTGGCCGGCCACGTCGATCGACGTCAGCGGCTTTGCGTTGCCCGACCCGTCGCCGTACGTCATGCAGAAGCAGCCGTCGTCCCAGAACGCGTTGACGTAGGCGTTGCCGTAGTGGACGCGCGAGTAGGCGCCGACGCCGTTGTTCTTGATGCCGCTGCGGTTGAAGGAGTTCTTGTAGAAGTCCCACGTGACGGCCGCGCCGTAGTGTGCGTCGGCCCCCGCGGTGGCCGCGTTCGACGTGGTGCCGTTGCCCCAGGTGTCGCTGGTCTGGGAGAACAGCGTGCCGGTGCCGGACGTGCCGCGGTTCAGGTTGTACGTCTTGTGACCGCCGCGCGCGCCGTCGTTCAGCGTGTACGTCGAGCCCGAGAGCGTCGTGGTCAGCGGCACCGTGCCGCTGTACTGCGTGTTGCCGGTGCCGGTCTCGATGCCCTGGAACTCGTACAGCTTCTTGCCGGTGGCCGCGTCGGTGACGACGTGCAGCTCGTTCGGGGTGCCGTCCTCCTGGAGGCCGCCGACGACGGTCTCGTAGGCGAGGGCCGGCTTGCCCTGGGCCGCCCAGATCACCTTGCGGGGCGCGCGGTCGGCCTCGGTCTTCTCGGAGCCTGCGGCGTCGGCCGCGGACACGGCCTGCTTCTCGGCCTTCGAGGAGCTGATGGCCGGCGTGAGCGAGGCGACCTTGATCGTCGCCTTCGTCGCCCTGACGACGCCCTCGGTCTTCCCGGACTTCGCGGTGTCGACCACCAGGTCGCCGCCGAGGACGGGGAGTCCGGCGTAGGTGCGCTCGTAGCGGGTGTGGAGCGTGCCGTCCTTGTCCTTGATGACGTCACGGGCGACGAGCTTTTCCTTGGCCCCGAGGCCCAGGTCCTTGGCGGTGTCCGCCTTGGCGGCGTCGGCGTCGCGTATCAGCTCGGCCCGCTGCGAGGGCGTGAGCTGCACGGCGACGGAACCGGGATCGATCTTCCCGGCCGCCGGCTTCGCGGGGGAGGCGCTCGCGGCGCCCGACTGGACGGCCGCGGTGAGCAGCGCGGTGACGCCGACGAGCGCCACGGCGGTGGCGCGGCGGCGGGCGGTGTGGGAGGTGCGTCTGTGGGAGGTGCTGCTTCTCAACACTGACTCCTTCTGCGTGGCCGCGGGTCGCACGGCCAGGGGAGACCGGACGATGGGTGACCCGTCCGGGCAGAACAGGGCGGTACGCAAAGCCAGGTGCACAGGAGGTTGCGCCACGGCACAGCAAAGGTGCTGTGAGGTTGCTGTGAAGCGGCCGTGGGAAGAGTGGCAGCAGATTGCGCTGTCTGTCAGGGGCGCATCAAGAAGTTGGCCGGAAACCGTTCGTTGTCCGGATGGTCATGTTCGGTATACGAACTGGTCGTTCGGTCAGGCCAGACTGTCCTGCCATGCCTGGTGGAGGTCGGCGAAACGGCCGGTGTCCACGACGAGTTGGTCCGGCGTTCCGTCCTCGACGATCCGGCCGTGCTCCATCACCAGAACCCGGTCGGCGATCTCGACCGTCGACAGCCGGTGGGCGATGACGACGGCCGTGCGGCCGTGCAGCACGGTCGACATCGCGCGCTGGACGGCCCGCTCGCCCGGGATGTCCAGGGAGCTGGTCGCCTCGTCGAGGATCAGCACCGCGGGGTCGGCGAGCAACGCCCGCGCGAACGCCACGAGTTGGCGCTGCCCGGCCGAGATGCGCCCGCCGCGCTTGCGCACGTCGGTGTCGTAGCCGTCGGGCAGCGCGCTGATGAAGTCGTGGGCTCCGATCGCCCTCGCGGCCCGCTCGATCTCCTCGCGGCCCGCGTCCGGACGGCCTATCGCGATGTTCTCGGCGACCGTGCCGGAGAACAGGAACGCCTCCTGCGTCACCATCACCACGCCGCGCCGCAGTTCGGCGTTGGCGAGGTCGCGCAGGTCGACGCCGTCCAGGAGGACCCGCCCCTCGGACGGGTCGTAGAAGCGGGCCAGGAGCTTGGCCAGGGTGGACTTGCCCGCGCCGGTCGAGCCGACCACGGCGACCGTCTGGCCGGCGGGCAGCGTGAGATCGAAGCGGGGCAGGACCTCGCCGCCGGTGCGGTAGGCGAACCGGACGCCCTCGAAGACGACCTCGCGGCCCGGGTGTTCCGAGGCGGACTCCGGCAGGTGCCGGGGCGTCGAGGGCTCCGGCACCGCGGGCGTCTGGGCGAGCAGCCCGGCGATCTTCTCCAGCGATGCCGCGGCCGACTGATAGGAGTTGAGGAACATGCCGAGCCGGTCGATGGGGTCGTACAGACGGCGCAGATAGAGCACCGCGGCGGCCAGCACCCCGAGCTCCAGCGAACCCGACGCCACCCGGTACGCGCCCCACAGCACGATGCCCGCGACCGCCGTGTTGGCGACCAGGCGCGAGCCCGTGACATAGCGGGCCATCTCCAGCAGCGCGTCGCCGTTCGTCCGCTCGTGACGGCGGTTGAGGACCCGGAACTCCGCGTCGTTGGCCGCCTCTCGGCGGAAGGCGCGGACTGGCCTGATCCCGTTCATCGTCTCCGCGAACTTCACGATGACGGCGGCGATCGCGGTCGACCGCAGGCGGTACACCCGGCCCGCCCGGCGCTGATAGAGGCGGACCAGGAGGTACAGCGGCACGAACGAGGCCACCGCGACGGCGCCCAGGCCCAGGTCGAGCCAGAGCAGCATCGCCGAGATGTAGACGAAGGACAGGACGACCATGACGAGCTCCTGCAGCCCCTCGCTGAGCAGCTCCCGCAGGGACTCGACGTCCGTCGTCGAACGGGAGATCAGCCGGCCCGAGGTGTAGCGCTCGTGGAAGTCGATGCTGAGCGCCTGCGCGTGCCGGAAGATGCGACCGCGCAGATCGAGCAGCACGTCCTGGTTGACCCGGGCGGACGCCGCGATGAAGGCGTACTGCAGCGCCCCGGAGACGACCGAGCACAGCAGATACGCGACCGCCACCGCGATCAGCGGACCGTGGTCGTCGCGGCGGAACGCCGGTACGGCGCGGTCGATGGCGTAGGCGACCAGCAGCGGACCGAGCTGCACGGCCGCCTGCTGGACCAGGAGCAGCACGGCCGCCACCACGACACGCGCCTTCAGCGGGGCGAGGAGCGAGCGCAGCAGTGCCGCCGTCGCGCCCGGGGGAGTGGGCAGGACATCGCGGTCGAACGGGTCCTCGTGCCCGGCGGCCGCCCGCGCGGGCGGGTCCTCTTCCCCGGCCGGGTCCTGGTCCGGCGCGGTCGTCGTGGGCGCCGCCGTCATCGGTGGTCCTCCTTGCTGCGGGTGCCGGCGTGCTCGGGCCGGGGGGAATCGGTGCGCGCGCCGCCGCGCACGGAGCACAGGGCGGTGCCGGCGCCCCGTCCGCCGTCGGCGGTGTCCTCGGTGCCCGACATCAGCCAGGCGTACTCGGCGTTCGAGCGCAGCAGTTCGTGATGGGTGCCGACCGCGGCGATGCGGCCGCCGGAGAGCAGGGCCACCCGGTCCGCGAGCAGCACCGTGGACGGGCGGTGCGCGACGACCAGCGCCGTCGTGCGGGCCAGCACCCGGCGCAGGGCCGCCTCCACCGCGGCCTCCGTGTGGACGTCCAGCGCCGAGAGAGGGTCGTCCAGGACGAGGAACCGGGGAGTGCCGACGACGGCCCGCGCCAGGGCGAGACGCTGGCGCTGACCGCCGGACAGGCTCAGACCCTGCTCGCCGACCTGGGTGGCGGTGCCCTGGGGGAGCGCGTGGACGAAGTCGGCCTGCGCGACGGCCAGTGCGCGCTCCAGCTCCGCCTCGCCCGCGGTGTCCTCGGCGCCCATCAGGACGTTCTCGCCGACGCTCGCCGAGAACAGGGTCGGCTCCTCGAAGGCCACGGCGACGAGGTCGCGCAGCGTGGCCCGGGGCATCCGCGTGATGTCCTCGCCGTCGAGCGTGATGCGGCCCGACGTCACCTCGTGCAGCCGGGGGATGAGAGCCGTGAGCGTCGTCTTGCCGGAACCGGTCGCGCCGACGAGGGCCATCGTCTCGCCGGGGCGGATGTGCAGGTCGACGTGGTCCAGGACCGGGGCCGCGCCCGCGGGGGCGTCCGGGTAGCGGAAGCGCACGTCGTGGAACCGGATTCCGCCGGTCCCGTCCTGCCCGGCGCCGCTCGGAGAGGCGTCACGGGCGCCCGGGTCGGCCGACTCCGGCTCGGCGTCCATCACCTCGAAGTAGCGCTGCGTGGCCGTCGCCGCCTCCTGGCTCATGGCCAGCAGGAAGCCGATCGAGTCGATGGGCCAGCGCAGGGCGAGGGCCGTGGACAGGAAGGCGACCAGGGTGCCCGCGGAGAGGTCCCCGTCGGCCACCTGGACCGTGCCGAGCACCAGGGCCGCGCCGATGGCGAGTTCGGGCAGGGTGACGATGACGGCCCAGATGGAGGCGAGGAGCCGGGCCTTGACCAGTTCCGTGCCGCGCAGGGTCCGCGACAGGTCCCGGAAGGCGCGGGCCTGGCTCCGGTGCCGTCCGAAGCCCTTGATGATGCGGATGCCGAGGACGCTCTCCTCGACGACGGTCGTCAGATCGCCCACCTGGTCCTGGGCCTGCCGCGCCACCTCCGAGTAGCGCCGCTCGAACAGCCAGCAGACCAGGACCACGGGCAGGACCGGGGCCAGCAGCACCAGCCCGAGCGTCCACTGCTGGAGCAGCATGATGGTCATGCCCGCGAGGATCGTCACCCCGTTGACCAGCAGGAAGGTCAGCGGGAAGGCCAGGAACATGCGCAGCAGCATCAGGTCCGTGGTGGCGCGGGACAGCAGCTGCCCGGAGGCCCAGCGGTCGTGGAAGGCGACCGGGAGCCGCTGCAGATGCCGGTACAGGTCCGCCCGCATCGACGCCTCGACGCCCGCCAGCGGCCGCGCCACCAGCCAGCGCCGCAGCCCGAACAGCAGCGCCTCCGCGAACCCGAGCAGCAGCAGGTACAGCGCCCCGAGCCACACTCCGCGCGGATCGCGGTCGGCGACCGGGCCGTCCACCAGCCACTTCAGGACGAGCGGGAAGACCAGCCCGGTACAGGAGGCGACCACCGCGACGCACGCCGCGCCGAACAGCCGCGCCCGCACGGGCCGCACGTACGGCCACAGGCGCAGCAGACTGCGCACGGTGGAGCCCCCGCCCGGGCCCGGGGGGCTCGTGCCCGCGCCGTCGTCGGCGCCGGCCCGCCCGGGTCCGCCGGCGGGTTCGTCGTGATCCTTGGTCGCTGCATCTGTCGTGGCCATCAGGGGCGAGCCTACGGATCGTCACTGACACAGCCCACCGAGTTTTGGCCGGACCCGGAACGCCCGGGCGGCCCCGGAGGCACCGCCTCCGCACCCGGCCGCGCCCACCCCCGGGCCGCCCCGGACGGAACGCCCCCGCTCCACGGGTTCCGCGCCGGACGGAACGCCTCCGCTCCACGGCTTCCGCGCCGGACGGAACGTCTCCGCCGCACGGCTCCCGTCGGCGCGGCGCCACCCGGTGCGGCTCGGCTCCCGGCCGGGCGGGACGGCCGGGCGAGACGGCCGGGCACCGCGTCGGGCGCCTCAGCCCGCGACCCGCAGCAGCAGCACCGCCCGGGCCGGCACGGTGACCGTCGTCCCGGCCCGGTGCACCACGCCCGGCGCCCGCGCCTGGTCCTCCCGGGAGGTGTCCACGACCACCTCGTACTCCGCGGCCCACGGCGGACCGGGCAGGACGAAGGCCGCCGGCCGGTCCCCGGCGTGCAGCACCGCCAGGAAGCTGTCGTCCACGACGGGCGCGCCCCGGGCGTCCCGGCCCGGTATGTCCCGCCCGGACAGGTACATCCCCAGGGTCGCGGCCGGCGCGTACCAGTCCCGCTCCGTCATCTCGGTGCCGCGCGCGGTGAACCAGGCCAGATCGCGCAGCCCGTCCGCCGAATGGGCCCGCCCGGAGAAGAAGGACCGCGTCCGGAGCACCGGATGCTCGTGCCGCAGGGCGATCAGACGTGACGTCAGGTCGAACAGGGCCCGCCACCCGGGGTCCTCCAGCTGCGACCAGTCGACCCAGCTGATCTCGTTGTCCTGGCAGTACGCGTTGTTGTTGCCGCGCTGCGTCCGCCCGAACTCGTCACCCGCGACGAGCATCGGCACCCCCGTGGAGAGCAGCAACGTCGTCAGCAGGTTCCGCAACTGGCGTCGGCGCAGGGCCCGTACGCGCTCCTCGTCCGTCTCGCCCTCCGCCCCGCAGTTCCACGCGCGGTTGTCGTCGGAGCCGTCCCGGTTGCCCTCGCCGTTGGCCTCGTTGTGCTTGCGCTCGTACGACACCATGTCGCGCAGGGTGAAACCGTCGTGGGCCGTCACGAAGTTCACCGACGCGTACGGCCGCCGCCCGCCCCAGGCGTACAGGTCGCTCGATCCCGACAGCCGGTACCCCAGGTCGCGTACGTCCGGCAGCGCCCCGCGCCAGAAGTCCCGCACCGCGTTGCGGTACCGGTCGTTCCACTCCGTCCACAGGGGCGGGAAGGCCCCCACCTGGTATCCCCCCGAGCCCACGTCCCACGGCTCCGCGATCAGCTTCACCCGGCGCAGCACCGGGTCCTGCGCGATGACGGCCAGGAACGGGGACAGCATGTCGACGTCGTGCATCGAGCGGGCCAGCGCCGCCGCCAGGTCGAAGCGGAAGCCGTCCACCCCCATCTCCGTCACCCAGTACCGCAGCGAGTCGGTGATCAGCCGCAGCACGTGCGGCTGCACCACGTGCAGGGTGTTGCCGCAGCCCGTGTAGTCCGCGTACCGCCGGGCGTCCGACTGCAGCCGGTAGTAGCCCCGGTTGTCGATGCCGCGCAGCGACAGCATCGGGCCCAGCTCGCTCGCCTCCGCCGTGTGGTTGTAGACGACGTCGAGGACGACCTCGATGCCGGCCGCGTGCAGCGCGCGCACCATCCGCTTGAACTCGCCGACCTGCTCGCCCCGGGTCCCGGTCGCGGAGTAGGCCGCGTGGGGGGCGAAGTAGCCGATCGAGTTGTACCCCCAGTAGTTGCGCAGGCCCCGGCGCAGCAGATGGTCCTCGTGGGCGAACTGGTGCACCGGCAGCAGTTCCACGGCCGTCACGCCGAGCGCCGTCAGGTGCGCGATCGCCGCCGGGTGCGCCAGGCCCGCGTACGTGCCGCGCAGGTCCTCCGGGATGTCCGGGTGCAGCCGGGTGAAGCCCCGCACGTGCAGCTCGTAGATCACCGAGTCCGACCACGGCGTCTTGGGCCGGTGGTCGTCGGCCCAGTCGTCGTCGTCGTGGACGACGACCCCCTTGGGGACGTACGGGGCCGAGTCGCGGTCGTCGCGCACGGTGTCCGCGACATGCTGCTGGGGCCAGTCCCGGACGTGCCCGTACACCTCGGGCGGCAGGCTGAAGTCGCCGTCCACGGCACGCGCGTAGGGATCGAGGAGCAGCTTGGCCGGGTTCCAGCGCGCGCCGGTCCACGGGTCCCAGCGGCCGTGCACCCGGTAGCCGTACCGGCGGCCGGGGAGCACGCCGGGGACGAAGCCGTGCCAGATCTCGTGCGTCAGCTCGGTGAGTTTGACGCGGACCTCGCTCGCCCCGCCGCCCCGGTCGTCGAAGAGGCACAGGTCCACGGCCTCCGCGCCGCCGGCCCACAGGGCGAAGTTGGTGCCCGCGACACCGTCGGGTCCGACCCGGAAGCGTGCCCCGAGCGGAGTCGGGGTACCCGGCCACACGGGCACGACGGGCGCCGCCCGCTGCGTGCCGTTCCTCGGGGGAGCGGACTGCGTGGGCAGTCCACCGCCCGCGGCATGTCCCTCCTGGACTGCCTCCTGCTCGGGTGCGCTCGACACCGGTCAGCCTCCCGCGGCTCGATGGGGAGCGACAAGAAAAGGGCCCCGTGGCGTCCCGGCCGCGGTTCCCCGTCGCGTCGTCCTCCCCACTGTTCTGCCCACCGCGTGGCTCGCACTCACGTTTCCCCAGGAGGGGCATGGTCGTTGGGTCCGTCGTGATGCACGTAACGACGCGCGCGCGACGCGCCGGGGCCGCGCTGGCCGCCGCACTGACATGGGCGGCCCTGCTGGCCGCCGCCTCCGGCTGCACCTCGAACGGGATGGACGAGGTGCTCGGCAAACCCCGGTCGCCCGAGGACGTCATCCACGTCTCGCCGGGCGACGACAGCAAGGGGGTGCGGCCCGGGCGGGAGCTGAGGGTACGGGTGCCGAGCGGGCGTCTGGAGTCGGTGAAGGTCGTCAAGGTCCAGGACGCGCAGGAGTCCGTGGTGCCCGGCCGGGTCACGGACGACGGCCTGACCTGGCGGCCGGACGAGCACCGGCTCGCCCTCGCCGCCAAGTACACCGTGGACGTGGTGGCGCTGGACGGCCACGGGCGCCGCTCGGCCCGGCACACGACCTTCACGACGGCGGTGCCGGACGAGCGGTTCATCGGGTACGTGGCGCCGGAGAACCGCTCCACGGTGGGCACCGGGATGATCGTCTCCCTGGAGTTCAACCGGGAGATCCAACGCCGGGCCGCCGTCGAGCGCGCGATCAGGGTGAGCGCCGTCCCGCCGGTGGAGATCCGCCCGCACTGGTTCGGCAGGGACCGGCTCGACTTCCGGCCCGAGACGTACTGGAAGCCGGGGACCAAGGTGACGGTGGCGCTGCGGCTGCGCGACGTCGAAGGGGCGCCCGGCGTCTACGGGTTGCAGGACAAGACGTTCGCCTTCACCGTCGGCCGCAGTCAGGTGAGTCTCGTCGACGCCGCCGAGCACACCATGGAGGTACGCCGCGACGGCGACCTCCTCGCCACCGTGCCGATCACGGCGGGCGCCCCCAAGACCACGACGTACAACGGGAAGATGGTCGTCACCGAGATGCTGGAGGTGACCCGGATGAACAGCCGCACGGTCGGCTTCGGCGGCGAGTACGACATCCCGGACGTCCCCCACGCCATGCGCCTCACCAGCTCCGGCACCTTCCTGCACGGCAACTACTGGGCGCCGGACGCCTTCGGCAACACCAATGTCAGCCACGGCTGTGTGGGCCTGAAGGACGTCAGGGGCGGCAGTTCGCGCTCGCCCGCGGGCTGGTTCTTCGACCGCAGTCTCATCGGTGACGTCGTCGAGGTCGTCCACAGCAAGGACAAGCGGGTCGCACCCGACAACGGTCTCGGCGGCTGGAACATGGGCTGGAAGCAGTGGAAAGCGGGCGGCGCGGTGAAGTAGCCCGACATACGGGTACGTACAGAGCGGCCTCCGGCTCGTCTCGAAGACAGTTGAACTTGGGACTGAACAGTGACAATCCCAGGGATCCATCCCTCCTGGCGGTGTGATTAATTAGCGCGATACGCGCGTGGGACGCGCCGGGGTGCGGGCCTGATCAGGCCGTGCGAGGGGAGAACGACTTTGAACGGGCGACCGATATCGGGGGCGTCGGTTGGCGCGCGGGCACAGCGGAACAAGGGGGCCCTGGCACTCGTGCTGGGTGTCCTGTTGTGTGCGGTGACCGCGTGCGGCGGGGGCGGGGGCACGGACTCGGGGTCCGGCCGGAGCAAGGGCGGTTCGGGGACGGCGGACACGAAGGCGTCGCAGGCCGTCGTGACGATCGCGCCCAAGGACGGCGCGGACGACGTGAAGACCAGCGGCGCCCTCAAGGTGACCGCGGCCAAGGGCAAGCTGACCGAGGTGAAGGTCGAGGACACCAAGGGCAGGACCGTCGAGGGGAAGATAACCGGCGGGGGCGCCACCTGGACGCCCTCGACCCACCTCGCCTCGGCCACCAAGTACACGGTCCACGCGGTGGCCAAGGACGCCGACGGCCGGGAGGCCGCCGAGGAGTCCGCGTTCACCACGCTGAACCCGAAGAACACCTTCGTCGGCATCTACACGCCCGAGGACGGTTCCAAGGTCGGCGTGGGCATGCCGTTCTCGGTCCACTTCACCCGGGGCATCACGCACCCGGAGGACGTCGAGAAGGCGATCAGGATCAAGACCGAGCCCGCGGTCGACGTCCAGGGGCACTGGTTCGGCAACGACCGCCTGGACTTCCGTCCCGAGGAGTACTGGAAGGCCGGCACGAAGGTCACCGTCGAGTTCAACCTCGACGGCGTCGAGGGGCGGCCGGGCGTGTACGGCAAGCAGGCGAAGACCGTGAAGTTCACGATCGGCCGCAGCCAGGTCTCCACCGTCGACGTCAAGACCAAGAAGATGACGGTCAAGCGTGACGGAAAGACCATCAAGACCATCCCGGTCACCACCGGCAAGCCCGGTTACGACACCTGGAACGGCCAGATGGTCATCAGCGAGCGCCTGCGGGTCACCCGGATGAACGGCGAGACCGTCGGTTACGGCGGCGAGTACGACATCAAGGACGTCCCGGACGCGATGCGCCTGACCAACTCGGGCACCTTCATCCACGGCAACTACTGGGGCGGCGACGCCTTCGGCAACTACAACGCCAGCCACGGCTGCGTCGGCCTGCGGGACGTGCGCGGCGGCGGCGACCGGAGCGTGCCCGCCGCGTGGTTCTTCGACCACTCGATGGTCGGTGACGTGGTCGTCGTGAAGAACTCCCACGACAAGACCGTGGCCCCGGACAACGGGTACAACGGCTGGAACATGTCCTGGGAGAAGTGGACCGCCTAGGACCGTCCGCCCGTCCACGGGCCCGGTGTGCTGCTGTGACCGAGCACACCGGGCCCGTCGGCGTTAACGCCCACTAACCTGCTCCCATGACTGTGCATCTCGAAGTCGCCGAAGGCGTCGGCACCATCCGCCTCGACCGTCCGCCGATGAACGCGCTGGACGTCGCCACCCAGGACCGGCTCAAGGAACTCGCCGAGGAGGCCACGCGCCGCACCGACGTGCGCGCGGTGGTGCTGTACGGCGGCGAGAAGGTGTTCGCGGCCGGCGCGGACATCAAGGAGATGCAGGCCATGGACCACGCGGCGATGGTCGTGCGGTCCCGGGGCCTGCAGGACTCCTTCTCCGCCGTCGCCCGCATCCCCAAGCCCGTCGTCGCCGCGGTCACGGGCTACGCGCTCGGCGGCGGCTGCGAGTTGGCGCTGTGCGCCGACTTCCGCATCGCCGCGGACAACGCCAAGCTCGGCCAGCCGGAGATCCTGCTCGGCCTGATCCCCGGAGCCGGCGGCACCCAGCGCCTCTCCCGGCTGATCGGCCCCTCCAGGGCCAAGGACCTCATCTTCACCGGCCGCATGGTCCGGGCGGACGAGGCGCTGACCCTCGGGCTGGTCGACCGGGTCGTCCCCGCGGACGAGGTGTACACCCAGGCGCACGCGTGGGCGGCCGGGCTGGCGCAGGGGCCGGCCCTCGCGCTGCGTGCCGCCAAGGAGTCCATCGACGCGGGTCTGGAGACCGACCTGGAGACGGGCCTCGCCATCGAGCGGAACTGGTTCGCGGGGCTGTTCGCGACCGAGGACCGCGAGCGGGGCATGCGGAGCTTCGTGGAAGAGGGGCCCGGCAAGGCGAAGTTCCTCTGATCGCACCGCAGTTGATGTCGAGATCCACTTGCAGTTGACGCGACGTCTCACCCGGTGTCCCCCGTAGGGCTGGTTTATGTCCGCCTTAAGACAACCTTAAGGGCGACTGAACGGCCACCTCCGGTGCCTGCCCTTGCGGGCAGGGAATCCGCAGGTCGCGTGAGCTGTGGCCGGTCTTGAATTACCTGTGGCATATGCCGGACGGCAGCTGCGGAACGAGCGGTTCCGGGGGGCGTATTCCTTCGGAACCGCCCCGTAGGGGCCCACGGGCGGCCATGATGGTGCCATGGCGGGGCTGGAGGGTGTCGAACAGCCGCGGCGGCACGCGAGTGCGACCGCGGCGCGCTGGTCGCCGGCGGTGGAGGACGAACGGGCGCTGAAGGCGCTGGAGTTGTTCGGCAATCCGACGGAGGGCGAGGTGCCCCTGCCGTCCCGCCCGGAGTCGGCGGCCACGGCGCGGCGGCTCGCCCAGGTGGTGGTGCTGCGCCACTGGGGGCTCTCCCCGAAGATGACCGAGGACGCGGTCCTGCTCGTCTCCGAACTCGTCGGCAACGCCGTACGGCACACCGGCGCCCGGGTCTTCGGCCTCCGGATGCGCCGCCGGCGCGGCTGGATCCGCATCGAGGTGCGCGACCCCTCCCGGGGGCTGCCCTGTCTGATGCCGGTGCAGGAGATGGATCTGAGCGGGCGGGGACTCTTCCTCGTCGACAAACTCTCGGACCGCTGGGGCGTCGATCTGCTGCCCCGCGGCAAGACGACCTGGTTCGAGATGCGGGTCGCCGACCGCTGACGGGGGCTCCGCCCGGGGGCAGGGCCCTCCGTACCGGCCGCGAGGCCCCGTCGCCGCGCTTCTGCGCGTACCCTGCCGGGCTCCCCTCCCCGGACCCCGCTCCTCAAGCACCGGAGGGGCCGAAACACCCCGGCGGGGCATCGGGCCGTATCCCCGGATCGCGACCCGTGGTCGTCGTTCAACAGGTCAATATGCCTATTTCGGGTCGTATCGGCCTTAAATGGTGCAGGTGACCACGACCGACCGCCGTTCGGCGCTGTGCGCGGGCGCCGGGCTCGCCGCAGCCGGGGCCCTCGCCACCGCGTGCTCCTCGAAAGGGGCCGCCGCGCACCCGGGCGACCCCGCCCGCGCCCCGGACACCTCGGACTCCCGTGCCGCCTCGCCCACGCCCAGCGCGCGCCCCGCGCCGGCGCCCCGGCACTTCCCGGGGCAGCCCGTGCAGATCGAGCACGGTCCCCGCACCCGGCCCCGGGTCGCCCTCACCTTCCACGGCCAGGGCGACCCCGGCATCGCACGCTCCGTCCTGGACGAGGCGGAGCGGGGCGGCGCCCGCGTCACCGTGCTCGCCGTCGGCAGCTGGCTCGACGAGCACCCGGAGATGGCCCGGCGCGTCCTCGACGGCGGACACGACCTCGGCAACCACACGCTGCGTCACCTCGACATCAACGCGATGTCCGAGGCGGACGCCTACGCCGAGATCCGGGGCTGCGCGGACCGGCTGCGCCGGCTGACCGGGTCCGTCGGCACCTGGTTCCGCCCCTCCCGCACGCCGCACGCCACACCGCTGGTGGAGCGGGTCGCCCGCCGCGCCGGCTACCCGCACGTCCTGTCGTACGACGTCGACTCCCTGGACTTCACCTCGCCGGGCGCCGCCACCGTGACCCGCAAGGTCATGGGCGAGGTCCGCGCCGGATCCGTGGTGAGCCTGCACTTCGGGTACGCGGACACGGTCGCCGCACTCCCCGCCGTCCTGCACGAACTCGACCGCCGCGGACTGCGCGCGGTGACCACCACGGAGCTGCTGAGCTGATGACCCGCAAACGGAACCTCACCCAGCGCGCCCTGCTCGCGGGCGCCGTTCTCACCGCACTCGCCGGATGCGCCGGCGGGTCCGGGGACCACGCCGACGAGGCCCTCGGCACCAAGGCGGCCGTCAGGCCCCCGCAACCGCCGCAGGCCAAGGGGCTGCCCGGCATGCCGCCCGTGCTGGACCCGACCGACGTCTACGCGGCCGACCGCCCCGGCAAGCTCTCCCCGGTGGTGAAGGACTTCCCCTCCCGGGTCTACGTCCCCAACACCAACTCCAACACCGTCTCGGTCATCGACCCGGCCACGTACGAGGTCATCGAGACGATCCCGGTCGGCTCCCAGCCCCAGCACGTCGTCCCCTCCTGGGACATGAAGACGCTGTGGGTCAACAACGACAAGGGCAACACGCTCACGCCCATCGACCCGAAGACCGGCCGGGCGGGCAAGACCGTCGACGTGCACGATCCGTACAACCTCTACTTCACGCCCCACGGCAAGTACGCGATCGTGATGGCCTCGCTCGACCGCGAACTCGTCTTCCGGGACGCCCACACCATGAAGCGCGTCAAGACGGAGCCGGTCAACTGCTACGGCGTCAACCACGCCGACTTCTCGGCCGACGGCCGCTACTTCATCGTCTCCTGCGAGTTCAGCGGCGAGCTGCTCAAGGTCGACACCGAGAAGATGAAGGTCGTCGCCCAGCAGAAGCTGCCGTTCGACGGCGCCATGCCGCAGGACGTGAAGATCTCCCCGGACGGCAAGAAGTTCTACATCGCCGACATGATGGCCCACGGCATGTGGGTGCTGGACGGCGACAAGTTCACCGAGCCGACCCTGCTGCCCACCGGCAAGGGCTGCCACGGCCTCTACGTCAGCCGCGACTCGCGCGAGATGTACATCTCCAACCGGGGCGAGGGCACCGTCTCCGTCTTCGACTTCGCCCAGAACCGGCTGACCAAGAAGTGGCACCTGCCCGACGGTGGCAGCCCCGACATGGGCGGTGTCTCCGCCGACGGCAAGGTGCTCTGGCTCTCCGGACGGTACGACTCGGAGGTGTACGCCATCGACACCCGCACGGGCGCCCAGCTCGCCCGCATCAAGGTCGGCAGCGGCCCGCACGGTCTCGCGGTGTACCCCCAGCCCGGCCGCTACTCCCTCGGGCACACCGGCATCTTCCGCTGACCCGCGGTGGCGGGCTTCCCGGGGATGCCGGCGTCCGTGCGGGACGAGCCCCACCGGCCACGCTCCGAGCCGGCGCCGGGAGAGGTCTCACCGGGCGGCCAGGAGTGCCTCCGCCCCGACCGGGCGGTAGCCGGCCGCCTGGAACGCCCGCACACTGCGGGCGTTCCCCGCAGCCTGCTGGGCCCACACCGGTTCGCCCGCGCTCAGGTGCCGTGCCGCCACCGCGAGCGCCCGGCCCAGCCCCCGGTGCCGTGCCGACTCCGTCACTTCGACCGCCGCCTCCAGCCGCCCGGCGACCCCGCGCCCCAGGACGAGCACGCCCCCGTCCGCCGCCCACACCCGCACGTCGTCGCGCCGGCCGCGCGCCCGGGCCACCCGGGGATGGCCCGGATCGTCGATCTCCGCCAGCGCGAGCGGCGGCTCCCCGGGCAGCGGCGCGGCCACGGTCAGCAGGTCGATCGTGTCGGTGGACCGCCCGGTGCGGTCCATGAACGCCGCGAGGAAGCGCGGGTTCATGGTCGCCGCCAGCGGATCGCAGTCCAGGGCGCGCACCGCCGCGTGCACCCACGCCGGATCCTCGTCGGTGAACACGACGGAGTGCGCCGTGAAGGCGAGGACGCCCGCGTCACGTGCGCAGTGCTGCGGTACGACGGTGACGGAGCCGTCGGGGGGCGGGAAGACCCCCCGGGCCGCCGCGTCCAGGATGTCCCGCAGAGTGCCGGCCACGGTGCCGTCCCCTTCCCTCGTCTTCCCTCGTCCCGAGTCCCGGCCCCGTGACGCCGGGCCGCACTCCATGATCGGCCACGGTGCCGGGCGTCCCGGAGCCCGCCCGGGTGGGTGCCGCGCCGGGTGCGCGGGCGGACCGTTAATCTGACCTCCGTCAGTAGGGCCGCAGGGCCTGCATGCAGCACGAAGAAGGGGCGGATCCGGTGGCGGACATCGAGGAAGCACGCAAGGCGTTCGAGCGGATCGACGCGGACGGGGACGGCTTCGTGACGGCCGCCGAGTTCAAGACCGCTCTCGCCCAGGGCGGGGACTGGAACGTCACCGAGTCGGTGGCGGAGGCCGTGATCGCCTCCCGCGACATCGACGGAGACAAGCTCCTCTCGTTCGACGAGTTCTGGGCCCACCTGAACAAGTGAGCCGACGTCGCGAGGGGCGCCCGCCGCAGCACGGGGGGCGCCCCTCCGTCGTCCCCGCCCGCCCGGGAACACCCGGGCATCGCACCGGCCCCGGGCCGTCCGCCGGTGCGACCGGCCGACGGCGTCTTCCGGCCGGCGTCACCCGGTCGCACGACGCCGCGGAATAGCCCGCCGGGCCGGGAGGTTGGTGCTCCGCGTCAGCAGGAACCCGAGTCCCGGAAGGGCGAGCCATGAAGATCGGCATCATCGGAGCGGGCAACATCGGCGGCAATCTCACGAGGCGCCTCACCGCGCTCGGCCACGAGGTCTCCGTCGCGAACTCCCGCGGCCCCCACACCCTGACCGCCCTCGCCGAGGAGACCGGGGCGACCCCCGTGCCGGTCGAGGAGGCGGCGCGCGGTGCCGAGGTCGTCGTCGTCACGGTGCCCCTGAAGGCGGTGCCCGACCTGCCGTCCGGCATCCTCGACGGCGCCGCCGAGGGCGTAGCGGTGATCGACACCGGCAACTACTACCCGCAGCAGCGCGACGGCCGGATCGCCGGGATCGAGGACGAGGGACTGACCGAGAGCGGCTGGACGGCCCGGCAGATCGGCCACACCGTGATCAAGGCCTTCAACGGCACGTACGCGCAGGACATCCTGGACCGCGGCCGCCCGGCGGGCGACCCCGACCGGATGGCCCTGCCGGTCGCCGGTGACGACGAGGCGGCCAAGCGCGTCGTCCGCGCCCTCGTCGACGAACTCGGCTTCGACACGGTCGACGCCGGCGGCCTGGACGACTCCTGGCGCCAGCAGCCGGGCACCCCGGTGTACGGGCTGCGGGCCGGCGTCGACGAGGTGACGAAGGCGCTCGCCGAGGCACCGGCGGAACGCCCGGCGGACTTCCGCGGCTGAGCGCCGCTCAGACGATGCGCAGCGGCCGGTGCGGCCCGTCCGGCAACTCGACGGCGATCGGGTCCCCGGGCCGCACCGTGCCGCCTGCCCGGACGACGCTCATGACGCCGGTCCGGTGGAGCACGGGGCCGCCGCCCGTGTCCCGCCCGACGACCTCCTTGAGCAGGCCCTTGGCGAAGCCGTCGATCTGCGCGCACGGATTGCGCAGACCGGTGATCTCGACCACCGCCTCGTCGCCGAGCCGCAGCAGCGCCCCGGCCGGCAGGCCCAGCAGATCGATCCCACGGGTGGTGACGTTCTCCCCGAGCTGCCCGGCCGCGACGTCGAACCCGGCCGCGCGGACCTCGTCGAACAGTTCCTCGTGGATGAGGTGCACCTGCCGCAGATTGATCTGCGAGGGGTCCTTGCGCATCCGGAACCGGTGCTTGACGGTCACGCCCGCGTGCACGTCCCCCTCGACGCCGAGCCCGTCGAGCAGCCTGATGCTCTCCCGGTTCGGCTTCTCGTTGCGGCTGACCGCGGTCACTGTCCCACCCATGCCGCGAAGCCTACGGGTTCGCCCATTCCCGCAGCTCGGCGGCGCCGGCGAAGCGCGCCACGTCCTTGTCCAGGGGATCGTCGGTGTACTGGTGGAACGTCCAGTCCGCCTTGATCCTCGGCTTGCCCGCCGTCACGTAGTCGGCGATCCACAGCCCGTCGCCCGCGTACGACGTCGTGTCGACGTTGAGCCAGAAGTTGCGGTTGCAGTACAGGACGACCCGGTGGTCGGGCCGGAGCTCCTTCAGCTTGCGCAGGAAGCGGTCCTTGTCCGCGTTGCTCGCGTGCGTGCCGTCGCCCGTGGTCTCCCAGTCGACGGCGAGGATGTCGCCCGCCCGGTCCGGGGCCTTGCCGAGGAAGTACTCGGCCTGGGCGGTGATGTTGCCCGGCCACAGGAAGTGGTAGAAGCCGACGACGCAGCCGGCGTCACGGGCCCGCTTCACCTGGGCGTTCAGCTTCGGGTTGACGTACGAACGGCCCTCCGTCGCCTTGACGAAGACGAAGGAGAGACCGTCGGTGGAGAAGGACGACGACTGGTAGGCGCTCACGTCGATGCCGCGCAGCATGGCGACTCCTGGTGCGTGGGGGGAGGAAGGGAGGAGCAAGGGGGGGAGCGGCGGAAAGCGCCGACTCCCTTGCTTTTTCCCTCACTTCCGGGGGCCCACCCCTATACGCACCACCGGGGGTTCAGCACTCGATGATGTTCACCGCGAGTCCGCCGCGCGCGGTCTCCTTGTACTTGACGGACATGTCCGCGCCTGTCTCCTTCATGGTCTTGATGACCTTGTCGAGGGAGACCTTGTGCGAGCCGTCGCCGCGCATGGCCATCTTCGCCGCGGTCACGGCCTTGACCGCGGCCATGCCGTTGCGCTCGATGCAGGGGATCTGGACCAGGCCGCCGACCGGGTCGCAGGTCAGGCCCAGGTTGTGCTCCATGCCGATCTCGGCGGCGTTCTCGACCTGTTCGGGGCTGCCGCCGAGGACCTCGGCCAGCGCGCCGGCGGCCATGGAGCAGGCGGAGCCGACCTCGCCCTGGCAGCCGACCTCGGCGCCGGAGATGGAGGCGTTCTCCTTGAAGAGCATGCCGATGGCGCCGGCCGCGAGCAGGAAGCGCACGACTCCCTCCTCGTCGGCGCCGGGCACGAAGTTGATGTAGAAGTGCAGGACGGCGGGGATGATGCCCGCGGCGCCGTTGGTGGGCGCGGTGACGACCCGGCCGCCCGCCGCGTTCTCCTCGTTCACGGCCATCGCGTAGAGGGTGATCCACTCCATGGCGTGGGCCAGCGGGTCGCCGTCCGCGCGCAGCTGGCGGGCCGAGACGGCAGCCCTGCGCCGCACCTTCAGGCCGCCCGGCAGGATGCCCTCGCGGGACATGCCGCGCGACACGCACGCCTGCATCACCCGCCAGATGTCCAGGAGCCCCTCGCGGATCTCCTCCTCGGTGCGCCAGGCGCGCTCGTTCTCCAGCATCAGCGCGGAGATCGACAGGCCGGTCTCCCGGGTCAGGCGCAGCAGCTCGTCGCCCGTGCGGAAGGGGTACTTGAGGACCGTGTCGTCCAGCTTGATGCGGTCCTCGCCCACCGCGTCCTCGTCGACCACGAAGCCGCCGCCGACCGAGTAGTAGGTCTTTGACAGCAGCTCCTTGCCGTCGGCGTCGTACGCCCACAGCGTCATGCCGTTCGCGTGGTAGGGCAGCGCCTTGCGGCGGTGCAGGACCAGGTCGTCGTCGAAGGAGAAGGCGATCTCGTGCTCGCCGAGCAGGGTGAGGCGGCCGCCGGTGCGGATCGCCTCCACCCGGTCGTCGGCGCCCTCCACGTCCACGGTCCGCGGCGAGGCGCCCTCCAGGCCCAGCAGCACCGCCTTGGGGGTGCCGTGGCCGTGGCCGGTCGCGCCCAGGGAGCCGTACAGCTCGGCGCGTATCGAGGCCGTCGGGGCCAGCAGGTCCTCGTTGCGCAGTCGGCGGGCGAACATGCGGGCCGCGCGCATGGGGCCGACCGTGTGGGAGCTGGACGGGCCGATGCCGATCGAGAACAGGTCGAAGACCGAGATGGCCACGGGGGACTCCTAAGGGTTTCGGCGGACGCCGTTGTCAGCCGGTCGTGCGGGGCGGTGCATGCGGCGGGGCACCGCGCTCTGCTTCCAGTGTGCGCGGTGCCCCGGACGTTCGTACGAAGGAAGACGGTGCCACGAAAAGACGCGTACGGCAAAAAAGCGTACGAATCTACTTCAGGCCGGGGTACAGCGGGTGCTTGTCGGCCAGAGCGGACACCCGGGCCTTGAGCGAGTCCGCGTCGTACGACGGCTTGAGCGCCTCGGCGATGATGTCCGCGACCTCGGTGAAGTCCTCGGCCCCGAAGCCGCGGGTGGCGAGGGCGGGCGTGCCGATGCGCAGGCCGGAGGTGACCATGGGCGGGCGCGGGTCGTTCGGCACGGCGTTGCGGTTGACCGTGATGCCGACCTCGTGGAGCCGGTCCTCGGCCTGCTGTCCGTCCAGCTCGCTGTTGCGCAGGTCGACGAGGACGAGGTGCACGTCCGTGCCGCCCGAGAGGACGTCGACGCCGACGGCCCTGACGTCGTCCTGGACCAGGCGCTCGGCCAGGATCCGGGCGCCGTCGAGGGTGCGCTGCTGGCGCTCCTTGAAGTCGTCCGTGGCGGCGACCTTGAAGGAGACGGCCTTGGCCGCGATGACGTGCTCCAGCGGTCCGCCCTGCTGACCGGGGAAGACGGCGGAGTTGATCTTCTTCGCCAGCTCGGCGGTGGAGAGGATCACGCCGCCGCGCGGGCCGCCCAGGGTCTTGTGCGTGGTCGTGGTGACCACGTGCGCGTGCGGCACCGGGCTGGGGTGCAGGCCCGCCGCCACCAGACCGGCGAAGTGCGCCATGTCGACCATGAGGTACGCGCCGACCTCGTCCGCGATCCGGCGGAAGGTGGCGAAGTCCAGCTGCCGCGGGTAGGCGGACCAGCCGGCCACGATCAGCTTCGGCTTCGATTCCTTGGCCAGCTTCTCGACCTCGGCCATGTCGACCTGGCCGGTGGCGTCGTCCACGTGGTACGCGACCACGTTGTAGAGCTTGCCGGAGAAGTTGATCTTCATGCCGTGGGTGAGGTGCCCGCCGTGCGCGAGGTTCAGACCCATGATCGTGTCGCCCGGCTTGAGCAATGCGAACATCGCGGCCGCGTTGGCCTGGGCGCCCGAGTGCGGCTGGACGTTGGCGTGCTCGGCACCGAAGAGCGCCTTCACGCGGTCGATGGCGATCTGCTCGACCACGTCGACGTGCTCGCAGCCGCCGTAGTAGCGGCGGCCCGGGTAGCCCTCGGCGTACTTGTTGGTGAGGACCGAGCCCTGGGCCTCCATGACCGCGACCGGAGCGAAGTTCTCCGAGGCGATCATCTCCAGGGTGGACTGCTGGCGGTGCAGCTCGGCGTCGACGGCGGCGGCGACGTCCGGGTCGAGTTCGTGGAGGGGCGTGTTCAGAAGCGACATCAGTCGGGAGTCCTTAACCTGCGGTGAATTCGGTGTACTCGTCCGCGGAGAGCAGGTCGGCCGGCTCGTCCGTGACCCGGACCTTGAACAGCCAGCCGCCCTCGAAGGGGGCCGAGTTCACCAGGGACGGGTCGTCCACGACGTCCTGGTTGGCCTCGACGATCTCGCCGGTGACCGGGGCGTACAGGTCGCTGACCGACTTGGTCGACTCCAGTTCGCCGCAGGTCTCGCCCGCGGTCACGGTGTCACCGACCTCCGGGAGCTGGACGAACACGACATCGCCGAGCGCGTTGGCCGCGTGCTCCGTGATGCCGACCGTCGAGACGCCGTCCTCGGCGCCCGACAGCCACTCGTGCTCCTTGCTGTAGCGCAGCTGCTGGGGGTTGCTCATGGCCTGAATTCTCCTGTACGCGGGGGAGTGCTGATGAAGCGGGGACGGTGGGGGACCGGGCGAGCCGGCCCGGTGGTGCCCGGCGTCACGTCTCGACGTCCGGGGCCGGGGTCGTGCGACGCCCGGGGACGGATGTCACGCGGGGCGCCGTGGGACCGGTGTCGGTGTCCGACGACCAGTGTCACTTCTGGCGCTTGTAGAACGGCAGCGCCACGACTTCGTACGGTTCGTGGCTGCCCCGGATGTCCACGCCCACACCGGTCGTGCCGGGAGCGGCGTGCGCGGCGTCGACGTACGCCATGGCGATCGGCTTGCCGAGCGTGGGGGAGGGGGCGCCGGAGGTGACCTCGCCGATCACCTCGCCGCCGGCGACGACGGAGTAGCCGGCGCGCGGCACGCGGCGGCCCTCGGCGACGAGCCCGACGAGCACCCGCGGGGGGTTGTCCTGCGCCCGGGCGGCGGCCTCGGTGAGAGCCTCGCGGCCCACGAAGTCGCCCTCCTTCTCGAACTTCACGACCCGCCCGAGACCCGCGTCGAAGGGGGTGAGCGACGTCGTCAGCTCGTGCCCGTACAACGGCATGCCCGCCTCCAGGCGGAGCGTGTCACGGCAGGACAGCCCGCAGGGCACGAGGCCCGCCGGGGCGCCCGCCTCGGTCAGCGCCTGCCACAGCTTCTCGGCGTCGGACGGCGCCACGAACAGCTCGAAGCCGTCCTCGCCGGTGTAGCCGGTGCGCGCGATGAGCGCCGGGACGCCCGCGACCGTGCCGGGCAGGCCCGCGTAGTACTTCAGGCCGTCCAGGTCGGCGTCCGTGAGGGACTTCAGGATGCCGGGGGACTCCGGGCCCTGGATCGCGAGCAGCGCGTACGCGTCCCGGTCGTCGCGCACCTCGGCGTCGAAGCCCGAGACCCGCTCGGTCAGCGCGTCCAGCACCACCTGGGCGTTGGAGGCGTTCGCGACGACCATGTACTCCTGCTCCCCGAGCCGGTACACGATCAGGTCGTCGAGGATGCCGCCGTCCGCCCGGACGATCATGGTGTAGCGGGCCCGGCCGACACCGACGGAGCCGATGTTGCCGACGAGGGCGAAGTTCAGGAAGGCGGCGGCCTGCGCACCGGTGACCGTGATCTCGCCCATGTGGGAGAGGTCGAAGAGGCCGGCCTTCGTGCGGACGGCGAGGTGCTCGTCCCGCTCGGAGCCGTAGCGCAGCGGCATGTCCCAGCCGGCGAAGTCGGTCATCGTCGCGCCGAGTGAGCGATGCAGGGCATCGAGCGCGGTGTGACGGGGGGCGTTACTGCTCATCGGTGGGGCTCCCAAGGCATGACGGCGAGGTCGTTCCTCCCCATCTGTCATCGGAACCTGAGAGGTTCATCACGACCCCGCGAACCGGTGGTCCTGATTTGCACCTTGGGTGGAGCCACTGGTCAGCGGCCCGCTTTTCAGATGTGCCTCGCCCGCGCGGTATCGGGGCCTGAGAGATTCAAGGGAGGGACTTGCTCCTTCGGCGCCCGGGGTCTCATGCCCCCGGGACTCTCCCGCGCGGATTCAAGCGGCCGGTATGCAGTTGGCGGGCACATCATTGCACGCATCCGTGAAACACGGCAGGGGCGGCCCGTCCCGCGGGCCGGGCGGGACCTGTGACCGGTCTGTGGCAGGACGAGGACGGAAACGAGAGGCGTTCCGCATTACCTTCTCTTTACACTCGACGGGGATGGGACTCCGGAACCAAGGGGGAGGACGATCAGGGTGAACAGGACCACGGCGTACGCGACGAGTTCGGGACTCGCGTTGCCCGACCAGCCCGGTGTCCCGGCCCGGGAGGCGTGCGGACCGAGGACCGGGCCCGTCGTCCGCGACCTGCGCGAGCGCGCGGGGCGCAGCCCGCACGGTCTGTCCTTCGGTGCCGCCGACCTGGTGGTGGTGACCGGCCTGCCCGGCAGCGGCAAGTCGACGCTGATGCGCAAAGCCGTGAGCGGCGCCCGCATCGACTCCCAGGACACCCGCGACCGCTGGGACACCCGGCTGTCCCGCTTCGTGCCGTACGCGCTCTACCGCCCCCTCGTCCGGCTCGCGCACTACGCCGGGCTGCGCCGGGCGCTGCGCTCGGGAGCCGGTGTCGTGGTCCACGACTGCGGCACCCAGGCCTGGGTGCGCCGCTGGCTCGCCCGGGAGGCCCGCCGCCGGGGCGGCACCCTGCACCTGCTGCTCCTCGACGTCCCGCCGGACGCGGCCCTGGACGGCCAGCGCGAGCGCGGCCGGGGGGTCTCGCGCTACGCCTTCCTGCGCCACCGCCGGGCGGCCGGCCGGCTGCTGCGGTCCGTCGAGACCGGCGCGCTGCCCAAGGGCTGCGGCTCGGCGGTCCTGATCGACCGGGAGGCGGCGGACGTGCTGCGCCGGATCGACTTCGGCGACTGATCCCCGTACCCGCGCACCGGCTAGGGTTTCCAGCCGGAACGACGGTTCACAGCAGGCGGTAGACAGATGGACTTCCCGGCACAGGCGCACCCGCACCCCCATCCGCACGGCGGATGGCCCGGCAACGAACTGGAGGAGGTGCTCTCCGCGTCCCTCGGAGTCCCCTCGGCCGGCGCCCGGATCGTCGAGGTCCTCGGCCGCAGCTTCCTGTGGATCCCGCTGCCGAACGGCGGCGGTCCGCACAGCGGCCCGCTCGACCTGCCGACGCTGGAGATCGAGGGGCAGGCGTACGTCCCGGTCTTCAGCTCCGAGGAGCAGTTCCGCCAGGTCGCCGGGGCGCACATGGCGTACACGATCGCGCCCGCCGTCGAGTTCGCCCGCGGCCTGCCCCCACAGGTGGGGCTCGCGGTCAACCCGGACGGCGTGGTCGGCGTGCCGCTGCCGCCGCCCGCCGTCGCCGAACTGTGCCGCACCGGCCGTACCCCGCTGGACGGGCCCGCCAGCGGAGGCCGGGTCCGGCTCTTCGAACCGGACTGGCAGGAGGACCCGGTGGACTTCCTGGCCGCTGCCTCGGCCGAGTTCGCCGCCACCGGGGTGGTCCTGACCGCGCGCCGCTGCCTGGCCAGCATCGAGGGCGGCGACCCGGTGATGTTCGTCGGCGTCGAGCTGTCCGACTGGGAGGGCCCCGCGCGGACCTACCCGCTGGACGCCCTCGGCCGGGCGCTCGGCCGGGTCCCGGTCGACCGCCCGGTGAACCTGGTCCTGCTCGACGTCGCCCAGGATCCGGTGGGCGACTGGATGCGCGCCCAGGTGCGGCCCTTCTACCAGCGGGAGTACTGAGCGGGCGGGGCCGGGCCCCCGCCGGGTGCCCGACGCCACGCGGGCCGGTGAAGCCGAGCGTCAAGTTCCTGTCAGGAACGCCGCTTAAGCTGGTTTCATGGCTCGGTCGAGGTGTCGACGTGCTCCCGGACGGGAAGCCGTGCGAGCGCCCCGGGGGGCAATGGGTGAGTTCATGATGATCTGTTCGCGAAGGGGCGGTTGAGGGTGAGCGCGTCGGGCACGGCCGCGGCCGGGCAGGTCGAGCACATGCTGCGCCAGGTGACGCCCGGGCGTTACGACGCCTACGAGGCGCTCCTCCGTGCGCTCGCGACCCCGTCGAACGGCCAGATCTGGATGCTGCTCTGGCACGGCCAGGCGGGCTCCCAGGACGCCCAGTACGGGAACATGGAGGTGGGCGGCTACGGCTACGCGCCCTGTGTGACCTCGGCCCAGGAGCTGTCCGCCAGCGGCTGGAACCGCTCGTACGAGGTCGTCGACGGCCTCGACGTCGCCCGCACCCTCTATCCCGACCACTTCGGGCTCTGGCTGAACCCGCACGCCCCGGGCGGCGGCGTCGGGATCCCGTGGCTGGACCTGCGGCGCATCGCCACAGGCCTGGAACGACAGCCCGCGGGACCGCTGCGGCTCTCCGAACCGGGCATCGAGATCCCCCAGTTCTACGCCCTCCTCACGCAGAACGCGCACCGCACCCCGGCCGTGCGGTCGCTGCGCCGTGCCTGGGTGCAGCCGGCGCTCGGAGCGCCGTACCTGGCGATCGGCCTCGACGTCTACGACACGTCGCCGTCCGCCGTCGACTCGGTGCGGGCGATGATGCAGCAGTCCGTCGGCGCGGTCCCGGACGGGCTGCCCGTGTCGACCGTCGCCATGTCCGACGAGTACGACCCGGTGGCGATGTGGCTGCGCGCGAGAGCGCGGCCCTTCTACGACCGCGATGCCCACGCGGCGCCCGCCCAGGCTCCCGCGGCCGGCGGCTACGGCTACCCGCAGCCGCGTCCGTACTGACCCCGCGACCGCGTCCGTACTGACCCCGCGACCGCGTCCGCGCCGGCCCGCGACGCGTCCGCGCCGGCTCCGAACCGACGCCCCGGGCACCCTGAAATCGGCGCTCCGGCACGCCCTTTGAAACGGGCTCCGGGCGCTGACCAGCGTGCTCGAACGCGTAAGTGCGTGATGTCCGTGTTGCGGACGAAGGGAGAGGAAAGCGTCCCCCGTGGACCCTTCCGGCTCAATTGCCCCGCGTCCGACCCCCGTTACCCGCCGTCCGGATAACGGAACCCCCCAGAGCGCATCACGTTTGCGCATCCATTCACCGTCAAGTCTGGCAACAGATCGCCGAGGCGTTGAAGACTCCCGGTCCAGGGGTGTTCGCCCCTTTGTACGACGGACTGATCATGCCGCTACAGCGGCACGTGTGGGCCGGCTACCGCCGGTTGAGAGGGGTCCCTGCCACGATGACGGCACCATTGCACGAGCCGACCGCTGAAGCGGCCCCGAGCGCTGCCGAGGAAGCGGCGGTTGTCAGCGCCGATCCGAAGGCGGTTCAAGGACGCTCTCTCGGCCGGATCGCCTGGGAGCGCCTCAAGCGGGACAAGCTGGCCCTCACGGGCGGCGTCGTCGTGCTCGTGCTCATCGTGATCGCGATTCTCGCGCCGGTGATCGCCAACCTGGTGGGCCAGGACCCCGAGTCGCACCACGAGGACCTGATCGACCCGCTGTTCTCCACGCCCACGGGATCCCTGGGCGGCATCAGCGGGGACCACCTCCTCGGCGTCGAACCGGTGAGCGGCCGCGACATCTTCGCCCGCATCATCTACGGAGCCCGCATCTCGCTCCTGGTGGGCTTCCTGTCCGCCCTGGTCGCGGTGGTCCTCGGAACCGTCCTCGGCATCCTCGCGGGCTTCTTCGGAGGCTGGGTGGACGCGGCCATCAGCCGTGTGATGGACGGTCTCCTCGCCTTCCCCCAGCTGCTGTTCATCATCGCCCTGGTCTCGGTCATGCCGAACGAGATGCTGGGCCTGACGGGTACCGGCGTGCGCCTGTTCGTCATGATCCTGGTGATCGGCTTCTTCGGCTGGCCCTATGTCGGCCGCGTGGTGCGCGGCCAGACGCTCTCGCTGCGCGAGCGCGAATACGTGGAGGCGGCGCGGAGCCTGGGCGCCGGGCGGTTCTACATCCTGTTCAAGGAACTGCTGCCCAACCTCATCGCGCCCATCATCGTGTACACGACGATGATGATCCCGACCAACATCCTCACCGAGGCGGCGCTCAGCTTCCTGGGTGTCGGCGTCAAGCCGCCGACCGCCTCGTGGGGACAGATGCTCTCCTCGGCGATCGACTACTACGACTCGGATCCCATGTACATGGTGATCCCGGGTGTGGCGATCTTCGTCACCGTGCTCGCCTTCAATCTCTTCGGTGACGGCGTGCGTGACGCGCTCGACCCGAAGGCTTCCCGCTGAACTGCCGTACCCCCGGGGCCTGTGACTCATCCACAGGCCGCCTACATCATTTCGGAGGATCCGAGATCGTGACTACCCAACGCACCACAGGGCGGCGCAAGCAGGCCGTGGCCGCAGCTGCAGTGGTCGCAGCACTGCTGAGCACGGCTGCGTGCGGCGGCGGCGACGACGACAAGAGCGGCGGCAAGAACGGCGGCGCAGCCGGCTTCAACGCCGGTAACAACAAGGTCGCCAACGCCTCGTCGAAGAAGGGCGGCGAGCTGAAGTTCGCCAGCGCCCAGGACGCCGACTCGTGGGACACCACGCGCGGCTACTACGGCTTCGCGTGGAACTTCATGCGCTACTACAGCCGTACGCTCGTCACGGGCAAGGCCGAGCCCGGCGCCGCCGGTGCCGAGCTCGCCCCGGACCTCGCGACCGGCCTCGCCAAGGTCACGGACGACGGCAAGACCTACACGTACACCCTGCGCGACGGGGCGACGTGGGAGGACGGCAAGCCGATCACGTCCCAGGACGTCAAGTACGGCATCGAGCGCCAGTGGGCGCAGGACGTGCTGTCCGGCGGCCCGGTCTACCTGAAGGACGTCCTGGACCCGAAGGGCGAGTACAAGGGCCCCTACAAGGACAAGTCCAAGGACAAGCTCGGCCTGAAGGCCATCGAGACGCCCGACGAGAAGACGATCGTCTTCAAGCTGCCGAAGGCGAACTCGGACTTCGAGGACATGCTCGCGCTGGCCTCGGCCGCGCCGGTGCGCCAGGACAAGGACACCAAGTCCAAGTACGGTCTGCACCCGTTCTCCTCGGGCCCCTACAAGTTCCAGGGCTACACCCCGAACAAGAACCTGACGCTGGTCCGCAACACCGAGTGGAAGCAGTCCTCGGACCCGATCCGCAAGGCGCTGCCGGAGAAGATCTCGATCAAGTTCTTCACCAACGCCAACGACCTGGACCAGCGCCTGATCGCCGGCGACTACGACCTGGACCTGGCGCAGACCGGCCTGTCGCCGCAGGGCCGCACCACCGCCCTGAAGCAGCACAAGGGCAACCTGGACAACCCGGTCTCCGGCTACATCCGCTACGCGGTCTTCCCGCAGACGGTCAAGCCGTTCGACAACGAGCACTGCCGCAAGGCCGTGATCTACGGGGCCGACCACAAGTCCCTGCAGACCGCGCGCGGTGGCCCGGTCGCCGGTGGTGACATCGGCACCAACATGCTCCCGCCGTCCGTCCCGGGCTCCGAGGGCCAGAAGTACGACCCGTACAACGCCGCGAAGAACGACGGCGCCGCGGACATCACCAAGGCCAAGGAAGAGCTCAAGGCCTGCGGCAAGCCGAACGGCTTCAAGACCACGATCGCGGTCCGCAACAACAAGCCCGTCGAGGTCGCGACCGCCGAGTCCCTCCAGGCGTCGCTGAAGAAGATCGGCGTCACCGTCGACATCGAGCAGTTCGACGGTGCGCAGACCACCGGCATCATCGGCAGCCCTTCGAACGTGAAGAAGAAGGGCTTCGGCATCATCATCATGGGCTGGGGTCCGGACTTCCCGACCGTCCAGGGCTTCGGTCTCCCGCTGTGGTCCGGCAAGTACATCCTGGACAGCGGTAACAACAACTTCGCGATGATCGACGACAAGACCATCAACGGTCTCTTCGACGACTACGTGAACGAGCTCGACGAGTCCAAGAAGGTCGAGCTGGCCACGGAGATCAACCACAAGGTCATGGAGGGCGGTTACTACCTGCCCTTCGTCTTCGAGAAGTTCATCAACTGGCGTTCGAACCGGCTGGCCAACGTCTACACGACGGACAACTACAGCGGTCAGTTCGACTTCGTCAACCTCGGCGTGAAGTAATCCCGACCGGCGCACCCGCCATAAGGCACGAAAGGCAGGTGAAGGCCGGAGCGGTGTGAGCCGTGGGCCACCGGAAGACCTCCGGTGGCCCACGGCCCCGCCGTCGGGCCGAGAGCAGTGCTCGCTTACCTCATCAGGCGGCTCTTCGCCGCCGCAGTGATGCTGGTGGTCATCATTCTGGTGGTCTTCGGCATCTTCTTCCTTGTCCCGAAGTGGGCGGGTGTGGACCCGGCCACGATGTTCGTGGGCAAGCAGGCCGACCCCGCAGCCATCGAGGGCGTGCGGGAGAAGCTCGGCCTGGGCGACCCGATCTTCGTCCAGGTATGGGAGTTCTTCAAGGGCATCTTCGCGGGGCGCACGTACGCGTCCGGCGGTGACGTCACGAACTGCGCTGCTCCCTGCTTCGGTTACTCCTTCCGCAGCGAGCAGGCCATCTGGCCGCAGATCACCGACCGCTTCCCAGTGACCCTGGCTCTCGCGCTCGGTGCGGCCGTCCTGTGGCTGATCTTCGGTGTCGCGGCGGGCGTGCTCTCCGCGCTCAAGCGGGGTTCCCTCTGGGACCGCGGCGCGATGGTCGTCGCCCTCGCGGGCGTCTCCCTCCCCATCTACTTCACCGGTCTGCTGTCGCTCGCGATCTTCAGCTACGGGCTCGGCTGGCTCGACGCCCAGTACGTCCCGCTGGAGGACGGCTTCGGCGGCTGGTTCGGCGGCATGATCCTGCCCTGGATCACGCTCGCCTTCCTCTACGCGGCGATGTACGCGCGGATCACCCGGGCCACCATGCTGGAGGTCATGGGTGAGGACTACATCCGCACCGCCCGCGCCAAGGGCCTGCGGGAACCGGTCGTCATCGGCAAGCACGCCATGCGCTCCACGATGACGCCGATCCTGACCATGCTCGGCATGGACCTCGGCGCCCTCATCGGCGGCGCGATCCTCACCGAGACCACGTTCAGCCTCCCCGGACTCGGACAGGCGGTTCTGAAGGCGATCAGCGACAAGGACCTGCCCGTCATCCTCGGCGTCACGCTGATCACCTCCCTCGCGGTGATCGTCGCCAACCTCGTCGTGGACATCCTGTACGCCGTGATCGACCCCCGAGTGAGGCTCGCATGACCGAACTCAGCAAGAGCGGAGCAGCGGTCGGCGAGCCCGTCACCACCTCGCCGGCGCCCTCCGCCTTCCTCGAAGTACGCGACCTGAAGGTCCACTTCCCGACCGACGACGGCCTGGTCAAGTCCGTCGACGGGCTCAGCTTCACGCTGGAGAAGGGCAAGACCCTCGGCATCGTGGGCGAGTCGGGCTCCGGCAAGTCGGTGACCTCGCTCGGCATCATGGGTCTGCACACGGCCGGCCAGTACGGCAAGCGCAAGGCCCAGATCTCCGGTGAGATCTGGCTGAACGGCACCGAACTGCTGTCGGCGGACCCGGACTACGTGCGCAAGCTGCGCGGCCGCGAGATGGCGATGATCTTCCAGGATCCGCTGTCGGCGCTGCACCCGTACTACACGATCGGTCAGCAGATCGTGGAGGCGTACCGGATCCACCACAACGTCGACAAGAAGACGGCCAAGCGCCGCGCTGTCGAGATGCTCGACCGGGTGGGCATCCCGCAGCCGGACAAGCGTGTCGACAGCTACCCGCACGAGTTCTCCGGCGGTATGCGCCAGCGCGCGATGATCGCGATGTCGCTGGTCAACAACCCCGAGCTGCTGATCGCGGACGAGCCGACGACCGCCCTCGACGTCACCGTCCAGGCGCAGATCCTCGACCTCATCCGTGACCTGCAGAAGGAGTTCGGCTCCGCGGTCATCGTCATCACCCACGACCTGGGCGTCGTCGCGGAACTCTCCGACGACCTCCTGGTGATGTACGGCGGCCGCTGCGTCGAGCGCGGTCCGGCGGAGAAGGTGTTCTACGAGCCCCGGCACCCCTACACCTGGGGTCTGCTCGGCTCGATGCCGCGGCTGGACCGCGAACAGACGGAGCGCCTCATCCCGGTCAAGGGCTCCCCGCCCTCGCTCATCAACATCCCGTCCGGCTGCGCCTTCAACCCGCGCTGCCCGTACGCGGACGTCCCCAAGGACAACGTCACCCGCACGGTCCGCCCCGAGCTGTCCGAGGTCGGCAGCCAGCACTGGGCCGCCTGCCACATGACGCAGGAGCAGCGGGAGCGGATCTGGACCGAAGAGATTGCGCCCAAGCTGTGAGTGAGAACGCGGGAGACAACGCAGTGAGCATCCCTGCACAGAGCGGCGGCGCGACCCTCGCCAAGGATGCCGCCCACGGTGAGACCCTGCTCAAGGTGACCGGCCTCAAGAAGCACTTCCCCATCCGGAAGGGCCTTCTGCAGCGTCAGGTCGGCGCGGTGCGGGCCGTCGACGGCATCGACTTCGAGGTGCGCTCGGGCGAGACCCTGGGCGTGGTGGGCGAGTCGGGCTGCGGCAAGTCGACGATGGGCCGGCTGATCACGCGCCTGCTCGAACCGACCGCCGGCAAGGTCGAGTTCCAGGGCAAGGACATCACGCACCTCGGTGTGAGCGGCATGCGCCCGATGCGCCGTGACGTCCAGATGATCTTCCAGGACCCGTACTCGTCGCTGAACCCGCGCCACACCATCGGCACGATCGTCGGCGCTCCCTTCAAGCTCCAGGGCGTCACGCCCGAGGGCGGCATCAAGAAGGAAGTCCAGCGGCTGCTGTCGGTCGTGGGTCTCAACCCCGAGCACTACAACCGCTATCCGCACGAGTTCTCCGGCGGTCAGCGCCAGCGCATCGGCATCGCCCGCGCGCTCGCGCTCAACCCGAAGCTGGTCGTGGCGGACGAGCCGGTCTCGGCGCTCGACGTGTCGATCCAGGCGCAGGTCGTCAACCTCCTCGACGACCTCCAGGCGGAACTCGGTCTGACGTACGTGATCATCGCGCACGACCTCTCGGTCGTGCGGCACGTCTCGGACCGGATCGCGGTGATGTACCTCGGCAAGATCGTCGAGCTGGCGGACCGGGACTCGCTCTACAAGGCGCCGATGCACCCGTACACCAAGGCGCTGATGTCGGCCGTACCGATCCCGGACCCGGCGCGGCGCAACGCCAAGAGCGAGCGCATCCTGCTCAAGGGCGATGTCCCCTCGCCGATCGCGCCGCCCAGCGGCTGCCGCTTCCACACGCGGTGCTGGAAGGCGACGGAGATCTGCAAGACCACCGAGCCGCCGCTCCTGGAGCTGAAGCCCGGTCAGCAGGTCGCCTGCCACCACCCGGAGAACGCCGCGGACCAGGCGCCGCAGGACACCGTGCTGCTCACGGTGGCCCGCGAGGCGGTCGAGCTGGTGCCGGACGCGGTGCTGGCGGAGACGTCCTCGGTGGCGGTGCAGGCCTCCCTCAAGGACGCCGACCCCGCGTCGGCGGACACCGAGGCCGCGGAGCCGGTCGGGAAGACCCCGGCCGGGAGCCCCGCGGAGTCGGCCGTGGCGCCCGCCGCCGCGGCGCCCGCGACGGACGAGCCGGCGACGGACAAGGCCGTGACGGTCGAGCCCGTGACGGACAAGGCCGTGGCGGTCGAGCCGGCGACGGTCGAGCCGGCGACGGTCGAGCCCGTGACGGACAAGGCCGCGACGGACGAGCCCGCTGTGGAGCCGGGGACTGCGAAGCCCGCGACCGCGAAGAACGCGGACGAGACCGGGGACGCTCCCGGCAAGGAGTAGAGGCGTGTGTGCACAGGGGCGGGAGAGCGCGGGGGCGCTCTCCCGCCCCTGTTGCGGTGCGTAAGAATGTCGGGTGCTTCAGCAACTGTTCAGCCCCTCCGTCCAGCACACGCTCGACCTGGTCGGCATCTTCGTGTTCGCGATCTCCGGCGCCCTGCTGGCCGTCCGCAAGAACTTCGACGTCTTCGGCATCGCCGTGCTCGCCGAGGTCACCGCGCTGGGCGGCGGGCTGTTCCGCGACCTGGTCATCGGGGCCGTCCCGCCGGCCGCCTTCACGGACCTGGGGTACTTCATCACCCCGCTGCTCGCCGCGCTGCTCGTCTTCTTCCTCCACCCGCAGGTGGAGCGCATCCAGGTCGGGGTGAACGTCTTCGACGCGGCCGGGCTCGGCCTCTTCTGCGTCGCCGGCACCACGAAGGCGTACACCTACGGCCTCGGTCTCACGCCGTCGGCCGCGCTGGGGCTGGCCACGGCGGTGGGGGGCGGTGTGCTGCGCGACGTCCTGGCCAACGAGGTCCCCTCGCTGCTGCGCTGGGACCGTGATCTGTACGCGGTGCCGGCCATCGTCGGCGCCACGATGGTGGCCCTGTGCATCCGCTACGACGCGCTCTCGCCGTTCACCAGTGGGCTGGCCGTGGTGACGGCCTTCGTGCTGCGGCTGCTCGCGATGCGGTTCCACTGGCGGGCGCCGCGGGCCTGGAACCGGCGCTCGACGGTGCAGGAGACGGACGAGTGAGTCCGCGGTTCACGGGATCGCAACACTGAAAAGCTACCGCTTAGTAATCGCCTGTTGTACGGTTCAGGTATGTCAGAAGCAGCTTTCGTACAGGCCACGCGGGCCACGATCGGCGACAGCGAGTTCGACCGCGACACCGCGGTCACCCTGCGCGAGCCCGGCGTCTACGACATCGACCTGTCCGCCGGGTGGACGATCATCAGCGCCGTCAACGGCGGTTACCTGCTGGCCGTCCTCGGCCGCGCCCTGGGTGAGGCCCTGCCGCACCCCGACCCGTTCACGATCTCCGCGCACTACCTGACCGCCTCCCAGCCGGGCCCGGCGGTCGTGCGCACGGAGGTGGTACGGACCGGCCGCACCCTGTCGACGGGCCAGGCCTCCCTCTTCCAGTACGACGACGAGGGGCGCGAGGTCGAGCGGATCCGCGTGCTCGCCTCGTACGGCGACCTCGGCGCTCTGCCCGAAGACGTCCGCACCACCGCGCAGCCGCCCGGGATCCCGCCCGTGGAGCAGTGCTTCGGACCCCAGGACGGACCGGCGCCTGTGCCCGGCAGCTCCGCCATCACCGACCGGCTGATGCTCAAGCTCGACCCCTCGACGCTGGGCTGGGCCCTCGGGGCGCCCTCCGGCAAGGGCGAGATGCGGGCCTGGTTCGGTCTCGCCGACGGCCGCGACCCCGACCCGCTCTCCCTGCTCCTCGCGGTCGACGCGCTGCCGCCGACCGCCTTCGAGCTGGGCCTGTCCGGCTGGGTGCCGACGGTCGAGCTGACGGTGCACGTGCGGTGCCGCCCGGCTCCGGGTCCCCTCCGGGTCTCCATCACCACCCGCAACCTCGCCGGCGGCTTCCTGGAGGAGGACGCCGAGGTGTGGGACAGCGCGGACCGGCTGGTCGCGCAGTCCCGTCAGCTCGCCCGCGTCAGGCTCGGCTGACCCTCCCGCACGCGGAGACCAGGGGCCGGCGGCCCAGCCAGGCCGCCAACTGCCCGTAGGTGTCCGCTCCTTCGGCAGCCGGCACCACCGACGCGAAGTGCCCGCCGGGCTCGCGCCGCTCGTCGGGCAGGACCCGGCGGGCGACGGAGAGCGCGAACCCGGCGAGCTCCGGGTCGAGCGGCAGCGGACGGCCGAGGGACTCCGAGAGGTCCCAGGCGTGGGTGACGGCCTCCATCACGTAACCCGACAGGGCGGCACGGCCCGGAACCTCGCCCCAGGGCACCCGCACCGGGGCGTCCAGCCGGGTGTCGTCGCTCCAGGCCCGTCGGACCCGCGCGGCGGCCTCGGCATACGCCGGCTGCCAGCGCTCGTCCGGGACCTCGTCGGCGTACGGGCTCAGCGCGAGTCCGTCCCCGCCCTCGCCGATCACGGCGATCCGGCGGGTGCCGCCGACCAGGTGCGAGAGCAGCCGCCGCACGTCGTACTCGGCGCACGGCGTCGGTCCGGTCAACCGGTCCGCGCGGACCGTCCCGATCAGCGCGGCGATCTGCTCCGCGGCGCGGGCGTACAGGGGGCGGGGGTCGGGGGCGGCGTTCATGTCGCACCTCTCGTGGTGTCGCATCGGGTGCCGTCGGGGGCCAAGTGCCTCGGGGTGCCACGCACCCGCGGGACCGCCGGCCCGCCCGGTTCCCACCGGGCTCGACGGATCGGCTCCGGGAGCCGATGCGCAGACTCTCGCCGCATAACCTGACAGATTCCGTCAGCATTTGCGCAGGGCTTCACGGGCGGGGAATCCTGGGCGCGTGAAGTCCGACCGCCTGCTGTCGATCCTTCTGCTGCTGCAGACGCGCGGCCGGGTCCCCGCGCACGAACTCGCCGGCCGGCTGGAGGTGTCGGTGCGCACCATCTACCGGGACGTCGAGGCGCTGTCGGCGTCCGGCGTGCCGGTGTACGCCGAGCGCGGCCGGCACGGCGGCATCGAGCTCCTCGCCGGATTCCGTACGGACGTCACCGGGCTGACCGCCGACGAGTCCCGCGCGCTGTTCATCCTGGCCGCCCAGGGGGCGCACGCCGCGCTCGGTCTGGACGCCGCGCTCGGCTCCGCCCTGCGCAAGGTGATGGCCGCGCTGCCCGCCCCGCACCGACCGGCCGCCGAGGCCACCAGCCGCCGCGTCCTCGTCGACGCGACCCGCTGGAAGGGCGGCCCGCAGCGGGCGGTCGACCTGGAGGTGCTGCAGGACGCGGTGTTCGCCGACCGCCGGCTGCGGCTGCGCTACCGGCACAGCGGGCGGACCGAGCCCAGCCGCTACACGGTCGACCCCTACGGCCTCGTGTCCAAGGCCGGCGTCTGGTACCTCGTCGCCGACCGGCGCGGAAAGCCGCAGCTCTTCCGTGCCGACCGGGTGCGCTCGGCCACGCTGCTCGCGGAGCCGGTCAGGCGCCGCCCGGGCGTGGAACTCGCCGGGGCCTGGGAGGTGCTGCGCCGTCAGGTCGAGGAGCGGCCGGGTGGCGTCGACGTCACGGTCCGGGTGCCGCGGTCCCGCCTCGACATGTTCGTGCGCCTGAACGCGGCAGCGCTGCGGGAACTGCCCGAGGACGACGGCGAGAGCGAGTGGGTGACCGCCCGGCTGTCCTACGGCGTGGTCCGGGAGGCCCGTTCCCTGCTCGTCTTCGCCGACCGGATCGAGGTGCTGTCGCCGCCCGAGGTGCGCGCGGAACTGGCCGGTGCGGCGGCCGCGGTCACGACGCTGTACCGGGAGGCGGACGCGAACGACCCCAGGAGCGGGGCAGGTTGAGCGGGGCCGCGGACCGGGCGCGGTGCGAACCCGTCCTCCGCTCGCGAGCGGAGGACGGGTTCGCCCTCGGGAACCCTCCCCACGCCGGGAGGTGCCCGTCGACGGTCACCCCGGCCGGCGGCCCGCCGTCACCCCAGCCAGTGCCGGCGGCCGATGCTGATCAGCCGCAGCTGACGGCTCGCGAGGCGCGCCACCCGGTCCCGCTCCTCCTCGGTGGACTCCAGCGCCTCCAGGAAGAGCGAGGCCGTCACCAGCATCTGGTCGACGTACAGGGCGGCGAGCATCAGCAGGTCGTCCTCGCTCCACCCCGCGGACTCGGGGTGCTTGGCGAGCTCGGCCCGCACCTCCTCCGAGAACCGCTCCAGTTGCGCCCTGATGGCCTCCCGCACGGGCTGCACCCCGCCGTGCCGCTCCCGCGCGATGAAGCGGACGTGCGCGGGGAACGCCTCCACGTGACGGGCGATCAGGGCGACCGCGCGCGCTATGCGTTCGTCGCTGTCGCCGGCCGCGGAGACCGTATGCCCGATCATCGGGTGCAGGCTGCCCAGCGCCTCCTCGACGAGCGCCACGCCGAGGTCCGCCGTGGAGCGGAAGTGCCGGTAGAACGCGGTCGGCGCGACGCCGACCTCGCGGGTGACCTCGCGCAGCCCCAGGCTGCTCAGGCTCTGCTCCTCCAGCAGGCCGAGCGCCGCGTCCAGGAGCGCCTGCCGGGTCTTCTGCTTCTGCGCCTGCCGGATGCCGAGGGTGTGACTCATGCCATGCAGTTAACAACTGTTCTCTGGAATTGAAAAGCCGTCGGACGCGCTAGACTCATAAGTCAGTGAACAAGTGTTACCACAACTGTTCACTGGAGCGTCAAGTCCGCGAAACATCCGCGGTGTTGCCTCACTCCACGAGAGGAACGACATGCTGATCCTCGTCGCCGCCCTACTGCTGCTGGGTGTCGTCATGGGCTCCGTGGCCCACGCGCCGCTGCCCCTCACCCTCGTCGCCGCCGCCGTCATCGGCGTGTGGCTGGTGGTCTTCGCGATGCGCGAGCGGCACTCCCGGCGGTGCCGCACCTCCGCCCCCTGACGGACGCCCCGCTCCGGCCGACGCCCGCCCCGACCGAACCCACCGACTGCTGGGAGTTGATCCACCTCATGGAACTCACCGCCGGACCCACCCGCCGGACCGGTGCCCGCGACACCGACGGCATGGCCGTGGCCGCCTTCATCCTCGGGCTCCTCGGCCTGCTCGTCCTGAACGTCTTCCTGGGCCCGATCGCCATCGTCCTCGCCTCCGTCGCCCTCTGGCGCGGCACCGCCCGCCGTGGTCGCGCCCTCCTCGGACTGGGCCTCGGCTTCGCCGACCTGATCGTGCTGCTGGCCTTCATGCAGGCCGACAACACGGTGTCCTGGAGCTTCTGAGCGTCCACCCGGACCGGACGCCCACCGCCGGGCCGAGGCGCCGCACCGCGGGCCCGTAGAATCGGGCCCACCATGGCTTACCTCGACCACGCCGCGACCACGCCGATGCTTCCCGAGGCGGCAGAGGCCCTGACCGCCCAGCTGGGCGTCACGGGCAACGCCTCGTCCCTGCACGCCGCGGGCCGCCGCGCCCGGCGAACGGTCGAGGAGTCCCGCGAGACCCTGGCGGAGGCCCTCGGCGCCCGCCCCAGCGAGGTGGTCTTCACCTCCGGCGGCACCGAAGCCGACAACCTCGCCGTCAAGGGCCTGTACTGGGCCCGACGCGACGCCGACCCCGCCCGCACCCGCGTGCTGGCGAGCCCGGTCGAGCACCATGCCGTCCTCGACGCGGTCGACTGGCTCGGCGAGCACGAGGGCGCCACGGTCGAGTACCTCCCCGTGGACGCGTACGGACGCGTCCACCCCGACGCGCTGCGCGAGGCCATCGCCCGCAACCCCGACGACGTCGCCCTCGCCACCGTGATGTGGGCCAACAACGAGATCGGCACGGTGCTGCCGGTCCGTGAACTGGCCGAGGTGGCCGCGGAGTTCGACGTCCCGCTGCACGCCGACGCCGTGCAGGCCTTCGGTCAGGTCCCCGTCGACTTCGGCGCCTCAGGGCTCGCCGCGATGACGGTGTCGGGCCACAAGATCGGCGGGCCGTACGGCATCGGGGCCCTGCTCCTCGGACGCGAGTACACCCCCGTACCGGTCCTGCACGGCGGTGGTCAGGAGCGGCACGTGCGCTCCGGGACCCTGGACGTGCCCGCGATCGCCTCGTTCGCCGTCGCCGGGCGGCTGGCCGCCGAACAGCGGGAGTGGTTCGCCCGCGAGATCGGCGCACTGCGCGACGACCTGGTCGACGCCGTCCGCAAGGCGGTGCCGGACGCGCTGCTCGGCGGCGACCCCGCGGCCGCCGGCCGGCTGCCGGCCAACGCGCACTTCACCTTCCCGGGCTGCGAGGGCGACTCCCTGCTGCTGCTGCTCGACGCCCAGGGCATCGAGTGCTCCACCGGATCCGCGTGCACGGCGGGCGTCGCCCAGCCCAGCCACGTCCTCCTGGCCACCGGCACCGATCCCGACCTGGCCCGCGGCACCCTGCGCTTCTCCCTCGGGCACACCTCCACGGAGGCGGACGTGGCCGCGGTGGCCCACGCGATCGGTCCCGCCGTGGAGCGGGCGCGGTCGGCGGGGCTCAGCTAGCGGGTGCCCCGCCGTGGAGCGGCCACGGTCGGCGGGGCTCCGCCAGGGGTGTCGTCCGCATCACGCCGGGGCCGCCGTCAGGCCGACGCCGAGCGGGCCCGCCGCACCAGCCGTATGTACCGGTCCCAGTCCCAGTGCGGACCCGGGTCGGTGTGGTCGGTGCCCGGGACCTCGACGTGCCCGACGAGGTGCTCCCGGTCGACCGGGATCCCGTACCGCGTGCAGATCCCGGCCGCGAGCCGCGCCGAGGCGGCGTACATCGCGTCGGTGAAGGACGCGGGGCGGTCGACGAAGCCCTCGTGCTCGATGCCGACGCTGCGTTCGTTGTAGTCGCGGTTGCCCGCGTGGAAGGCGACGTCCAGCTCCCGGATCATCTGCGTGACGTGCCCGTCCCTGCGCACGATGTAGTGCGCGGCCGCGCCGTGCCCCGGATCCCGGAAGACCTTCACCGCGTCCTTGAAGCTGCCCTGGGTGACATGGACGACCACCCGGTCTATGCCGTAGTCGTCGGGGCGGTCCGCGCGCCGCCAGTTCGCCGGGGACGCCGCCACCCAGCGGGCCCCCGGGAAGTCCACCGCGCCCGCCTCGCGCGGCTTCTCCACCCCGGGCAGCCGCCACCACAGGTGCGCCAGCTCGTCGCGGGCCAGCGCCAGGCTGCCCACCGCGGCCGCCGTGCCGCCGATGAGCAGGGCCCGGCGCCCCGGGTGCCGGTCTCCGTCCGCGCGGCCCCCGCCGGGCCCGCCGCTCGTGTCCCCCATGCGATCTTCAACGGATACGCGCGGGCTTCGGTTCCCGGCGCCCCGTACCCTGGAGGGGCTATGACTGAGACCCCGCAGCGCCCCCGCCCCCTCCGCGTACTCGCCGCCATGTCCGGCGGTGTGGACTCCGCCGTCGCCGCCGCCCGCGCCGCGGAGGCCGGGCACGACGTCACCGGAGTGCACCTCGCCCTCTCGGCGAACCCGCAGTCCTTCCGGACCGGTGCGCGCGGCTGTTGCACCATCGAGGACTCCCGCGACGCCCGCCGCGCGGCGGACGTGATCGGCATCCCCTTCTACGTGTGGGACCTCGCCGAGCGCTTCCGCGAGGACGTGGTGGAGGACTTCGTCGCCGAGTACGAGGCGGGCCGCACCCCGAACCCGTGCCTGCGCTGCAACGAGAAGATCAAGTTCGCGGCGCTGCTGGACAAGGCGCTCGCCCTCGGCTTCGACGCCGTCTGCACCGGCCACTACGCCCAGGTGATCGTCCGCGAGGACGGCACCCGCGAGCTGCACCGCGCCTCCGACATGGCCAAGGACCAGTCGTACGTCCTGGGAGTGCTCGACGACCGGCAGCTGGCGCACGCGCTGTTCCCGCTCGGCGACACGGTCACCACGAAGGACGAGATCCGCGCGGAGGCGGAGCGCCGCGGCCTGGCGGTCGCCAAGAAGCCCGACTCGCACGACATCTGCTTCATCGCCGACGGCGACACCCAGGGCTTCCTGGCCGGCCGGCTGGGCCGGGCGGAGGGCGACATCGTCGACGAGTCCGGCACCCGGCTCGGCACGCACGACGGCGCCTACGGCTTCACCATCGGCCAGCGCAAGGGGCTGCGCATCGGCACCCCGGCCCCCGACGGCAAGCCCCGCTACGTGCTGGACATCTCGCCGGTGGACAACAGGGTGACGGTCGGCCCCGCCGAGGCCCTGGACGTCACCGCCCTGACCGCGATCAAGCCCCGCTGGTGCGGCGCCGCGCCGTCCGGACCGGGTACCTACACCGCCCAGCTGCGCGCCCACGGCGGGGAGACCGAGGTGGCCGCCGAGCTGGTCGACGGCACGCTGGACGTGACGTTCACCGAGCCGGTCCGGGGCGTGGCACCCGGCCAGGCGCTCGTCCTGTACGACGGCACGCGCGTGGTCGGATCGGCGACGATCGCGACGACCACGCGCGCCAAGGCCGCCGTCTAGGGACGCGTCCGGCCCCTTCTCGCCGGCCGCCCGCGGACCGACCCGCGGGCGGCCGGTCCCGTTCCGCCGGAGGTCGGGCGACCTCGGGCGGTCGGTCCCGCCGGCCGCAGGTCAGACGACCTCCACCTCGTAGAAGCACAGGTGGTCCTTGATCTGCGCGACATCCGGCTTGGGGTCGGGGTAGGCCCACACCAGGTCGGGCGCCTCCGGCAGGGACCAGTAGGAGGCCGTGCCCTTGAAGGGGCAGTAGGTGTGCGTCTCCGAGGGCGTCAGCAGGTCGAGGCGGACGTCCTCCGGCGGCAGGTAGTAGCGCACGGGACAGCCCGTCTCGCGCAGCAGCAGAGGCCGCTCGGTCTCCGCCAGGACCCGGCCGCCGTGCACCACGCGTACGCGTGCGGTGCCTTGCTCGATCGTGATCGTGTGTCCATCAGCCATACCTGGACAGCACCGGCGGGACCGCGGTTCTTCCCCCTCGTACGGTGGGCGCATGAATATCTGTGTGTTCCTCTCCGCCGCCGACCTCGACGACCGCTACACCCGCCCCGCGCGCGAGTTCGCCGAGCTGCTCGGCAAGGGCGGTCACACCCTGGTGTGGGGCGGCTCCGACGTCGGTCTGATGAAGGTGGTCGCCGACGGCGTGCAGGAGGCGGGCGGGCGGCTGCTCGGCGTCTCGGTCGGCTTCCTGGCGGCCAAGGCGCGCGAGGGCGCCGACGAGATGGTCGTCGCGCGCGACCTCGCCGAACGCAAGGCGCTCCTCCTGAGGAAGGCGGAAGCCGTGGTCGTCATGGTCGGCGGCACGGGGACGCTCGACGAGGCGACCGAGATCCTGGAGATGAAGAAGCACGGCATGACCGAGATGCCGGTCGTGGTGCTCAACACCGCCGGCTTCTACGACGGCCTGAAGGAGCAGTTCCGGCGCATGGACGACGAGGGGTTCCTGCCCCGGCCCCTCACGGACCTGGTCTTCTTCGCCGAGGAGCCGGTCGGCGCGCTGGCGTACCTCGAGGAGAGCCGGGGCACGCAGTGATGCGAGCATGGCGGGCATGGCTACACATGTGATCACCGGGGCGGGTTCCGGCATCGGCGCGGCCGTGGCGCGCCGCCTCCACGCGCGCGGGGACGAACTCGTCCTGCACGCGCGCGACGCGGGCCGCGCGAAGGAACTGGCGGGGGAGTACCCCGGGTCGCGCACCCTGGTCGGCGACCTCGCGGACCCGGACAAGCTCTCCTGGGCCTTCTCCCACCAGTCGCTGCCCGACCGGATCGACTCGCTCCTGCACATCGCCGGCGTCGTCGACCTCGGCCCCGTCGGCGAACTCACCCCCAAGTCCTGGCGCCACCAGCTCAACGTGAACCTGATCGCACCCGCCGAGCTGACCCGCCACTTCCTTCCCCAACTCCGCCTCGCCCAGGGGCACGTGGTGTTCGTCAACTCCGGTGCCGGACTCAGTGCCCACGCCGACTGGTCCGCGTACGCCGCCTCCAAGCACGGACTGAAGGCGCTGGCGGACTCCCTGCGGCACGAGGAGCACCACCACGGGGTCCGCGTCACCTCGGTCTACCCGGGCCGCACCGCCAGCCCCATGCAGGCCAAGGTCCACCAGCAGGAGGGCAAGCCGTACGACGCCTCCCGCTGGATCGACCCGGAGTCGGTCGCCACGACGATCGTCATGGCCCTCGACCTGCCGCGCGACGCCGAGGTGAACGACCTGACGGTCCGACCGGGCCGCTGACCTCGGCGGAGGGATTCCGTAGGCTGCCGGGGTGAGCGAAAACAGCGTGTTCGGGTTCGGGCCGGCGACCGGCGTCGGATCCATGCCGGGCGGCGACGCCCGGGAGGCCGCCAAGACCGTCGTCGGATCCTTCGAGGACTTCCCCCATCTGCCCGAACTGCCCGCGCGCGGCCCCGGGGCCGACATGATCGGGCGGACGGCCGGGATGCTCGTCGAGCTGTACGCGCGCGTGGAGCCCAGCGGCTGGCGCCTCGGCGACCGGCCCGGACGGGACACCAGGCGGGCCAGGTCCTGGCTCGGCGAGGACCTGGACGCCTTCGAGGAGTTCACCCAGGGATACCGGGGGCCGCTCAAGGTGCAGGCCGTCGGGCCCTGGACGCTGGCCGCCGCGCTGGAACTGCGCAACGGCGAAGTGGCGCTCTCCGACCCGGGCGCGTGCCACGACCTCGCCGGATCGCTCGCGGAGGGGCTGCGCACGCACCTCGCCGAGGTGCGACGGCGGGTGCCGGGGGCCGACGTGGTCCTCCAGCTCGACGAGCCCTCCCTCGTCGCCGTGCTGCGCGGCCGAGTGAAGAGCGCCAGCGGGTACCGGACCCACCGGGCCGTCGACCGGCAGGTCGTCGAGTCCACGCTGCGGGACGTCGTCGGCGTGCACGACGCGGGGCCGGTCGTCGTCCACTCGTGCGCGCCCGACGTGCCGTTCGCGCTGCTGCGCCGGGCCGGCGCGGCGGCGGTCTCCTTCGACTTCTCCCTCCTCACCGAGCGTGACGACGACGCGATCGGGGAGGCCGTGGAGGGAGGCACCCGGCTCTTCGCCGGTGTCGTGCCGGGCACGGACGCCCCATTGTCGGACCCTGCCGGTAGCGTCATGGGTGTCAGGACGCTGTGGCGCAGGCTGGGGCTGAATCCGGGGCTTCTCGCGGAGACGCTCACGCTCACTCCGTCGTGCGGGCTCGCGGGGGCCTCCCCCGACTACGCCCGCGCGGCACTCGCCCACTGCGCCCGGGCGGCGAGATCCCTCGCGGACAACCCTGAGTAACGGGAGGACGACACGGTGGCCGGCGACCAGGACGCACAGACCGCCTCGACCGCGCACCCCTTGCCCGCCGAGGCACGGGAGAAGCACGCGCAGCTCGCCGAGCAGATCGAGGAGCACCGCTTCCGGTACTACGTGAAGGACGCTCCCGTCGTCAGCGACGCGGAGTTCGACAAGCTGCTGCGCTCCCTCGAAGCGCTGGAGGACGAGTACCCGCAGCTGCGCACCCCCGACTCCCCGACCCAGAAGGTCGCGGGCGCCTACGAGACCGAGTTCACCGCGGTCCAGCACCGGGAGCGCATGCTCTCCCTGGACAACGCCTTCGACGACCTGGAGCTCGCCGCCTGGGCCGACCGCGTCGCCAAGGACGTCGGCACTCCGGGCTACCACTTCCTGTGCGAGCTCAAGGTCGACGGCCTCGCGGTCAACCTGACGTACGAGCACGGCCGTCTCACCCGCGCGGCCACCCGCGGCGACGGACGCACCGGCGAGGACATCACGCCCAACGTCCGCACGATCGCCGAGATCCCCGACCGCCTCAGGGGCGAGCGCATCCCGGACCTCGTGGAGATCCGCGGCGAGGTCTACTTCCCGATGGAGAAGTTCGAGGAGCTCAACGCCCGCCTGGTGGAGGGCGGCGACAAGCCCTTCGCCAACCCGCGCAACGCGGCGGCGGGTTCACTGCGCCAGAAGGACCCGCGCGTCACCGCCACCCGCCCGCTGCACATGGTGGTCCACGGCATCGGCGCGCGGCAGGGCTTCGACATCGACCGCCTCTCGCAGGCGTACGGCCTGCTGCGCGAGTGGGGCCTGCCCACCGCCCGGCACAACAAGGTGGTCGACGACCTCGACGCCGTCCGGAAGTTCATCGCGGACTTCGGCGAGAACCGCCACTCCGTGGAGCACGAGATCGACGGCGTGGTGGTCAAGCTCGACGAGATCCCGCTCCAGGGCCGCCTCGGCTCCACCTCGCGCGCCCCGCGCTGGGCCATCGCCTGGAAGTACGCGCCGGAGGAGGTCAACACCAAGCTGATCAACATCCGGGTCGGCGTCGGCCGTACGGGCCGCGTCACGCCGTACGCGCAGGTCGAGCCGGTGACGGTGGCCGGGTCCGAGGTCGAGTTCGCGACCCTGCACAACCAGGACGTGGTGAAGGCCAAGGGCGTCCTCATCGGGGACACGGTGGTGCTGCGCAAGGCCGGTGACGTCATCCCGGAGATCCTCGGGCCGGTCGCCGACCTGCGGGACGGCAGCGAGCGGGAGTTCGTGATGCCCGCCGAGTGCCCCGAGTGCGGCACCCCGCTGGCGCCCGCCAAGGAGGGCGACATCGACCTCCGCTGTCCGAACGGCCGCACCTGCCCGGCCCAGTTGCGCGAGCGGCTGTTCTACCTCGCCGGCCGCAAGAGCCTGGACATCGAGAACTTCGGGTACGTCGCCGCGGCGGCCCTCACCAAGCCGCTGGAGCCCGCCGATCCGCCGCTCGTGGACGAGGGGGACCTCTTCGACCTGACCATCGAGCAGTTGCTGCCCATCAAGGCGTACGTCCTCGACCAGGACAGCGGCCTGCCCAAGCGCGACCCGAAGACGGGCGAGGAGAAGATCGCCACCGTCTTCGCCAACCAGCAGGGCGAACCGAAGAAGAACGCCCTCGCCATGCTGGAGAACATCGCGGCGGCCAAGGAGCGCCCGCTCGCCCGGGTGCTGACCGGGCTGTCGATCCGTCATGTGGGACCGGTCGCGGCCGAGGCGCTGGCCCGCGAGTTCCGCTCGATCGACCGCATCCAGCAGGCCACCGAGGAGGAGCTCGCCGACACCGACGGCGTGGGCGGGATCATCGCGGCCTCGCTGAAGCAGTGGTTCGCGGTGGACTGGCACCAGGAGATCCTCCGCAAGTGGCGTGCCGCCGGGGTGCGCATGGAGGAGGAGGGCTCCGGCGAGGACGAGGGGCCGCGTCCCCTCCATGGCCTCGTGGTCGTCGTCACCGGCACCCTCGAACACCACACTCGGGACGGCGCGAAGGAGGCCCTGCAGAGCCGCGGCGCCAAAGTGACCGGTTCCGTCTCGAAGAAGACGTCCTTCGTCGTCGTGGGTGACAACCCCGGATCGAAATACGACAAGGCGATGCAGCTGAAGGTTCCGGTTCTGAACGAGGAAGGTTTCGCGGTCCTGCTCGCACAAGGGCCGGAAGCCGCCGCGGAAGTTGCACTTCCGACCGAGGAGTAGCGGTTGAAGGCCACCCGTTCGGCGCATATCAGATGCATACGGGTGGCCGGGTCGCATTCGGGCAACCGTCCGCGACCGCTGCCCGTGGAAGCCTTCCGCGGCCTACTGTTGAGAAGTGCGTCTGCCGCGCCCGGCCGCGGCCGGGCGCATCCCCTTGCTCCTCGCGGGCCCGGGGAAGGGTTGTCACACGCGGTGCCGCTGATCGTTCGCCGGCATCGGACCGCGTGGCGTGGGCACCGCCGGCTGTGAGAGGGACGGGAATGGAACCGACCGAGAGCGCCGCTCCGGGCTCCCGGCTGCGCCTGCACCGGATATCGGGCGCATGGCTGGCCGGACTCCGGACGGGTCGGCCGTCGGCGGGTGCGGGCGTGCCCGCCCGCGGTGGCGCACAGCTCACCGTCGGACGCTCTCCGGGCCCCTTCGGGCCCACCACCGCGCGTCCCGCCGGACCGGCGGGACACGAGCCCGAGCGGCCGCACCTGACGTGGCCGTCCCTGCCCGCCGGAGTCGTCGCGGCCGCCGCCTTCGTCCTCGGCGCCGGCTTCTACCGGGCGTTCAGCGGGCACCACGCGCTCTTCCCGTCCGGCACCGCCGGCTGGTCGCTCGCCGTGCTGACCGGCGTCATCGTCGGCCATCTGGTCGCCCTCGGCCGCTCCCGCTGGTGGGGCGGCACGGGATCGGGCGCCGCCCTCACCCTCGCGGTCCTGCTGCTGTACGGCTGGGTGCCCGCCGGCATGGTCAGCCTCACCGTGGTCGTCCTGGTCGGCGTCGCCCGCCGCAACCGGTGGCGCCAGGGCGTCCTGCACGGCGCGGTCGACATCCTCGGGATCGGGGCCGGGGCACTGGTGCTCGCCGTCTTCGGGAGGGTCCCGTCCGTCGAGACGCCCTGGGACCCGCAGACCTGGACGGTCTACGCGGCACCCCAGGTGGTCCTCGTCGCCGCCGGCTATCTCGCCGTCACCCGCGGCCTGCTCTGGTACCTGCACGCCCCGCGCACCGGCGGGCTGCCGACCGTCGCCCGCACCGCCCTGGCCAGGCAGGGCCTCGTCGCCGTCGCGCTGCTCGGCATCGCGCCCCTCATCTGCGTGGTGGCCCAGGCACTCCCGCTGCTGCTGCCGCTGTTCTCGATCCCGCTCATCGCGCTCGACTCCACCCTGTGGATAGCCCGCGCCCGGGCCGAGGAGCAGCTGCGCGACCCGCTGACCGGACTGCCCAACCGGCAGTGGCTGCTCGAACGGACCTGGACGGCCCTGGACGACGCCGAGCGGATCGGCGCCCGCGCCGCCCTGATGCTGATCGACCTCGACCGCTTCCGTTCGGTCAACGACACGCTCGGCCATCTCGCCGGGGACCGGCTGCTGCTGCAGATAGCCGACCGGCTGCGGCTGGCCCTGCCGCGCGGGGCGGAGGCCGCGCGGCTCGGCGGCGACGAGTTCGCCGTCTTACTGCCGGTGGCGGACTCCACGACCTCCGCCACGCGGGTCGCCCGCTCCCTCGTCGCCGCCCTCGGCTCGCCGCTCGACCTCGACGGCCTCACCCTCGTCCTGGAGGCGAGCGCCGGGCTCGCCGTCTTCCCCGACCACGCGCTCGACGCGGAGGGGCTGCTGCGCCGCGCGGATGTCGCGATGTACCAGGCGAAGCGGGACCGTACGGGGGTGGAGGTGTACGAGTCCAAGCGGGACTCCAACACCCCTGACCGCCTCGGCCTGCTGGGCGATCTGCGCCGGGCCCTCGACGCCGGTGACGTCGAACTGCACTACCAGCCCAAGGTCCGCTTCGACGGGCAGGTGGCCGGTCTTGAGGCACTGGTCCGCTGGGTGCATCCCGAGCGCGGGAAGGTGCCGCCGGACGAGTTCATCGCGATCGCCGAGTCGTCCGGACTGATGCCGCACCTCACGGAGTACGTCCTGGAGACGGCGCTCGCGCAGGTCGCGCGGTGGCGGGCCCAGGGCCTGCACGTGCCGGTCGCGGTCAACGTCTCGCCGCGCGACGTCCACACGCCCGGCTTCGCCGGTTCGGTCGCCGCCCGGCTCGCCCGGCACGGGGTGCCGGCCGGAGCACTCCAGCTGGAGATCACGGAGCACGTGCTGCTGGAGGACCCGCAGCGTGCCGCCGACACCCTGGCCGCGCTGACCGGGCACGGCGTGAAGATGTCGCTCGACGACTTCGGCACCGGGTACTCCTCGCTCGTGCACCTGCGGCGGCTGCCGGTCAGCGAACTGAAGATCGACCGGTCCTTCGTGGCGCGGCTGGCCGTCGACAACGAGGACGCGGAGATCGTGCGGTGCACCGTCGACCTCGCGCATTCGCTCGGGCTGCTCGTCGTCGCGGAGGGGGTCGAGGACGACGAGACGTGGGAGCGGCTGCGGGACCTCGGCTGCGACGCCGTGCAGGGGTGGCTGGTCGCCGCGGCGATGCCGCCGGAGGAGGCCACGGCGTGGCTGCTCGCCCGGGGGGTGCGGGGGTGGCAGCGGCCTCGGGCCGCGTTGCCCGCGGCGGAGTAGCCCCGTCTCCTGCAGGGCCGGGGGCCCTGCCGGCCTTCGGCCGGGTGTGCGCCCGCCGGCGCTCCGCCCGTCTCCCGAGAGGTCGGGCCCTCCTGTGGGGGCCGTCAGCCGTCGGCGTCCTCGCGTCCGTGGCCGGTTTCCGGGAGGCCGGGCTGCTTCCGTGGGTGGGGCCCGGGGAAACCCGGGCGCAGGCATGGCGTCCGGCCCCATAGGATTGGGCCAAACCACACTCACTCACCCCAGAGGATCGCTGCATGCCTGGCATCACGCGCGAGGAGGTCGCCCACCTCGCACGGCTGGCGCGTCTGGAGCTGAAGGGCGAAGAGCTCGACCACTTCGCCGGCCAGCTCGACGACATCATCGGCGCGGTCGCCCGCGTCAGCGAGGTCGCCGACCAAGACGTACCGCCGACCTCTCACCCGCTGCCGCTGACGAACGTCATGCGCGTGGACGAGGTCCGTCCGTCGCTCACCCCCGAGCAGGCGCTCTCCGGCGCCCCGGCCCAGGAGCAGCAGCGTTTCAAGGTGCCGCAGATCTTGGGGGAGGACTAATCACCATGACGGACACCAACGTCAACATCATCAAGCTCACCGCGGCCGAGATCGCCCAGAAGATCGCCGCCGGCGAGCTCACCGCCGTCGAGGTCACCGAGGCCCACCTCGCCCGCATCGGCGCGGTCGACGAGAAGGTGCACGCCTTCCTGCACGTCGACCGCGAGGGTGCGCTGGCCCAGGCCCGCGCCGTCGACGCCAAGCGCGAGCGGGGCGAGAAGCTCGGCCCCCTCGCCGGCGTGCCCCTCGCGCTCAAGGACATCTTCACCACCGAGGGCGTCCCGACCACGGTCGGTTCCAAGATCCTCGAAGGCTGGATCCCGCCGTACGACGCGACCGTCACCAAGCGGCTGAAGGACGCCGACGTCGTCATCCTCGGCAAGACCAACATGGACGAGTTCGCCATGGGGTCCTCCACGGAGAACAGCGCGTACGGTCCCACCGGCAACCCGTGGGACCTCTCGCGCATCCCCGGCGGCTCGGGAGGCGGCTCCTCCGCCGCGCTCGCGTCCTTCGAGGCCCCGCTCGCCATCGGCACGGACACCGGCGGCTCGATCCGCCAGCCCGCCGCCGTCACCGGCACGGTCGGCGTCAAGCCCACCTACGGCGGGGTGTCCCGCTACGGCATGGTCGCCTTCTCCAGCTCCCTCGACCAGGGCGGCCCCTGTGCCCGCACGGTCCTGGACGCGGCCCTGCTGCACGAGGTCATCGCCGGGCACGACCCGCTCGACTCCACCTCCATCGACGCCCCGGTCCCGCCGGTCGTCGAGGCAGCCCGCAACGGCAGCGTCGCCGGCATGCGCGTCGGCGTCGTCAAGCAGTTCGCCGGCGAGGGCTACCAGGCCGGTGTCGTCCAGCGGTTCAACGAGTCGGTCGCCCTCCTGAAGGAGCTCGGCGCCGAGATCGTCGAGCTGGACTGCCCGTCCTTCGACCTCGCCCTGTCGGCGTACTACCTGATCGCCCCCTCCGAGTGCTCCTCGAACCTCGCGCGCTTCGACGGCCTGCGCTACGGCCGGCGCGTGGGCGACGACGGCACCCGTTCGGCGGAGGACGTCACCGCCATCACCCGTGAGGCGGGCTTCGGCGACGAGGTCAAGCGCCGCATCATGCTCGGCACGTACGCCCTGTCCAGCGGCTACTACGACGCCTACTACGGCAGCGCCCAGAAGGTCCGCACGCTCATCACGCGCGACTTCGAGAAGGCCTTCGAGCAGGTCGACGTGATCGTCTCGCCGACCACGCCCACCACCGCCTTCCCGATCGGCGAGCGCGCCGACGACCCGATGGCGATGTACCTCGCGGACCTGTGCACCATCCCGACCAACCTGGCGGGCAACGCGGCCATGTCGCTGCCCTGCGGCCTCGCGCCGGAGGACAACCTCCCGGTCGGGCTGCAGATCATCGCTCCGGCGATGAAGGACGACAGGCTGTACAAGGTCGGCGCAGCCGTGGAGGCCGCCTTCGTGGAAAGGTGGGGTCACCCGCTGATCGAGGAGGCTCCGTCGCTGTGAGCAAGACCCTGTCGAAGGCCAAAGGCTTCAAGAAGTCCAAGTCCGGCCTGTACCTGTCCATGGCCACGACCGCTTTCGGCGCGCTCAGCGTCGCCAAGCAGGCCAAGCTGGCCCGCACCGACAACGACACGCTGCGCCTGATCGACGCCGCCGTGTCCGCCGCCGCCATCGTCACCGGCCTCGCCATCCTCTACCGGGAGCTCAAGCGCCTGGGCGACGACGACGTCCTGCTGGGCTGAGAGGGAAGTTTTCACCGTGACCACCACGACCGACCTGGTGTCGTACGAGGACGCGCTGGCGTCCTACGACCCCGTCATGGGCCTCGAAGTCCATGTCGAACTCGGCACCAAGACGAAGATGTTCTGCGGGTGTTCGACCGAGCTGGGCGCCGAGCCCAACTCGCAGACGTGCCCGACCTGCCTCGGCATGCCCGGCGCGCTGCCCGTCGTCAACGCGACCGGCGTCGAGTCCGCCATCAAGATCGGTCTCGCGCTGCACTGCGAGATCGCCGAGTGGTGCCGCTTCGCCCGGAAGAACTACTTCTATCCGGACATGCCGAAGAACTTCCAGACCTCCCAGTACGACGAGCCGATCGCCTTCAACGGCTACCTGGACGTCCAGCTGGAGGACGGCGAGGTCTTCCGCGTGGAGATCGAGCGCGCCCACATGGAGGAGGACACCGGCAAGTCCACCCACGTGGGCGGTGCCACGGGCCGCATCCACGGTGCCTCGCACTCGCTGCTCGACTACAACCGCGCGGGCATCCCGCTCATCGAGATCGTCACCAAGCCGATCGAGGGCGCGGGCGAGCGCGCCCCCGAGGTCGCCAAGGCGTACGTCGCCGAGCTGCGCGAGCTCATCAAGGCACTCGGCGTCTCCGAGGCCCGCATGGAGATGGGCCAGATGCGCTGCGACGTGAACCTGTCGCTGCGCCCGCACGGCCAGGAGAAGTTCGGCACCCGCTCGGAGACGAAGAACGTCAACTCCCTGCGCTCCGTGGAGCGTGCGGCCCGCTTCGAGATCCAGCGCCACGCCGCCGTGCTCTCGTCCGGCGGCACGATCATCCAGGAGACCCGCCACTTCCACGAGGACACGGGGTCCACGACCTCGGGCCGGGTGAAGGAGGAGGCCGAGGACTACCGGTACTTCCCGGAGCCCGACCTCGTCCCCGTCGCCCCGTCCCGCGACTGGGTCGAGGAGCTGCGCGCCGGGCTGCCCGAGCAGCCGCTGGCCCGCCGCAACCGGCTGCGCGAGGAGTGGGGCGTGAACGCCCACGACATGCAGTCGATCCTCAACGCCGGGGCCATCGACCCGATCGTCGCCACGATCGAGGCCGGTGCCGACGCCGCCTCCGCCCGCAAGTGGTGGATGGGTGAACTGGCCCGCAGTGCCAACGAGTCGGGCCGGCCCCTGGAGGACCTCCCGATCACCCCGGCGCAGGTCGCCCGGGTGGCGCAGCTCGTCGCCGCCGGCGACCTGAACGACAAGCTGGCCCGGCAGGTCATCGAGGGCGTCCTCGCCGGCGAGGGCACGCCGGACGAGGTCGTCGAGAAGCGCGGGCTGAAGGTCGTCTCGGACGAGGGCGCGCTGACCACGGCCGTCGAGGAGGCCATCGCCGGGAACCCGGGGATCGCCGACAAGATCCGCGGCGGCAAGGTCCAGGCCGTGGGCGCGCTCGTCGGCGCGGTCATGAAGGCCACCCGGGGGCAGGCCGACGCGGCCCGCGTCAAGGAGCTGATCCTGGAGAAGCTGGGCGCCGGCGAGAGCTGATCCGCCGCTCTCCGAAAACCGAGGGGGATGCATCGCAACCGATGCATCCCCCTCGGTGCGTTCCGGGGGTGTCACGCGGAGCGACCAAGTCCCCGCACCTGTCCTGTGAGCTGCCTCGCAGTGCTGTGAGTAAGCCCACGAATGGGACAAACGATCATTTCCGGCTGTAAGAGTGTGTGGGCATTGCTCATACGTTCTTTGCGGGTTGTTCAGTTACATAATCGGCTGTTCCCGACCAAAGATCACAAACCTCCAGGGAGCACGTCCGTGGCAGCCCTTGCGCGCTGGTGTGTCCGGCACCGCCTCGTCGCCGTACTGCTGTGGCTCCTCGCGCTCGGCGGCACGACCGCCGCGGCGGCCGTCGCGGGCTCCGCGTACTCGAACGACTACGAGGCCCCCGGCACCGAGTCCGGCCGCGCCACCCAGCTCCTGCGGGAGGGGTTCGCGGACCTCGGCGGCGACAGCGACACCGTCGTCTGGCACACCACGCCGGGCAGCGTCCGCTCCGCCGACGTCGAGCAGACCATGACCCGCACCCTGGACAGGATCGCCGGCCTGCCGGGCGTCGCCTCGGTCGTCAGCCCCTACGAGGGGCGGCACAGCGGGCAGATCAGCGCCGACGGCCGCACCGCCTACGCGGCGGTCACCTTCGACGACCGGGCCGAGAACGTCGACGAGGCCGAGGCACAGGCCGTCGTCGACACCGCCAAGGCCGCCGAGACCGACGGACTCCAGGTGGAACTGGGCGGCACCGCCATCGCGGCCACCGAGTCGGCCGGCGGACACCTCGCCGAGGTCATCGGCGTGGCCGTCGCGGCCGTGGTCCTCTTCCTCGCCTTCGGCTCGTTCGCCGCCTCGATGCTGCCCATCGCCACCGCGCTGGTCGGCGTCGGCACCGCGTACGCCGCGATCGGTCTCCTCGGGCACGCCATGACCGTCGCCGACTTCGCCCCCATGCTGGGGATGCTGATAGGGCTCGGGGTGGGCATCGACTACGCGCTGTTCATCGTGACCCGGCACCGGCGGGGCCTGAAGCGCGGGCTCCCGGTGGCAGAGGCCGCGCAGAACGCCGTCGCCACCACCGGCCGGGCCGTCGTCTTCGCGGGCGCCACCGTCTGCATCGCCCTGCTCGGCATGCTCATACTGCGGCTCGGCTTCCTCAACGGAGTCGCCATCGCGGCCTCCCTGACCGTGGTGCTCACCGTCGCCGCCTCGGTGACGCTGCTGCCGGCCCTGCTGTCCTTCGTAGGCCCCCGCGCCCTGAGCCGGCGCGAGCGCCGACGGCTGGCCGAGCACGGACCCGAGCCGGAGGTCCCGACCGGGCTGGCCGCCCGCTGGTCCGCCTTCGTGGAGCGCCACCCCAAGCTGCTCGGCTCCCTCGCCGTCGCCGTCATGGCCCTGCTCGCCCTGCCCACGCTCTCCCTGCACCTGGGCACCTCCGACCAGGGCAACGGCCCGACGACGTCCACCACCCGCCAGGCCTACGACCTCCTCGGGGACGGCTTCGGGCCCGGACTGAACGGCCCCCTGACCCTCGTCACCCCCGTCGACGGCGGCGCCGACCGGCTGGCGCTCGACAACCTCGACGCCACCCTCCGGTCCACCGAGGGCGTCGCGTCGGCGAGCGCGGTGACGTACAACACCGCGGGGGACACCGCGTATCTCACCGTGGTCCCGGAGTCCGCGCCGCAGTCCCAGCACACCAGCGAACTCGTCGACCGGCTGCGCGGCGAGGTGCTGCCGCGCGCCGAGACGGGCACCTCGCTCGATGTGCACGTCGGCGGGGTGACCGCGAGCTACGACGACTTCGCCGACGTCATCGTCGGCAAACTCCCGCTCTTCGTGGGCGTCGTGATCGGGCTCGGCTGCCTGCTGCTCCTGGTCGCCTTCCGGTCCCTCGGGATCCCGCTGAAGGCCGCCGTGATGAACATCGCCGCCGTGGCCGCGGCCTTCGGCGTGGTGGTGGCGATCTTCCAGTGGGGCTGGGGCAGTGAACTGCTCGGGCTGGGCCGGGCCGGGCCGATCGAGCCGTTCCTGCCCGTGATCATGGTCTCGGTCCTCTTCGGGCTCTCCATGGACTACCAGGTCTTCCTGGTCAGCCGGATGTACGAGGAATGGCTGGAGACCGGCGACAACCGGCGGGCCGTCCGCGTCGGCCTCGCCGAGACCAGCCGCGTCATCAACTCCGCGGCCGTCATCATGATCTCGGTCTTCCTCGCCTTCGTGCTCAGCGGCGACCGTGTCATCGCGATGTTCGGCATCGCCCTCGCCGCGGCCGTCGCCCTCGACGCCTTCGTCCTGCGCACCCTGCTCGTCCCCGCGCTGATGCACCTGCTCGGCGGCGCCAACTGGTGGCTGCCGGGCTGGCTCGACCGGCGCCTGCCCCGCATCAGCATCGAACCGCCGGACTGCCGCGCCGCCCACATCGCCCGCGCCACCGTTCCGGCCCGGCGCGCGGACGCCGACGCCGCGCCGGACGACGCGCGGGCCCTCGACGCCGCGCTGGTCGACGTGCCGGCGCAGGAGCGCCCGGGGAACGTCCGCGACGCCTCCGGATGACGACGGGACACGGCCGCGTCCCTCGTGCGCCGATCGTTATGCACCGACACAGACAACATTAAGGAACCTCTCAGACTCCGTCCGTACCGTGCCACGCATGGGTATCAAGACAGCCGACGAAGCCGGAACCGAGACCGGCACCGAGGCGAAGAGCGACGAGAACACCGTGGACGTCACCAAGGCCGCCGCGCCGGAGCAGGCCACCGCCGGGGAGCAGGACCGGCCCGAGGCCGTGACCGACGAGCAGGAAGCCGACGCGGAGGCGGAAGCCGCCGGCGGTTCCGGGGTGGGCACGGGTGCCGCCGCCGTCGTCTCCGCCGGCCTCGGTGTCGTCTCGCTCACCGGCAGCTGGGTCGGGACCGTGGCCGCGGCCCGCGAGACCCTGGTCGGCCAGCTGCAGACCTCCTCGTCCGCGAGCGTCGCCAAGCAGGTCCAGGAGGTCTACGGGGACGCCTGGCAGGTCACCGCGCTGATCGGCGGCCTCTTCGCGCTGGCCGCCCTGATCGTCGGCGTCGTGGTGCTGGCCCGGCCGGCCTTCGGCGCCCCCGGCAGGCCCCAGGCCCCCTGGATCAAGTCGGTCGCCTGGGCGGGCGTCGCCCTCGGCGTCGTAGGACTCCTGCTCGCCGTCGCCAAGTACTCCGACCTGCTGCTCGGGCTGCCCTCCACCGGCTGAGGACCCCGCACGACCCGCACGTTCTGAGGGGCCTTAGAGCCGCCGTGAGTCACCTACGGCCGCTCTAAGGCCCCTTCCGCGTCCAAGATGCGGAACTCTCCCGATGTGGCGGACCCCCCTGGGAGACGAGAGTTGAGGCATCGCAAGGAGCGAGGACCGAAACCGACTCTTCACCAGGGGACACGAGATGTTCGAGTACGAGATCCACCAGACCCGTTCCGCCGACCTCATCCGCCAGGCCGAGAACCAGCGCCTGGTGCGCGAGGCGCTCCGCGGCCGCCGGGCCGCCCGCCGCGCCGCCGCCCTCGCGTCGGCACGCCACGACGCCGGAGGGCGGGACCATACCGACCGTCCCCGCCGGCACCGCTTCGCCCGCGCCGCGTGAGCACGGGGGCGGAGGAGGGCGGCCGCACGGGGGTCGGCCGTCCTCGCACACCGAACGCCGTCGTCCCGGCAGCCGGCCCGGCTGCCGGGACGACGGCCGTCCCGGTTCCCGCCACCGGCAGGGCGCCCGCGGCGGGATCCGTCGTGGTGCCGCGAATAACCGATGCCGCTCCGTCGGACCCCTGTGCGATGCTCGGCGCTGTGGAAACCAGGTCTGTCAGCCCGGTGTTCATCGGCCGGGCCGACGAACTCGAGGCTCTGAGCGAGGCACTTGACCGCGCCGCGGCGGGCGAGCCGCAGGCGCTGCTGCTCGGCGGCGAGGCCGGGGTCGGCAAGACCCGGCTGCTGGAGGAGTTCGCGACCGCCGCCGCGGCCGACGGAGCCGTCGTCGCACTCGGCGGCTGCGTCGAGATCGGCGCCGACGGGCTCCCCTTCGCCCCGTTCTCCGGCGCCCTGCGCGCCCTGCGCCGCCAACTCCCCGAGGAACTCGCCTCCGCCGCGGCCGGGCAGGAGGAGGAACTGGCCCGCCTGCTGCCGGAACTCGGCGAGGCGACCCGCGGCCGGGGCCACGACGAGGACGGCACGGCCCGCCTCTTCGAGCTCACCGCCCGCCTCCTGGAACGCGTCGCGGCCGACCGCACGGTCGTCCTCGCCCTGGAGGACCTGCACTGGGCCGACGCCTCCACCCGGCACCTCCTGGCCTACCTCTTCCGCACCCTGCGCAGCGGCCGGCTGGTCGTCCTCGCCACCTACCGCGCCGACGACATCCACCGGCGCCACCCCCTGCGCCCCCTGCTCGCCGAGCTCGACCGGCTCCGCACGGTCCGCCGCATCGAACTGGGCCGCTTCAACCGCGCCGAGGTCGGCCGCCAGATCGCCGGGATCCTCGCCCACGAACCGGACCCCGCCCAGGTCGACCAGATCTTCGAACGCTCCGACGGCAACGCCTTCTTCGTCGAGGAACTCGCCGTCGCCTCGCCCGAGGACTGCAACGCCGGCCTCACCGACTCGCTCCGCGACCTGCTGCTCGTCCGGGTCGAAGGACTGCCCGAGGACGCCCAGCGGGTCGCCCGGATCGTCGCGGAGGGCGGCTCCACCGTCGAGTACCCGCTGCTCGCCGCCGTGGCCCGGCTCGCCGAGGACGACCTGATCGAGGCGCTGCGCGCGGCCGTCGGCGCCAACATCCTGCTGCCCGCACCCGGCGGCGACGGCTACCGCTTCCGCCACTCCCTGGTCCGCGAGGCCGTCAGCGACGACCTGCTGCCCGGCGAACGCTCCCGCCTCAACCGCCGGTACGCCGAAGCCCTGGAAGCCCACCCGGAGCTCGTGCCGGCCGACGAGCGCGCCACCCGCCTGGCCAGCTACTGGTATCACGCCCACGACGCCGCCAAGGCGCTGCCCGCCGTCCTGCACGCCTCCGTGGCGGCCCGCCGCCGGCACGCGCCCTCGGAGCAACTGCGGCTCCTGGAGCGGGCGATGGAGCTGTGGGACGTCGCCCCCGAGGCCGTACGCGCCGAGCTGCGCCCCGTCGACTACACCGAGGTGTACCCGCCCTGCGGCTGCGACCCGGCCACCACGCCCCTGCGCTATCTCGACCTGATGGCCGAGGCCGCGGTCGCGGGGCGCCTGTGCGGGGAACGCGAACGCGCCATGAAGATCACCAAGCGGGCGCTGCGGATCCTGGAGGACGAGGGCGACCCCCTGCGCGCGGCCTGGTTCTGGGTGCAGCGCTCCCGCCTCGTCCAGGCACAGGCCCGCGGCGACGGCTGGAAGGAACTCGCCACCGCCCAGGAACTGGTCCGGGGGCTGCCGCCGTCGGAGGTGCACGCCGAGGTCCTCGCCATGGTCGCCGGCTGGTCCATGCTCCACGAACCCGGCCCCGACGCGCTCTCCGACGCCCAGCGGGCCGTCGAGTACGCGCGCATGGTGGGCGCCGACGAGATCGAGCTGAACGCCCGCCTCACCCTCGGCGGCCTGATGGTCGACGCGGGCGACACCGAGGCCGGACTCGCCGAGATGTACGAGGTCAGGGACCGTGTCGTCGAGCGCGGTGTCACCCATGTCGTGGGCCGCAGCCACGTGAACCTGCCGTCCGTCCTGGAAGGCGTCGGCCGCTCCGAGGAGGCGGTCGCCATCCTCCGCGAGGGACTCGTACTCACCCGGCGGATGGGCCTGCTGGACTCCGAGGCGTGGGTGTGGACCAACCTCTCCGAGTCGCTCTACTCACTGGGCCGCTGGGACGAGGCGACCGAGGCCGCGACCAACGCGCAGACCACCGGACAGAGCGCCAAGCCCCGCGGCGGCAGCTCCACCCGGCTCGCCCACATCGCCCTCGCCCGGGGCGACATGGCCGCGGCGGCCCGCCACCTGGCCGCCGCCCGCGGTTTCTACGGCACCCACGACCCGATGCCGCAGAACGCCCTGCCGCTGCTGCGCATCACCATCGGCGTCGCCGCCGGCGAGGGCCGCCTGCCGGACGCCCGCACCGCGCTGCACGAGGCCCTCGACGCCGGGTTCCCGCCCGGCACCCAGCGCTACGGCTGGCCCGTGCTGCTGTCCGGCGCCACGGCCGAGGCCGCCGCCCGCGGGTTCCCGCCCGCCGGACCGGGCCGTGCCGAGGTCCTCGCCCGCCTCCGCACCGCCGTCCGCTCCCTCGCCACCGGCGCGCCCATCTGGCGGGCCTACGAGCAGTGGGTGCGCGCGGAGCTCGACCGCGCCGACGGCGTGGCCGCTCCGGACGTATGGTCCGACGTCGTCACCGCCTTCGAACCCCTGGCGCGCCCCTACGACCTGGCCCGCGTCCGCCACCGCCTCGCCGAGTCGCTGCTCGCCGCGGGGGCGGACGAGGACGACCGCGTCCGTGCCACCGAGCTGCTGCGGTTGGCCCGGGCGGCGGCCGTCCACCTCGGCGCCCGGCCTCTCGCCGACTCCGTCGCCCTGCTCGCCCAGCGCGCCCGTCTCACCCTGAGCCACGCCCCCGCCGAGTCCGCGCGGACCACCGCCGATCCGGTCGAGGCTCTCGGTCTGACCAGCCGCGAGCGCGACGTGCTGCGGCTGGTCGCCGCCGGTCGCAGCAACCGCCAGATCGCCGAGCGGCTGTTCATCTCGCCCAAGACGGCCAGCGTCCACGTCTCGAACATCCTCGCCAAGCTCGGCGTCTCCGGCCGCGGGGAGGCGGCGGCCCTGGCCCACCGGCTGCGGCTCTTCCCGCCGGAGACGCCCGCCGCCCACGCGGTGGGGCGGCGGCCTACGCTGTAACGGATCCGGGCCGAGGGAGGCGCCGTGTTCAACATGTTCGAGGAACTGTTCGCACCTGGCCGCAAGCACACCCGGGACGAGCGCAGGCGCCTGGAGCTGACCCGCGTCGACCTGAACGACGGAGATCCCGGGCGCGGCCCGATAGACCTGTCGTCGGGCAAGGTGGTCGTCCGCGCGCGGCCGCCGCGACCGGCGCCCGCGGTGCGCGGTCCGGCCACGCGGGACCCGGAGGCGCCGCACGTCACGGACGGCCCGCGGGCCACGGGCGAAACGGCCCCCGGCACCCCCGAGCCCCCCGGCCCTCCCGGGGCTTCGGAGGCCTCCGGCACCCCGGAGGCCCGCGAGGCTCCCGCCACGGACGCAGGGCCCGACGCGGCCTGACGCCTCCCTGCGTCCCCGCGGACGGCCGCCTACGTCACCTTCAGCTCCAGGATCCTGTCGTCCCCGCCGTCGGGGGACCCGCGCCCGTCGGTCTCACTCGTCACCAGCCACAGCTTGTCGCCGCCCGCGGAGACCACCGTGCGCAGTCGGCCGTAGTCGCCCTTGAGGAACGCCTGGGGCTCGGCCGAGGCCTTGGTGCCGTCCAGCGGGATCCGCCACAGCCGCTGACCGCGCAGTCCCGCCATCCAGACCGAACCCTCGGCCCAGGCGACGCCACTGGGGGAGGCCTCGTCCGTGTGCCACTGGGCCACCGGGTTCTTATACGCGCCGTCGTCGTTCCGGCCCTCGGCTTCGGGCCAGCCGTCGTTGTCGCCGGGGCCGACGTGGTTCAGCTCGTCCCAGGTGTCCTGGCCGAACTCGGACGCCCACAGACGCTGCTTGTCGTCCCAGGCGAGCCCCTGGACGTTGCGATGACCGTACGAGTAGACGACGGAGCCGTCGAAGGGGTTGCCCGGGGCGGGCTCGCCCTCCGGCGTCATCCGCAGGATCTTGCCGGCCGGCGACTTCTTGTCCTGGGCGAGCCCGCCGTCCCCGGTCTCGCCCGTGCCCGCGTACAGCATCCCGTCCGGGCCGAAGGCGATCCGGCCGCCGTTGTGGATGAACCCCTTCGGGATCCCGCGGAACACAGTGTCCGGTGCTCCCAGCTGCTCTCCCGCCGGCTTCCGCTCCTCGTACAGCATGCGGACGATGCGGTTGTCCGACGCCGTGGTGAAGTACGCGTAGATCATGTGGTCCGAGGCGTACTCGGGGGAGAGGGCCAGGCCCAGGAGCCCGCCCTCGCCCTCCGGTGCCACCCCGGGCACCCGGCCCAGCTCCGTCTTCCTGCCCGTCCCGGCGTCGACCCGCGTGACGGTGCCCTCGTCGCGGGAGGAGACGAGCAGGTCGCCGTCCGGCAGCGGGGCCAGTCCCCAGGGGGTCTTCAGGTCCTTGGCGACCGTCCGCACCACCTCGACCGAGCCCTTCGCGGGCGGCACGTCCTTCTTCGCCCTCCCCGGGGACGACGCCCCCGGGGTCGTGCTGTCCGATGAGGGCTTCGGGAAGCCGTCCGGTTCCCCTCCGTCGCCGGAGGAGCAGCCGGCCGTCAGCAGTAGCGCGGCCGTGGCCAACACGGCCGTCACAGCTCGACGTTGCACGATCAAGGTCCCTTCGACGCGGCGGTCCTACTGTTCATACACCGCAGACGTCCCCCAGGTTCCCGATCACCCTCGGTGGATGCCGGGGAACTCCGGTCAGTCCCAGGATCCCCGCGCCGCCGGCAGCCGCGCCACCCGTGCCAGATCCTCGGCCGTCAGCCGCAGCGCCGCCGCCCGCGCGTTCTCCGTCACCCACCGCTCCCGCTTGGTACCGGGCACCGGCACCACGTGCGGCCCCTGCGCCAGGACCCAGGCCAGGGCCACCTGCGCGGGGGTCACCTCGTCGCCGTACCGCTCCGCGATCCGGCGCAGCCCGACGACGATCGGCTGGTTGGCGGCCATCATCTCGGCCGTGAAGCGCGGATGCCGGGCGCGCAGGTCGTCCCGTTCGAAGCCCTCCCCGGGGGTCAGCGTCCCGGTCAGGAAGCCGTTGCCGAGCGGCATCGCCGCGAGGAGCCCCACCCCGCGCGCCGCGCACCACGGCAGCAGCGCGTCCAGTGCCTCCGGCGACCACACCGACAGCTCCGCCTGCACCGCGCTCACCGGGAACACCTGCTGCACCCGCTCCAGCTGCCGGATCGTCCCGTCGTGCAGCCGCGCGCCCGGCCGGCGGCCGGAACGCGCGCCCACCGCGCACAGCCCCAGCGCCCGCACCTTGCCCGCCGCCACCAGCTCCGCCATCGCGCCCCAGGTCTCCTCGACCGGTATCTCGGGGTCCGCGCGGTGCAGCTGGTAGAGGTCGATCACGTCCGTCTGCAGCCGGCGCAGCGAGGCGTCGCAGGCCCGCTTCACGTAGCCGGGGCGGCCGTTGGCCACGATGTGCTGCTCACCCACCAGCAGCCCGACCTTGGTCGACACGAACGCGTCGGAGCGCCGCTCCTTCAGCACCCGCCCCACCAGCAGCTCATTGGTGAACGGGCCGTACATGTCGGCGGTGTCGAGCAGCGACGAGCCCAGGTCGAGGGCCCGGTGCACGGTCCGCAGCGACTCGTCGCCCCGCTGCCGCGAACCGGTGTACGCCCAGCTCATGGGCATGCACCCCAGTCCGACGGCCCCCACATCGAGCGTCGCCGCACCGATCGTCCTGCGCTCCACCTGGCCGAACCCTCCCTCTCCTGGCACCCCAAACTAACCAATGGGCAGGCCCGGCTTTCGCATAGCCTCCTGACCATGACTTCCGATGTGTGGCTCCCGTTCGCCGCAGACGAGATCGAGGGCCTGCCCGAGGGCCTCGACTACCGTTTCTGGAACGGTGACCAGGACTTTCCCGCGGACCCCGCCGAGTGCGCCTTCTACGTGGTGCCGTACATGAAGGGCGCCGGTGTCTCCGTGCGTCCGCTGCCCGGGATGACGTCCGTGCAGGCGGTGCAGACGCTGTCCGCCGGCATCGACCACGTCGAGCCGGGCCTCAAGCACCTCCGCCCGGGCGTGCAGTTGTGCAATGCGCGCGGCGTCCACGAGGCCAGCACCGGCGAACTCACCCTCGCGCTCGTCCTCGCCTCGCTGCGCGGGATCCCCGACTTCGTGCGGGGGCAGGACAAGGAGGAGTGGCGGTCCGGGTTCCGTCCCGCGCTCGCCGACAGGTCCGTCCTCATCGTGGGCTACGGGTCGATCGGCGCCGCGATCGAGGACCGGCTCGCGCCGTTCGAGCTCGCGCGGGTGGTGCGCGTCGCACGCTCCGCCCGCACGGCGGAGCGCGGTCCGGTGCACCCGCTCACCGAACTGCCCGCCCTGCTGCCCGAGGCGGACGTCGTCATCCTGTCCACCCCGCTCAACGACGGCACCCGCGGCCTGGCCGACGCCGAGTTCCTCGCCCGCATGAAGGACGGTGCCCTGCTCGTCAACGTGGCCCGCGGGCCCGTCGTGGACACCAAGGCGCTGCTCGCCGAACTGGAGACCGGCCGGATCACCGCGGCGCTCGACGTCACCGACCCCGAACCGCTGCCCCCGGGGCACCCGTTGTGGCACGCGCCGGGCGTGCTCATCAGCCCGCACGTCGGCGGGCCCACCTCCGCGTTCCTGCCGCGCGCCAAGCGGCTCCTGGCCGCACAGTTGAACCGTTTCGCGCGCGGGGAGCCGCTCCAGAACGTAGTGCTCACAACCGGCGCGTAAGAGGCGTACCGTTCACCACCCGTCCGCTTCGGGCACCCTCCGGAGTCCCCCGGACGCGTTCCGTACCGGCATTCCCGCTGGTCGTCACGGAGCGTAGAGGAACTATGTCCCTGAGTGACGAGACTGGTGTATCGTCCCGACAGGGGCTGCGCCGCGCACCGTTCGGCGCCGGGGATGAGCATTCAGGACTGCGAGGGGGGCGACGGGCGATGCACGGCCTATGGACCAACGATCCGACGCGGCGGGGTCGCCGCCGGCGACCCCGGCTCGCGGTGACGCGCGGCCACGGCCACGGCGGCCGTCACCACCATCGCAGGCACAGCGGGCGCAGGAGGCACGCGCATCCGGCCCACCGGGACCAGCGGGACCCGGGAGCGGCACGGGCCGGGTGGGCCCGGTGAGTTCGCCGCCGCCCCCCACCGCGCTCGACGGAGGCCTGCGCGTACAGCGCCTCCTCGGGACTCTGCTGAGCCGCCGACCGGCGCCCGGCGGCGGGACGGGCCTGCGGTCGCAGTTGGTGCTGGCCCTGGTGTGCGCGGGGTACGCCATCGGTTCCGCGCTGGGCTGGGGTTCCCCGGGCGCCGCACTGGTGATGGGCGATTTCGGACTGAGTGCCGCGGCGGGGACGGCCGCGGTCTCCTGCTTCCTCTACGCGCGCAGGCGACGCATCCGCTTCCGGCCGGCCTGGCTGCTGTTCTCCCTCTCCTCCGCGATGGCCGCGCTGGGCAACCTGGTCTGGGGGTGGTACGAGGTCGTGCTCGGGATCGCCGTGCCCAGCCCCAGCTGCGCCGACCTGTTCTTCCTGTGCTTCGCGCCGCCCGCCATCGTCGGCCTCCTCGTCCTGGCCAAGAGGCCTGTGACCAAGGCGGGTTGGGTCTGTCTGGCGCTGGACGCCTGGCTGATCGGCGGCTCGCTGCTGACCCTGTCGTGGAGCCTGGCCCTCGCGCAGGCGGCGAAGATGGACGGCCCGAGCGTCGCGCACACCGCGCTCTCGCTCGCGTACCCGCTCCTGGACATCGCCCTGGTGAGCATGGTGCTGGCCCTGCACTTCCGGCGCTCCGCCGTGAACCGGTCCGCCGTCAACACCGCCATCGGCGCGCTCGCCCTGACGGTGATGTGCGACGCCCTGTTCACCTCGCCCCTGCTGCACAACAACTACCGCTCGGGACAGCTCCTCGACGCGGGCTGGTTCGCCGGCTCCCTGCTGCTCGCCTACGCCCCCTGGGTCGGCACCCCCGCCGGGCCCGCCGACGAGAAGCACACGCGCGTGGTGCACGAGCACGTCCCCGGGCAGCGTCCCGGCGGCCCGGTGCACGGGCACGCCTTCGCGCCCGGACACGCTCCGCTGCCGGGCCCCGCGCAGGGCGGCGACCGCGCGCGGTATCCGGCCACCCGGCCCATCACCGGTTCGCTGGCCGCGCTCACGCCCTATCTGGCCGCCGCGGTCTGCACGTTGGGGATCCTCTACAACGTGCTGAACGGCCACAGCGTCGACCGCGTCGTGCTGATCACCGGGGGCACGGTGGTGCTCGCCCTCGTCGTGCGCCAGGGCATCATGCTGCTCGACAACATCACCCTCACCCAGGAACTGGCCCAGAAGGAGAACCACTTCCGCTCCCTGGTGCAGGGCTCCAGCGACGTCATCATGATCGCCGCGCCCAACGGGATCCTCCGGTACGTGAGCCCGGCCGCCGCCGGGGTCTACGGCCGGCCCGCCGAGGAGCTCGTCGGGTCCGAACTGGCCGCACTGATCCACCCCGAGGACCTCGGCTGCGTGGTGCACGAGGTGCGCCGCTTCCTGGCCACCAGCCACACCGAGGAGCCCACCACCCGCATCGAGTGCCGCTTCAAGTCCGGCGACGGCGGCTGGCTCAACGTGGAGTCCACCGTGAACCGGCACCACGGCGGCCTCATCTTCAACAGCCGCGACGTGACCGAACGGGTCCGACTGCAGGCGCAGTTGCAGCACAACGCCGAGCACGATCCGCTCACCGACCTGCCCAACCGCGCCCTGTTCACCAAGCGGGTCCAGCAGGCGCTGTCCGGCCGCCGCTCCACCGACCGCGGCACCGCCGTCCTCTTCATCGACCTGGACGGCTTCAAGGCGGTGAACGACACCATCGGGCACCAGGCGGGCGACGAGCTCCTCGTCCAGGCCGCCCGGAGGCTCCAGGACTCCGTGCGGCAGGGCGACACGGCCGCCCGCCTCGGCGGCGACGAGTTCGCGGCCCTCATCGTGGGTGACGGCGCCCGTGACCGCACCGCGCGGGAGCGCCACATCATGGAGCTGGCCGACCGGCTCAGGATCACCCTGTCGCAGCCCTACGCGATCGACGGCAACGATGTCCGGGTGGCCGCCTCCATCGGCGTCGCCTTCGCGGAACCGGGCCTCGGCGCGGGCGAGTTGCAGCGCAACGCGGACCTCGCCATGTACCGGGCCAAGGGGGCCGGCAAGGGCCGCGTCGAGCTGTACGCGCCCCAGATGCAGCAGGACGTCGTCCGCAAGGCCGAACTGGCGACCCGGTTGCGGGCCGCCCTGCACGACGGCGAGTTCGCGCTGCTGCACCAGCCGGTGGTCTCCCTGGAGAACGGCCGGATCGCATCGGTCGCCGCCCAGGCCCGCTGGCGCTCCTCCCAGGGGGTGTTCTTCACCCCGGCCGAGTTCCTGCGGGTCGCCGAGGACAACGACCGCACCGCCGAGCTCGGCCGCTGGATGCTGGAGCAGGCCGTCCAGCAGGCCGCCGAGCGCACCGCGACCGGTCTGTCCGTCCCCGTCGCCGTCCGGATGAGCGCCCGCAGGCTGCTGGACCGCTCCGTGCCGCTCGGTTCCGTCGAGGCACTGCTGACCCGGCACGGCCTCGCCTCGGGCGCCCTGGTCGTCGAGCTGTCGGACATGGACCCCAGGGTCTCCCTGGACGAGCTGGAGCGGCGGCTGAACGCGCTGCGGCGGATGGGTGTCCGGATCTCCCTGGACGGCTTCGGCAGCGGCTACGCGGCGATCACGGCCCTGCGCCGGCTTCCGGTCGACGTACTCAAGCTCGACCGCGGGCTGGTCGAGGGGGTCGTCGAGTCCGCGCGGCTGCACAAGATCACCAGCGGGCTGCTGCGCATCGCCACCGATCTGGGGCTGCAGTCCGTCGCCGACGGCGTGGACCTTCCGGAGCAGGTCGTCGCCCTGCGCGCGATGGGCTGCACCCACGGCCAGGGCATGGCCTTCTCGGGTCCTCTCGACGAGTACCGGCTGCGCCGAGCGCTGTCTTCCGGCCACTATCCGGTGCCGCACGGCCCGGTCGAGCCCGCGTTCGCCGGCGGGGGTCCGGGTATGTACGGGAGTGGCCTGCCCGCCGTCTTCGGAGGTGGCACGACCCTGCGTTCACATAATGAGACTCCCGTCCCACCCACTTGACAGTCGGTGCGTGCCGGGGGGAGGGTCAATGCCATGCGCACCCGAATTCTCGTACTTGGAAAGCGCGTCGGCTGAAGCTGGGGCACACCGGAGGACGATCCGGAACACCCAGCGACCGCACCCGGCGCGCTCCCCTCGCTTGCCTCACGGCACGAGGGGTTTTTTGTTGCACAGGCACCAGTCGTACACCCGCACAAACCTCGCAAAAACCCTCAGCATCGAGAAGAGAATGCCGATGACCGAGCAGGCCACCGGGGCCCATCCGCAGCCGCGGCCCCGTTCCGGAGGACATCAGTCCGCCCCCGAGCGCGTCACGGGTGCGCAGTCCCTCATCCGTTCGCTCGAGGAGGTCGGGGCCGACACGGTATTCGGCATTCCCGGCGGTGCGATCCTCCCGGCGTACGACCCGCTGATGGACTCGACGCGCGTGCGCCACGTGCTCGTCCGTCACGAGCAGGGTGCGGGTCACGCGGCCACCGGTTACGCGCAGGCCACCGGCCGCGTCGGCGTCTGCATGGCCACCTCGGGCCCCGGCGCCACCAACCTGGTCACGCCGATCGCCGACGCGCACATGGACTCCGTGCCGATGGTCGCCATCACCGGCCAGGTCGCCTCCAAGGCGATCGGCACGGACGCCTTCCAGGAGGCGGACATCGTCGGCATCACGATGCCGATCACCAAGCACAACTTCCTGGTGACCAAGGCCGAGGACATCCCCCGGACGATCGCGGAGGCCTTCCACATCGCCTCCACCGGCCGCCCCGGACCCGTCCTCGTCGACATCGCCAAGGACGCACTCCAGGCCCAGACCACCTTCAGCTGGCCGCCCACCCAGGACCTGCCCGGCTACCGCCCGGTGACCAAGCCGCACGCCAAGCAGATCCGCGAGGCCGCCAAGCTGATCACCGCCGCCAGGCGGCCGGTCCTGTACGTCGGCGGCGGCGTCCTGAAGGCCCAGGCCACCGCCGAGCTGAAGGTCCTCGCAGAACTCACCGGAGCGCCCGTCACCACCACCCTGATGGCGCTCGGCGCATTCCCCGACAGCCACCCGCTGCACGTGGGAATGCCGGGCATGCATGGTGCGGTCACCGCCGTCACCGCGCTGCAGAAGGCCGACCTGATCGTCGCCCTCGGAGCCCGCTTCGACGACCGCGTCACCGGCAAGCTGGACAGCTTCGCGCCCTTCGCGAAGATCGTCCACGCCGACATCGACCCGGCCGAGATCGGCAAGAACCGCGCCGCCGACGTGCCGATCGTCGGTGACGCCCGCGAGGTCATCGCCGACCTCGTGCAGGCCGTCCAGAAGGAGCACAGCGAGGGACACCGGGGCGACTACAGCGCCTGGTGGAAGGACCTCGACCGTTGGCGTGAGACGTACCCGCTCGGCTACGAGCAGCCCGACAACGGCTCGCTCTCCCCGCAGCAGGTCATCGAGCGCATCGGTCAACTCGCCCCCGAGGGGACGATCTTCGCCGCGGGCGTCGGCCAGCACCAGATGTGGGCCGCGCACTACATCCAGTACGAACAGCCCGCGACCTGGCTGAACTCGGGCGGCGCCGGAACCATGGGCTACGCGGTCCCGGCCGCGATGGGCGCCAAGGCGGGACAGCCGGACCGCACGGTCTGGGCGGTCGACGGCGACGGCTGCTTCCAGATGACCAACCAGGAACTCACCACCTGCGCCCTGAACAACATCCCGATCAAGGTCGCCATCATCAACAACGGCGCCCTCGGGATGGTCCGCCAGTGGCAGACCCTCTTCTACAACCAGCGCTACTCCAACACCGTGCTGCACAGCGGCCCGGACGCGGACGGCAAGCAGCCGAGCGCCGGCACCCGCGTCCCCGACTTCGTCAAGCTGTCGGAGGCCATGGGCTGTTACGCGATCCGCTGCGAGTCCCCGGACGACCTCGACAAGGTGATCGAGGAGGCGAACTCGATCAACGACCGCCCCGTCGTGGTCGACTTCATCGTCCACGAGGACGCGATGGTGTGGCCGATGGTCGCCGCCGGCACCTCCAACGACGAGGTCATGTTCGCCCGTGACGTCCGCCCCGACTTCGGCGACAACGAAGACGACTGAGAGCCGTAGGAAAAGGAACGAGACCCATGTCCAAGCACACGCTCTCCGTCCTCGTCGAGAACAAGCCGGGTGTCCTCGCCCGTATCACCGCGCTGTTCTCGCGTCGCGGCTTCAACATCGACTCGCTCGCGGTCGGCGTCACCGAGCACCCCGACATCTCCCGCATCACCATCGTGGTGAGCGTCGCCGACCTCCCGCTGGAGCAGGTGACGAAGCAGCTCAACAAGCTCGTCAACGTCCTGAAGATCGTCGAACTGGAGCCGGGTTCCGCCGTTCAGCGGGAACTCGTTCTGGTGAAGGTGCGCGCCGACAACGAGACGCGCTCCCAGATCATCGAGATCGTCCAGCTGTTCCGCGCCAAGACGGTCGACGTCTCCCCGGAGGCCGTCACCATCGAGGCCACCGGCGGCAGCGACAAGCTGGAGGCCATGCTCAAGATGCTGGAGCCGTTCGGCATCAAGGAGCTCGTCCAGTCCGGCACGATCGCCATCGGCCGCGGCGCCCGCTCCATCACCGACCGGTCGCTGCGCGCCCTCGACCGGTCCGCCTGACCGCCGACGCCGGGGACGGACCGTCCCCGGCTCCGGCCCGACCGGAAACGGCCGGTTCGCAGCCGCCGACCGCCCGTATTCCGAGACCCGAAGACTTCCCTTCCTCCGCCCGCCGTACGGTGGGACGCAACACGAGCACACCAAGGAGAACCCCAGTGGCCGAGCTGTTCTACGACGACGATGCCGACCTGTCCATCATCCAGAACCGCAAGGTCGCGGTCATCGGTTACGGCAGCCAGGGCCACGCCCACGCGCTGTCGCTCCGTGACTCGGGTGTCGACGTCCGCGTCGGTCTGCACGAGGGCTCGAAGTCCAAGGCCAAGGCCGAGGAGCAGGGCCTGCGCGTGGTGACGCCGTCGGAGGCGGCGGCCGAGGCCGACGTCATCATGATCCTCGTGCCGGACCCGATCCAGGCCCAGGTCTACGAGGAGTCCATCAAGGACAACCTGAACGACGGCGACGCGCTGTTCTTCGGCCACGGCCTGAACATCCGCTTCGGCTTCATCAAGCCCCCGGCCGGCATCGACGTGTGCATGGTCGCCCCCAAGGGCCCGGGCCACCTCGTGCGCCGCCAGTACGAGGAGGGCCGCGGCGTTCCCTGCATCGCGGCCGTCGAGCAGGACGCCACGGGCAACGCGTTCGCGCTGGCGCTCTCCTACGCCAAGGGCATCGGCGGCACCCGCGCGGGCGTCATCAAGACGACCTTCACCGAGGAGACCGAGACCGACCTCTTCGGCGAGCAGGCCGTGCTCTGCGGTGGTACGGCCGCGCTGGTCAAGGCGGGCTTCGAGACGCTGACCGAGGCCGGCTACCAGCCGGAGATCGCCTACTTCGAGTGCCTCCACGAGCTGAAGCTCATCGTCGACCTGATGTACGAGGGCGGCCTGGAGAAGATGCGCTGGTCGGTCTCCGAGACCGCCGAGTGGGGCGACTACATCACCGGCCCGCGGATCATCACCGACGCCACCAAGGCGGAGATGAAGAAGGTCCTCGCCGAGATCCAGGACGGCACGTTCGCCCAGCAGTGGATGGACGAGTACCACGGCGGCCTGAAGAAGTACAACGAGTACAAGACCCAGGACGAGAACCACCTCCTGGAGACCACCGGCAAGGAGCTGCGCAAGCTCATGAGCTGGGTCAACGACGACGAGGCGTAAGCCTTGGGACGACGGGCCGGAGCGCACCGCTCCGGCCCGTCGCCGAACCCGGGGTAACGCTGTTGTCCATTGCGGCCAGCCTCGTCCGGGTGATCCTTCCGCGGAGGCGCAGGACGGCCCCCGCAGCGGCACTAGACTGCTGCACAACAAACGCGTCAGGCCCACAGCGTCGTGCGTCTTCCACGCGGCTCAAGCGACACCGAGGAAGTGAAGGCACGCCCCCACGCCGCTCGGCGCGGGACGGCACCGGCACTCTTCGGGGCCGCCGACAACCCTCCACCGCATGCGGCCGTCGGGACGGCCGTCCGCATTGGACTTGTGAGGACTCACGTGAGCTCGAAACCTGTCGTACTCATCGCTGAAGAGCTGTCGCCCGCGACCGTGGACGCCCTGGGCCCGGACTTCGAGATCCGCCAGTGCAACGGCGCGGACCGCGCCGAACTGCTGCCCGCGATCGCCGACGTGGACGCGATCCTGATCCGTTCGGCCACCAAGGTCGACGCGGAGGCCGTCGCCGCCGCGAAGAAGCTGAAGGTCGTCGCACGAGCCGGCGTCGGCCTGGACAACGTCGACGTCTCCGCCGCCACCAAGGCCGGCGTCATGGTCGTCAACGCCCCCACGTCGAACATCGTGACCGCGGCCGAGCTGGCCTGCGGTCTCCTGCTGGCCACCGCGCGCCACATCCCCCAGGCCAACACCGCCCTGAAGAACGGCGAGTGGAAGCGCTCCAAGTACACGGGCGTCGAGCTGGCCGAGAAGACCCTCGGCGTCGTCGGCCTCGGCCGCATCGGCGCGCTGGTCGCCCAGCGCATGTCCGCGTTCGGCATGAAGGTCGTCGCCTACGACCCCTACGTGCAGCCCGCGCGCGCCGCCCAGATGGGTGTGAAGGTCCTGTCGCTGGACGAGCTGCTGGAGGTCGCCGACTTCATCACCGTCCACCTCCCCAAGACCCCCGAGACCCTCGGTCTGATCGGCGACGAGGCGCTGCACAAGGTCAAGCCGTCGGTGCGCATCGTCAACGCCGCGCGCGGCGGGATCGTCGACGAGGAGGCGCTGTACTCGGCGCTCAAGGAGGGCCGCGTCGCGGGCGCCGGTCTCGACGTGTACGCGAAGGAGCCCTGCACGGACTCCCCGCTCTTCGAGCTCGACCAGGTCGTCTGCACCCCGCACCTCGGCGCCTCCACCGACGAGGCCCAGGAGAAGGCCGGTATCGCGGTGGCCCGCTCGGTGCGCCTCGCCCTCGCCGGTGAGCTCGTGCCGGACGCGGTGAACGTCCAGGGCGGCGTCATCGCCGAGGACGTCAAGCCCGGCCTGCCGCTCGCCGAGAAGCTCGGCCGCATCTTCACCGCCCTCGCCGGCGAGGTCGCGGTCCGTCTCGACGTCGAGGTGTACGGCGAGATCACCCAGCACGACGTCAAGGTGCTCGAACTCTCGGCGCTCAAGGGTGTGTTCGAGGACGTCGTCGACGAGACCGTGTCGTACGTGAACGCCCCGCTGTTCGCGCAGGAGCGTGGCGTCGAGGTCCGTCTGACCACCAGCTCGGAGTCCCCGGACCACCGCAACGTGGTCACCGTGCGCGGCACGCTCGGCGACGGCCAGGAGGTCGCGGTGTCCGGCACGCTGGCCGGCCCGAAGCACCTCCAGAAGATCGTCGCCGTCGGCGAGTACGACGTGGACCTCGCGCTCGCCGACCACATGGTCGTGCTGAGCTACGAGGACCGTCCCGGCGTCGTCGGCACCGTCGGCCGCGTCTTCGGCGAGGCCGGTATCAACATCGGGGGCATGCAGGTCGCCCGGGCGGCCGTCGGCGGGGAGGCCCTCGCGGTCCTCACGGTCGACGACACGGTTCCGCAGTCGGTCCTCACCGAGGTCGCCGACGAGATCGGCGCCACCTCGGCCCGCTCGGTCAACCTCGTCTGAGTCACGCCCAACGGCCTGTGGGCGAAGGGCCGGGTCACCTTCGGGTGGTCCGGCCCTTCGTCGTCTCCCGCGGGCGGGCGTCAGGGGGACGGGGCGCGTTCCGGCTCGATCAGGCCCTGCCGGTAGGCGATGGCGACGGCCTCCGTGCGTCCGGCCGCGCCCAGCTTGGCGAGGATGTTCGAGACGTGGACGCTCGCCGTCTTGCCGCTGATGAACAGTTCCTCGCCGATCTGACGGTTGGTGCGGCCGAGGGCGAGGAGGCGCAGGACGTCGTTCTCCCGGGCCGTCAGGGCCGCCGCGCCGTCCTGCCCTGCGGGCTCCCTCGGGGCCAGCCGGCGACGCCGGACGAGCTCGTCCAGGTCCTCGCGCAGCGGCACGGCACCGAGCCGTACGGCCGTGTCGCGGGCCGCGCGGATCTGCTCTGCCGCCTCCTCGCGCCTGTCCGCGGCCAGCAGCGCCTCGGCGAGCCGGCGGCGGCAGCGGGCCGGTTCGTACGGGTCGCCGTAGTCGAAGGCGGCGACGGCCCGCTCCCAGGCGGCGACGTCGGGACCGGTGCGGGCGCGGGTCCACTCGGCCTCGGCACGGGCCAGCCAGGCGAGCCCCTCGGGACCCTGCCGGGAGCCGTCCTCGCCCTTCGCGGCCGTGACCCGGGCCAGCTCCACCAGCTCGTCCGCCGTGTCCGTCCAGCGGGAGACGGCCGCCCGGTCGCCGGTCAGGCGCAGCTGTTCGGCCCGGTCCGCCACCGCGGCCAGGGCGAGGGCGGCCAGCCGCACCGCGACGTCCGGCCGCTCGGCGCCCGCCTCTCCGGCGAGGGTCGCGAGCGTCGTACCGACCCGGGCGACGGCCGCCTCCGCGTCCCCGCGCAACGCCGCCGCGTCGGTCAGCACGATGCTCGCGACGAGCGTGGCCATCCAGTCGAACGGCCCGTCGAGCAGGGCGCGGGCGCGGCTCTCGGTCTCCCGGTCGCCGCGCGCCAGCGCCACGTACAGGGCGGGACCGGTCGCGAAGCCGGCCGCCGCGGGCAGCCGCTCGGCGTCGACGGCGGCCGCGCGGGCGCACTCGTCCCACCGGCCCAGGGTGTAGAAGACCAGGGACTGCAGATAGCGCAGTTCCAGCGCGTACGGCGAGGAGAGCAGGCCGGAGCGGCCCGCCCGCTCCAATCCGTCGGTGACCCAGGTCAGGCACTCGTCCAGGTCGCCGGACTCGTAGCACCCGACCGCCAGGTTGAACAGGGCACGCATCTCCACCGACACGTTCCCGGCGCTCCGGGCCAGAGCGCGCGCCTCCGACAGGCGGCGACGCCCTTGCGGAGAGCGGCGGTTGTGCTCCTCGAGCCCGACCAGGGAGATCGTCAGGTCCGCCCGGGCGTCGGCGAGTCCGAGGTCCTCGGCGACGCGCAGGGCCTGGCGGGCGACGCGCTCGGCGTCCTCGTCGTGGCCCATGTAGCGGGCCGCCATGGCGTGGGTGGCCGCGGCCCACACCCACGTGTGCGACGGGGGCTCGGCGGGGGTCATGGCGAGCGCCTCGCTGCTGTACGTGAACGCCGCCTTCAGGCGGTCGACGCGCATGAGGTTGCCCGCGAGGGTGTAGCGGACGCGGACGGCGAGTTCGGAGTCGGCGTCCGAGCCGGCCCGGGCGAGCGCGGCCCGGGTCAGGGTGACCGCCCGGTGGCTCTCGCCGGCGTGCGCGGCGGCGGCCGAGGCGCGCAGGGTGAGGGTGACCGTGTCCAGGCCGTCCTCGGGCCGTGCCGTGGGCGCCACCGCGGGCCACAGGTCGAGGGCGGACTCCAGATGGCGCAGCTCCTCGGCGGGCGCGCCGACGCCGGCCGCGTGGTCGGCGGCCTCCAGGGACGCCCGGAGGGCGTCGGCCAGGTCGTGGCTCTCCCGCGAGTGGTGGGCCCGCTCGGCCGCGCTCTTCGCCGGGTCGCCGCGCCCGGCGAGCAGGGTGGCGAACGCGCGGTGCAGCCGGACCCGCTCACCGGGCAGCAGGTCGGCGTACACGGCCTCCCGGATGAGGGCGTGCCGGAACGTGTACGTGTCGCCGTCGGCGGGGACCAGGAGCTGCCGGCCGACGGCCTCGCGCAGCGCCGACTCCAGCTCCTCCTCGGGCAGTTGGACCGCGTCGCGGAGCAGGTCGTGCTCGACGCGGCGGCCGGCCACGGCGGCGGTGCGCAGCACCTGCTGGGCGGTGGCGGGCAGTTGCTCGAAGCGGATGAGCAGGACGTCGGCCAGGCCGCTGGGCATGGCGTCGGCCGCCGGGTCGGGGGCGCCGGGCACGGCGTCGGCGGTGGCGGCGAGCAACTCCTCCGCGTAGAACGCGTTGCCCTCGGCGCGCTCGACGATGCGGCGCACCGTGGTGTCCGCCACCGCGTCCGTGCCGAGGGCGCGCACCAGGCGGGCCACCTCGGTGTCGTGCATCGGCCGCAGCTCCAGGCGGTCGACGGCGGGCAGCCGGACCAGCTCGGCCAGCAGGGGGCGCAGCGGGTGACGGCGGTGCAGGTCGTCGGCGCGGTAGGAGGCGAAGACGGCGAGGCGGTGGACGGGGGCGTCGGCCGCCGGTGCTCCCGTCCGGGGGCCGCGGGTCTGGGGGAGTGGGCGGAGACCGCGGCTGAGCAGGAAGCGCAGCAGGTCGCGGGAGGACTGGTCCGCCCAGTGGAGGTCCTCCAGGACGAGCAGGAGCGGGGCGATCGCGGAGGCGTCGGCGAGGAGTCCGGCCACGCCCTCGAACAGGCGCAGTCGGCCGCCGGCGTCCGAGGCGCCGTCGGGACCGCTGCCGAGCAGCCGGTCGACGGCGGGGTGGGCCGCGAGGGCGGGGGCGAACCGGTCGTCCGCGGCGAGGGCGCCGAGGATCTCGGTGAACGGGAGGTACGGCAGGCCGACGTCGCCGAGGTCCACGCAGTGGCCGGTGAGGACCGTCATGCCGGTGCCGGCGGCGTGCGCGGAGGCCTCGGTGAGGACGCGGGTCTTGCCGACGCCGGCGTCTCCCGCGACCAGGACGGCGCGGGGGTCGCCCTCGTGGGCGCGGCCCAGCACGCCGGTGAGCCTGGCCAGTTCCTCTGACCGGCCGATGAACGGCGTACCGAATGTCTGTGCCACGGGTCCATCCTGGCATGCGGGCCCGATACGGCACCCGGCTTTAAGGGGGCCCTCCGGGGGCTGCGCCCCCGGGCCCCCGGTTCGGCCTGGACGGCCTCGTCCTCAAGCGCCGGACGGGCTGGGATTTCCGCGGCCGGGGTTCGGGGGTGGGCGGTGTTGTCGTGCCGTCCAGGGGCTGCGCCCCCGGGCCCCCGGTTCGGCCTGGACGGCCGCTGGGATCGTCCCGGCCGGGGTCATCGGGTGAGGGACCGTTGCGGTCGGCGGGGGGCGGGAGTTCGGGTGGGGGGCCGGCGCAGGGTGGCCGTGGTGAGGGCCGCGGCGCCCAGGAGGAGGAGTGCGCCGGCGACGGCCGCGGCGTTCATGCCGTGGGTGAAGGCCTCCCGGGCGGCGGTCGTGAGGGCGTCGCCGGTGCGGTCGGGCAGGTGCCGGGCCACGGCCAGGGCCCCGCCCAGGGTCTCGTGGGCGGCGGCGGGAGCGGTGGACGGGATGTCGTGGCGGTAGACGGCGGTGCCGATGGAGCCGAGGACCGCCATCCCCAGCGCGCCGCCGAACTCAGCGCCCGTCTCCAGCAGGGACGACGCGGTGCCCGCGTTGCCGACGGGGACCGTGCCGAGGGCGAGGTCCATCATCTGGGACATCACGGTGACGATGCCGGAGGCGAGGACGCCCGCGCCGGCCAGCACCAGCCACATCGAGTCCGTACCGGCGAGGGCGAGGAGTCCGTAGCCGCAGGCGGCGACGGTGAAACCGCCGGCGACGACGTGGGCCCGGTCCACGCCCTTCTGCACCAACTGCGCGGCGACCGGGGCCGCGACGCCGACCAGGACCGTGGGCAGCAGCGCCCACAGGGCGGCCTCCATGGAGCTCTTGCCGAGCACGGACTGGAGGTACTGGGTGGTGAAGAAGGCCGACCCCATCATCCCGAACGAGGACACGAGATTGAGGACGACGGCGGGGGCGAACCCGCGTCCGCGGAACAACCGGGGTGAGATCAGCGGGGATTCGGCGGTGCGCTGCCGGTGCACGAAGAGGGCGGTGAACAGCAGGCCGACCGCGATCGAGAGGACGTACTCGGTCCGCCACCCCTCGGAGGGGATCTCCTTGATCCCGTAGATCAGGGGCAGCACGGCCGCCATCGACAGCGGCACGCTCGGCAGGTCGAAGCGGCCGGGCGCGGGCTTCCTGGACTCCGGCAGCAGGATCGGGCCGAGAACCAGCAGCAGCACCATCGCGGGCAGGTTGACGAGGAAGACCGAGCCCCACCAGAAGTACTCGACGAGGATCCCGCTCATCACCGAGCCGAGCGCGATGCCGCCGGTCATCACGCCGGACCACAGGCCGATCGCCTTCGCGCGCTGGCCGGGGTCCGTGAACATCGTGCGGATGAGCGCCATCGTCGACGGCATCAGGGTCGCGCCGCCGATGCCGAGGAGGGCGCGGGCCGCGATCAGGGTCTCGGGGCTGTCGGCGTAGGCGGCGACGACCGACGCCGTCCCGAAGGCGGCGGCGCCGAACAGCAGCAGCCGGCGGCGCCCGATGCGGTCGCCCAGCGAGCCCATCGTCATGAGCAGGCCCGCCAGGACGAAGGCGTAGATGTCGAAGATCCACAGCTGCTGGGTGCCGCTCGGCTCCAGGTCGGCGCTGATCGCGGGGATCGCGAAGTAGAGGACCGACACGTCCATGGAGACGAGGAGCAGCGGAAGCATCAGGACGCCGAGGGCGGTCCATTCGCGGCGGCCGGCGCGGGCGCCGGGGGCGGGGGTCGGGCTCGTCGAGTGCGTCATGGCAGGGACTGTACGGACGTCTTAAACGCTTGTCTAGTACGTTTGTATAGAACGGTCGTACAGGACACCTGTGTAATACGTCCGTATGGGACGCTTGTCTGGACCGGCGGTAGGCTGACCCGCATGGGACATCGTGAGGATCTGCTCGAGGGCGCCAAGCGCTGCCTGCTGGAGAAGGGGTTCGTGCGCACCACCGCGCGCGACGTCGTCAAGGAGTCGGGGACGAACCTGGCGTCCATCGGCTACCACTACGGCTCGAAGGACGCGCTGCTCGCGCAGGCGTACGTCGATCTGATCTCGAACCTGGGCGAGGGTTTCGACGGCTTCGTCGGGGACGGCACCGTGGGGGAGCCGGGTTCCCTGGAGCGCTTCGAGGAGGTCTGGGGGAACGTCACCCGGTCCTTCACCGAGGCCCGCCCGATCTGGCTGCTGACCTTCGAGGTCATCACCAACGCCGACCGGCTGCCCACGGTGCGCGAGCAGTTGGTGAAGGCCCAGGACGAGGGGCGCCGGGGTCTCGTCCCCATGCTGATGGGCGGCCGGGAGGCCGACGTCGACGACGTCACGCTGCGCACGCTCGGCGGCTTCTACCAGACCCTGCTCAACGGCCTGTGCGTGCAGTGGCTCTTCGACCCGGCGTCCGCGACGGACTCCTCCCAGCTCACCGAGGGCCTGCGACGGGTGATCGAGGCGTCGGCGAAGGCGGACGGCCCGACCCGCTGACGTGACGTGACGGACGTGGGGCGGGGTGGTGTGGCACGGGCGGCCGACCCGGGGGTGACGTGGAGGGCGCGGCCCCGGTCCGGTGGCCCGGCCCCGCCCCCATCGCTACAGCCGCGCCCCCTTCAGCGCCATGTGCAGCAGCAGCCGGTCCTCGCCGTCGTCCAGGTCCAGGCCCGTGAGCTGCTCGACCCGGGACAGGCGGTAGTACAGGGTCTGACGGTGGATGCCGAGCTCCGCCGCCGTGCGGCCCGCCTGGCCCGCGCGGTCGAGGAACACCTCGGCGGTGCGCGCGAGTTCGCGGTGGGCGGGGGACAGCAGGGTGCGTACGACGGGGTCGTGCGCGGTGTCCGGCGGGAGGGACGTCAGAAGCCGGAAGGGGCCGATGGACGCCCACTCGGCGACCGGCCCGAGACGCGGCTCGGCCAGGGCCGCGCGGGCGGCGGCGGACGCCTCCTGCCAGGCGGCGCCCAGGTCGGCGAGGCCCGCACGGGCCCCGGCCACCCCGGCCGCCGCCGTCGCCCCGACGGAGGGCGCGGGCGACGGACCCGCCGACCGTGAACCGCCGGCGGGCGGGTGATCCGCCGCCTCGCGGACGAACCGGGATGCCGCCGACAGCGCGGGTGTCAGCACCTCGGCCGACCGCAGCCGCATCAGCAGCGCCAGGCTCTGCCCGGCCGTCCCCCACGGCACCGTGCACAGGGCGGTCGCTCCCGGCACCGTACGGACCGAGGGGGCGTCGTCCGGGTCGGCGGAGGGCCACGGGGCGACGCAGACGACCGTGTGCAGGCCGTCCGCGCGGGGGCCCAGCGCGGTGCGCAGCTCGGCGACCGCCATGTCCCGCTGCCAGCCCCGCTCCGCGGTGAGGACCGCCCGCAGTTCACGGGTGAGGTCCGCGCCCGCCTGGGCCTCGTCGGCGAGCAGTGCCCCGATGCGGGCGGCGACCTGCATGGCGGCGTCCAGCTGTGCGGCGGTCGGCCCCGGATCGTGGTCCAGCAGCCACACGTAGCCCAGCACCACCCCCCGATGGCGTACCGGGAGGCAGACGCGTCCGCGGTGGACGCCGGCCTCCGGGGCCGGGGCGATGCGGACCGGGCCGGTGGCCCGCGCGATACCGAACCCCTCGAACCAGGCCCGGACCTCCGCGGTGGAGCGGCGCGTGAGGATCGAGCGGGTTCGCACGGGGTCGAGGGAGGCCTCGTCGAAGTCGCCCTCACTGTCGTACACGCCGAAGGCGATCAGCTCGAAGTCGCGGTTCTCCAGGGTCGCGGGGGCGCCGAGGAGCGCCGAGATCTCGTCGACCAGCTCCTGGTACTCGCCGCGGCCGGCCGCTCTGCCCGCCCTGAAATCGCCCGTCACAGGGGCATTGTCCCTCATGTGTCCGAGGGCCTCATACATATGTCTGAGATCCAGGGCACGGATGCGTGACAGCTGTCGATGGCCGAGGATCGGGGGGATCCTTAGGTTTCACGGTGGTTCTCCGTGCCGTACCCGGGCGTTCCTCTTCCGGGGCCCGCGGCCGTCCTTACTTTCCGTGGAGGTGCCCCGTGCTGGGTCCCGTGATTCTCGCCGCGTCGCGCAGCGACAGGATGCGCCGCTTCGTGTCGGCGGCCCCCGGCACCAAGCAGGTGGTCGCCCGCTTCATCGCCGGTGAGACGGTCGACCAGGTGGTGCCGATCGTGCAGGACGCCGTCGCCCGCGGGCTCGAGGTCACCCTCGACGTCGTCGGCGAGGACATCACCACGCGCGAGCAGGCCGCCGCCGCCCGGGACGCCTACCTGGAGCTCGTCGAGCACCTCGCGCGGCTGGAGCTCGGGACCCGGGCCGAGATGTCCGTCAAGCTGTCGATGTTCGGTCAGGCGCTGGAGGGCGGGCACGAGCTGGCCCTCGCCAATGTGCGCCCCGTCGTCGAGGCCGCCGCGGCCATCGGCACGACGGTCACCCTGGACGCCGAGGACCACACCACCCTCGACTCGATGTTCGCCATCCACGAGGAGCTCCGGAAGGACTTCCCGCAGACCGGCTGCGTCATCCAGGCCTACCTCTTCCGCACCGAGGCCGACGCCCGCCGGCTCGCCGCGAACGGCAGCCGTGTGCGTATCGTGAAGGGGGCGTACAAGGAGCCCGCCGAGGTCGCGTACCAGGACAAGGCCGAGATCGACAAGGCGTACGTCCGCGTCCTGCGCACCCTGATGGAGGGCGACGGCTACCCGATGATCGGGTCCCACGACCCCCGTCTGATCTCCATCGCCCAGGAGCTCGCCCGGCGCGCCGGGCGCAAGCTCGACGAGTACGAGTTCCAGATGCTCTACGGGATCCGCGGCGAGGAGCACCTGCGGCTCGCCGCCGAGGGCCACCGGATGCGTGTCTACACCGCGTACGGCACCGACTGGTACGGCTACTTCATGCGCCGTCTCGCGGAGAAGCCGGCCAACCTGCTCTTCTTCGCCCGCTCGATCCTCACCAAGGGCTGAGCCCGAACCACCGCTCACTTAAGGAGTTACGGAACTCATGGACGCTGTGACCCAGGTCCCCACCCCCGTCAACGAGCCGGTGCACGGCTACGCCCCCGGCTCCCCGGAGCGCGCCCGTCTGGAGGTCAAGCTCAAGGAGCTGGCCGAGAACCCGATCGAGCTCCCGATGACCATCGGCGGCGAGAAGCGGCTCGGCGGCGGTGAGCGCTTCGAGGTCGTGCAGCCGCACAACCACAAGGCCGTCATCGGCACCGGCGCGCACGCCACCAAGCAGGACGCCCAGGACGCGATCGACGCCGCCCTCGCCGCCGCCCCTGCCTGGCGCGCCATGTCCTTCGACGACCGCGCCGCGATCATCCTGCGCGCCGCCGAGCTGCTGTCGGGCCCGTGGCGCGAGACCCTCGCCGCCTCGACCATGCTCGGCCAGTCGAAGACCGCCCAGCAGGCCGAGATCGACTGCCCGTGCGAGCTCGTCGACTTCTGGCGCTTCAACGTCCACTACGCCCGCAACATCCTGGCCGAGCAGCCCCCGGCCAACTCCCCGGGCGTGTGGAACCGCATGGACCACCGCCCGCTGGAGGGCTTCGTCTACGCGATCACGCCGTTCAACTTCAGCGCCATCGCGGCCAACCTGCCCACCGCCCCCGCGCTCATGGGCAACGTCGTCGTGTGGAAGCCGTCCCCGACGCAGACCCACGCCGCCGTGCTGCTGATGCAGCTCCTGGAGGAGGCGGGGATGCCCAAGGGCGTCATCAACCTCGTCACCGGTGACGGCATCGAGGTCTCCGAGGTCGCCCTGGAGCACCGCGACCTCGCGGGCATCCACTTCACGGGCTCGACCAAGACCTTCCAGTACCTGTGGAAGACGGTCGGCAACAACATCGAGAAGTACCGCTCCTACCCGCGCCTGGTCGGCGAGACCGGCGGCAAGGACTTCCTGGTCGCGCACCCGAGCGCCGACCGCGCCGTGCTGAAGACCGCCCTGACCCGCGGCGCCTTCGAGTACCAGGGCCAGAAGTGCTCCGCGACCTCCCGCGCGTACATTCCCGCCTCCATCTGGAACTCCGGTTTCAAGGAGGAGTTCGCGGCCGAGGTCGACTACCTGACCATGGGTGACGTCACCGACCTCGCCAACTTCATGGGCGCCGTCATCGACGAGCGCTCCTTCGCCAAGAACAAGGCGGCCATCGACCGCGCCAAGTCGGACCCGTCGTGCACGATCGTCGCGGGCGGCTCGTACGACGACTCGGTCGGCTACTTCGTCCGCCCGACGGTCGTGGAGTGCTCGGACCCGGAGAACGAGGTCTTCCGGACGGAGTACTTCGGTCCGTTCCTGGCCGTGCACGTCTACGAGGACGACCGGTACGACGAGATGCTGACCCAGATGGAGTCGGTGTCGGACTACGCGCTCACCGGTTCGGTCATCTCCAACGACCGCGCGGCGGCCGCGTACACGATGGACAAGCTCCGCTACGCCGCGGGCAACTTCTACATCAACGACAAGTCGACCGGCGCCGTCGTCGGCCAGCAGCCCTTCGGCGGCGGCCGTGCCTCCGGCACCAACGACAAGGCCGGCGCCCCGCAGAACCTGATGCGCTGGACGCTGACCCGCGCCATCAAGGAGACGCTGGTCGCGCCGACCGACTACACGTACCCGCACATGGGCTGACCTCTACCCTTCGAGGTTCCGGGCCAGGAAGTCGCCGATCAGGGCGGCTGCCTGGCCCGCGTGCGTCTCCAGGGCGAAGTGGCCGGTCGGCAGCAGGTGGACCTCGGCCCCGGGAAGGTCCCGCAGGAACGCCGTGGCCCCCGCCGGGACGAAGATCTCGTCGTGGGCGCCCCAGACGGCGAGCAGCGGGACCCGGCTGTCGCGGAAGTACTCCTGGAAGGCCGGGTAGAGCTCGAAGTTGCTGCCGTAGTCGGAGATCAGGTCGAGCTGGATCGCGGCCTGGCCGGGCCGCGCCATGAGCGCCGCGTCGTGCTCGTAGGCGTCGGGGCTGACGAGGTCCCGCAGCTCCTCGGGAACGCCGTGCAGGTACTGCCACTTGACGCCGTCCGGGCTGCTGATCTCCCGGACCGGCGCCTCGGTCTGCGGTGTGCGGTCGGCGATCAGCGCCCGGACCGGCGCCCAGGCCTCCGCGCCCAGGCCCTCCTCGTACGCGTTGCCGTTCTGCGTGATGATCGCGGTCACCCGCTCGGGGTGCGCCAGGGCGAGCCGCAGACCGATCGGCGCCCCGTAGTCCTGGATGTACAGCGCGAACCTGCCGAGCCCCAGCCGCTCCGTGAACTCGTCCGTGAGGCGTGCCAGTTCGGCGAAGGTGTACGGGAAGTCGCCGGCCGCGGGCGCCGCCGAGCGGCCGAAGCCGTGGTGGTCGGGGGCGATCAGGCGGTAGTGGTCGGCGAGCAGCGGGATCAGGTCGCGGAACATGTGCGAGCTGCTCGGGAAGCCGTGCAGGAGCAGCAGGACCGGGGCGCCGTCGGGCCCCGCCTCGCGGTAGTGGATCTCGTGTCCGTCGACGACGACGGAGCGGTGCCGGATCCGGCGGGCGGAAGAGGCGGAGGTCCGGCGGAGTCCGTGCTCGGTCATGGCTGTAACCCCTCAAAGTGTTTTTGACGGTTGCTTCGGCGCAAGCAGTGCACCACGGATGCGTCTAACCGGTCAAGTGCTTTATGAGGGTTAGAGAATGGCGGTGGCCCGTTGCCGGCCTCCGGCGCGGGGCCGCCGGGAATACTGGGGCGATGGCCATCCGACTGCGTACCGCTCACACGGCGGAGCTCGCCCCCGCCGAACTCCGCGCCGTCCGCGCCCTCCTGGACGACGCCTTCGAGGGGGACTTCAGCGACGAGGACTGGGATCACGGGCTCGGCGGCATCCACGCCCTGGTCCACGACGAGCGGGGTCTCGCCGCCCACGGCTCCGTGGTGCAGCGGCGGGTCCTGCACCACGGGCGATCCCTGCGCACCGGATACGTCGAGGCGGTGGGCGTGCGCGCCGACGTCCGCCGGACGGGGCTGGGCGGCCGGGTGATGGCGGCCCTCGAACGGATCGTGGACGGCGCGTACGCCCTGGGTGCGCTCTCCGCCAGCGAGGAGGGGGCCGGCCTCTACACGGCCCGCGGCTGGCAGGTCTGGCCCGGCCGGGTCTGCGTCCTCGGCCCGGCGGGAGTCGTGCGGCTGGCGGAGGAGGAGGGCAGCACCTTCGTGCGTCCCGGCAACGCGGGCCCGCTCGACCCGCAGGACGCGCTCGTCTTCGACTGGCGGGACGGCGACGTGCTGTGACGCGGGTCCCCGGCGCCCCTCATGCGCACGCGTCCGTGGCGCGCACGATCATCTTCCCGGTGTTCCCGCCGCGCAGCATCGACAGGAACGCCTCCACGATCCGGCCGAATCCGTCCACCACCGTCTCGTCGAGGGCGAGGCGTCCGCTCCGCAGGTGCGGCACCGCGAACGCGTAGAGCTCGTCCTGGAGTTCCAGGTGGTCGCGGACCAGGAAGCCCTCGATGCGCAGACTCTTCTCCACCACGTCCGCGTGGTCGAAGAGCACGGGCGGCGCGTCGGTGACGTTGTACTGGCCGACCGTGCCGACCCGCACCACCCGGCCGCGCCTGCGCAACGCACCGATGGCCGCGCCGAGTTGGTCGCCGCCGACGTTGTCGACGAAGACGTCGACGCCGTCGGGCGCGGCCTCCGCCAGCAGCCGGGCCGCCGGGCCGGCACGGTAGTCGAAGGCCGCGTCGTAGCCGACCCGTTCCGTCAGGTACCGCACCTTCTCCGGGCTCCCGGCGCTGCCCACCAGCCGGCCGGCCCCCATCACCCGGGCCAGCCGCCCGGTCGCCGTACCCACTCCGCCCGCGGCGGCCGAGACGAACACGTCCTCGCCCTCCCGCAGCCGCGCGACGCGGGTCAGGCCCGCGTACGCGGTCAGGCCGGTGCCGCCGAGCAGGCTCAGGTGGGCGGAGAGCGGTACGCCGTCGAGGTGCGGGAGGCGCCGGGCCTCCGCCGGCCGTACGACGGAGTGGGTGCGCCAGCCCTGCCGGTGGAAGACGACCTCCCCCTCGGGCAGCGCCGGGTCGCGGGACTCGGTCACCCGGCCGAGCGCGCGGCCCTCCAGCGGGGCGCCGAGCGCGAAGTCGCCGTCCATCATCTCGCGGTGGTACGGGTCGACGGACCAGTACAGGTTCTCCACCAGGGCCGTGCCGGGGGCGGGCCGGGGCACCGGCGACTCCACGAAGCGGAAGTGCTCCGGGGTGGGGAAGCCGGTCGGACGGGCGGTCTGCTGCACGGTGAGCGCGGTGCCGCGGGAGGAGGCGACGGGTGTGCCCGCCGCGCCGGCGACGGCGGGGGCGTGGCTGCGGGAGATGGTCATGGACGCGACCGTAGGGAGGAATGCGCGGTCCGGGCAGCCGGTTGCGCTCATGGGACGACGGCATCCATGAGCCGTCCTCATGGAGCCTGCCGGGAGCACCGATGACCGCATCCGACCTCACTCCGCAGGAGCTGCGGATCCTGGTGGCCGTCGCCCGGGAGGGCGGCTTCTCGGCGGCCGCCGGACCGCTCGGCACGACGCAGTCGGCCGTCTCGCACGCCGTCCGCGGCATCGAACGCAAGCTGGGCGTCGTGCTGTTCGAGCGGGGCCGGTACGGGGCGCGCCCCACACCCGCGGGTGAGCGGGCCGCCGTCCACGCCCGCCGGGTGCTGCGCATGCTGCGGACGCTCACCGCGGAGGCGCGCGGCGCCGCCACCGGGCCGGACGGGGGCGGCACCGTGACGGGGCCGCTGCGCATCGCCGCCTTCCGCAGTGCGGCCCTGCATCTGCTGCCGCCCGCCCTGGAGCGGCTGACCGCCCGCCATCCCGGCGTCGAGGCCTCCGTGCGCGTGGTGCGCGAGGTGGGGCCGGGCACGGCGGGGGAGGTGGCCGAGGGGCGGGCGGACATCGGGATCGCCACGATCGGTACGCACGCGCCCGTGCCGCCCGAACTCCTCGGTGACGCGCTGCTGGAGGAGCCGTACGCGCTCGTCCATCCGGCCGGCCACCCCCGTCCCCGCTCACTGCCGCTGGTCGACTGGACCGAGAACTGCTCGTCGTACACGCGCACCTGGTGGGCGGCGCAGGACTGGATCCCCTGCGCGACGGTGCGCGCCGAGGACGACGGAGCGGTGCTCTCGATGGTGAGCAGCGGTCTCGGGATGGCGATCATGCCCGCCCTGTCCCTCACGGGTGCGCCGCCCACCGTCGGGATCACCGACCTCGGGCCCCGGCGACCGACCCGCACCGTGGGGTACGTCACCACTCCCGAACTCGCCGCGACCCTCGCCGTCCGCGCGCTGATCAGGGAGCTGCGCGCTCTGCACCCCCGGCGGGCGTGAACCCGGGCCGATCACGTCACCGCAGGTCAGCGGCGTCCGGCTCGAGTCTCTGTCTCAGATAGTAGGAAGTCCGAGTAATTGTGGAGACAGATGCGCGGTCCTCGCCTAGCTTTGTAGGAGCCGAACGTCTCGCTCGATCAAGCGAATGGCGGTCGTGAGCCGGGCCCCGAGCAGGCAACCCCTGCGGCACCGCTCCCCGCCCCTCCGGCGTCTCGTATCCCTCACCCCACTTCCGGTTGCCGTTTTCCGGAGGCAAGGAGCCGACCGTCATGGCCGAGACGACCGTCCGCCGAGTCCGTCACGTTTCCCGTACCAGCGAGTCCGACCGCAAGAATGCCGCCGCCGCGCTCCAGCGCGCCCTCGACCGCAGGGACAACGGCGGCGCGACGGGCCACTGAGGCCCGCCCCGTCCCTGATCCGCCCACTCGCCGGGAGCCGCACCCGCGCGGGGTGCGGCGCGGAGCTCAGGCGCCGCGCCGCACCTCGAAGTGGTCGATCCGCTGCCCGTCCTGCGCCAGCGCCGACACGGTGAGCCGCGGTGCCGGGCCGGCCTCGGCCTCCACCGAGAGGAACGAGTAGCCGGTGTACCGCACCCGCGACCACTCGACGGCGTCCGGCTTCCGCCGCCGCGCCTTCGTCCAGTGGAAGGTCTCGACGGACTCGCGGTCCTTCACCCTTCCCTCGTAGCTGTCCTTCACCCCGTCCGGGAACCGGTAGAGGCTCTTGCCCGCCCCGCCCGCCGTGACGTAGACGATGCCGTCGCGGGTCGGGTCGGTCGTGGCGCCCACGGGCACCTGCCGCCCCACGGTGCCGCCCCTGATGGCGTCGGTCCGCTCGTAGACGTGGTTGTGCCCGTTGATCACCAGGTCCACCTGGTGCTTGGCGAACAGCGGCACCCAGGCGTCCCGGACCCCTCCGTCGGAGGCGTGCGTCGCCGTCGAGTAGGCGCAGTGGTGGAAGAAGACCACGATGAAGTCGACCCGGCCGCGCAGTTCCCCGAGCCGCCTGTCGAGCCAGGCGGTCTGCCTGCCGTGCGAGTGGCCCAGATTGGCGGGGATCTCGTACGACACGTCGTTGGCGTCCAGCGCGACGACGCCGACGTTGCCGTAGACGAACGAGTAGACGCCCGGCGCCCGCTCCGCGTCGAAGCCGTTGTCCGGGAGCGACCAGCGCGCGGACTGGCCGCCGTAGCCGTTGGGCGAGTACCAGGCCTCCATGTCGTGGTTGCCGGTCGTCACCATCCACGGCACCGTGCGGGCCACCGTCTCGGTCTGCCTCAGGAACAGGTCCCAGGCGGCCGGGTCGTAGACGTCCGACTCCTCGCCGTGCCCGGTCCCGTCCGCGTAGCAGATGTCGCCCGCGTGCAGGTGGAAGGCCGGACCGCGACCGAGCAGCACCTTGTCGTTGGCGAGGGCGTCGGGCGTGACGCCCTGGTCGCCGAAGGCCGTGAAGACGAACTTCTCCGGACGCGCGGGCGCCGTGCGGAAGTGGCCGACCGTCGCGTGGTGCTCCTTGCCGGCCGGATCGAAGCCCTCGTGGCCGACGCCGTAGTAGTACGTCGTCCCCGGGCGCAGCCCGTCGAGCGCCGCGTGCAGGTAGTACTGGTCGAGCGCGAGCCGCTGCCCGGCGACGCCCGGGGTGTGCAGGTCGCGCACCTCGGCCTCGATCCGCCGGCTCAGCGACCAGGGTGTCAGCCCCACCCGGACGTACGGCTTCCGTACCGCCGACGGCACCTGCCAGGAGATCCGCATCTGCGTCTTCGGGTCCGCGCCGAAGGCGAGGTGACGCCCGAACGGCACGACGGCGGAGCCCGGAACCCGGCCGGTGGCCGGACGCGGTGACGCGTCGGCCGTCCGCGGGCGGCTCCCGGTGCCCGGCGTGCAGCCGGCCAGCAGCCCGCCGCCCGCGAACGCGCTCGCCGACACCAGCGCGCGGCGCCGCGTCAGCCTCGTGCGCAGGTACTCGTGCTGCTCGGCCATGCTCATGCGGCGCGCGAGCTGCTCCGGTATGCCGACGTCGGGGGTGTCCATGCCGGTGAACTTCCCAGCAATCCCCAACCACCGCCAAACGCACGGGTGAACGGAGTCTGACGAATGTCTCCGCCGGCCGGGCGGGGTCTCCCCGTCCTGTCCGTATGCCGGACACCGCGTGTCATCCCATGGGACAAGGAGTACGGTGCTGCGTATGTCGGCAAGCTCTCGCAGCATCAATCTCGCAGTGATTCCCGGTGACGGCATCGGCCAGGAGGTCGTGGCCCAGGGACTGAAGGTCCTCTCCGCCGTCCTCCCGCAGGATGTGAAGCTGGAGACCAAGGAGTTCGACTTCGGCGCCCGGCGCTACCACGCCACGGGCGAGACCCTCACCGACGCCGACCTGGACGCGCTGCAGAAGCACGACGCGATCCTGCTCGGCGCGATCGGTGACCCCTCGGTCCCGTCCGGCGTCCTGGAGCGCGGCTTCCTGCTCAAGCTCCGTTTCGCCTTCGACCACCACGTGAACCTGCGTCCGTCGAAGCTCCTCCCGGGTGTCGCCACCCCGCTGGCGGGCCAGCCCGAGATCGACTTCGTCGTCGTCCGCGAGGGCACCGAGGGCCCGTACACCGGCAACGGCGGCACCATCCGCAAGGGCACCCCGCACGAGGTCGCCACCGAGGTCTCCGTCAACACGGCCTTCGGCGTCGAGCGCGTCGTCCGGGACGCCTTCGCCCGGGCCCAGGCCCGCCCGCGCAAGAAGCTCGCCCTCATCCACAAGAACAACGTGCTGACCTTCGCCGGTCACCTGTGGACGGACGTCTTCAACCGGGTGGCCGAGGAGTTCCCCGAGGTCACCACCGAGTACATGCACGTGGACGCGGCGACGATCTACCTGGTCACGCAGCCCGAGCGCTTCGACGTGATCGTCACCGACAACCTCTTCGGCGACATCATCACCGACCTGGCAGCGGCCGTCTCCGGCGGCATCGGCGTCGCCGCCTCGGGCAACATCAACCCGACCGGCGCGTACCCCTCGATGTTCGAGCCCGTGCACGGTTCGGCGCCCGACATCGCGGGCCAGGGCAAGGCCGACCCCAGCGCCACCGTGCTCTCCGTCGCCCTGCTGCTGCGCCACCTCGGCCACGAGGCGGAGGCCGCCCGCATCGAGGAGGCCGTCGCCGCCGACCTGGCCGAGCGCGTCGGCAAGCCGGCCCGCACGACCGAAGAGATCGGCGACGCCCTCGCCGTACGAGTAGCCGGCTGACCCCGCGCCACTCTCGTTCCACAGGAGCCGCCGGGTCGCATCCGCACCCGGCGGCTTTTCTTATGCCCTCGCCGGGTGCCACCATCAGTCCCCGGGCCGCATTCACACCGTTTTCGTCCAAGGCTCCGCACACGCGATAATCGAACACGGAGCCGCGGAATGAGGGAATGCTCGGACGTCCTAGCACTGGCCACTGGCAGTACAGGCGTGAGCGCGGCTCGTCACACACAACCGGTGAAGGACAACCACTCATGACGACGCCCACCATCGAGCTCAAGCCCTCGGCCGCCCCCCTCTCCGAGGCGGAGCGCGAGGCCATCCTGGCCAACCCCGGTTTCGGCCGCCACTTCACCGACCACATGGTGACGATCCGGTGGACGGAGGGACGCGGCTGGCACGACGGCCAGCTCGTGCCGTACGGCCCGCTCTCCCTCGACCCGGCGAACATGACCCTGCACTACGCGCAGGAGATCTTCGAGGGCCTCAAGGCGTACCGCCAGCCCGACGGGTCCGTCGCCACCTTCCGCCCCGAGATGAACGCCAGGCGCTTCCAGTCCTCCGCCCGCCGCCTCGGCATGCCCGAGCTGCCGGTCGAGACGTTCATCGAGGCCTGCGACGTCCTGGTCCAGCACGACCGGGCCTGGGTCCCGGCGCACGGCGGTGAGGAGTCCCTCTACCTGCGGCCGTTCATGATCGCGACCGAGGTCGGCCTCGGCGTGAAGCCCGCGAACGAGTACCTCTTCCTGGTCATCGCCTCGCCCGCCGGCGCCTACTTCGCCGGGGGCGTCCGGCCCGTCTCCATCTGGCTCTCCGAGGACCGTGTCCGCGCCGTCCCCGGCGGCATGGGCGACGCCAAGACCGGCGGCAACTACGCCGCGTCGCTGCTCGCGCAGGCCGAGGCCGCCGCGAAGGGCTGCGACCAGGTCGCCTACCTCGACGCCGTGGAGCACAAGTGGGTCGAGGAGCTCGGCGGCATGAACCTGTACTTCGTGTACGGCGACCGGATCGTCACCCCCGAACTGACCGGCTCCCTGCTCGCCGGTGTCACCCGTGACTCGCTGCTCACCGTCGCCCGCGACCTCGGCTACGAGTCGGCGGAGGGCCGCATCTCCATCGACCAGTGGCAGCGCGACTCGGAGAACGGCACCCTCACCGAGGTCTTCGCCTGCGGCACCGCCGCCGTGATCACTCCGGTCGGCACGGTCAAGCGCACCGGCACCGAGTGGCAGCAGTCGGGCGGCGAGCCGGGTGAGGTGACCCTGCGGCTGCGCGAGGCCCTGCTGGACATCCAGCGCGGCATCAGCGAGGACAAGCACGGCTGGATGCACCCCCTGGGCTGAGTCACGCCCCCCGCCGGGCCGGCACCCGAGGCCCGCGGCACCGTCCCGCACGAGCCCGCCCCCGCACGGGGGCGGGCTCGCGGCGTCCCTACGGCGCGACCGGCGCCGGGCGGTGCTCGGTGTCGGAGGGAGCCGGGGTCCGGGCCGTGCCCCGGGTCAGGGCGAGGTACACGGCGCCGCCGACCGCCCCCGACAGCAGGAAACTGCAGTCCACACCGCCCGTCAGGGACAGCAGCGGACCCTCGTACGAGGGGAGCGAGACGGCCAGCAGGCCGGTGCAGGCGCCCAGCGCCCAGGCCGCCGTCGCCCGCACGTTCCAGCCGCCGCGGTACCAGTAGACGCCGCCCCTGGCACGGCGGTTGAAGACCTGGAGGGCGTCCGGGTCGTAGACGCCGCGACAGCGGGCGAAGCCGATCAGGGTGATGACGGCCCAGGGCGTGCCGATCGCCGTGAGCAGCAGGACGAAGGACGTCATCGCGTCCTGGGCGCTGGACGCGTAGTGGCCGACGAAGACGCAGGCCGTGGCGACGACCGCGACCGTCAGGGTGGCCCGGGCGCGGGAGGCGCGCGGCAGGATCGCGTCGAGGTCCAGGCCCATGGAGTAGAGCATCAGCCCCGCGTTGCCGACCGAGCCGGCCGAGGCGGCGAGCAGCAGCGGGACCAGGTACCAGCCGGGGGAGGCCGCCACCAGCGGTCCGGCGTAGTCGAGGGCGGCGCGGGCCGCGTAGGCGGTGAAGGTGCCGAACAGCTGCGGGACCAGCAGCCCGGCGGTCAGGCCGAGCCAGGTGGCGTGCAGGACCGTGCGGGAGGTGTGGCGGGCGGGCGAGATGTAGCGCGTGTAGTCACCGAGCAGGGTGATGAAGGCGATGGGTCCGGACAGTCCCGCCGCGACCGCCGCCAGCAGCCACGTCGGCCAGAACGAGCCGAGCAGGTAGCCGCCGGTCTCCGGGAGCGCGGCGGTGGTGAAGTGCGGTGCGTACGCCAGCACGCCCACGACCAGCAGCGCCGTCATGCCGACGGCCAGCACACGGGACACGGCGAGCAGCACCCGGTAGCCGTACACCGCCCCGGCCACCGTCGCCGCGGCCAGCAGCGCGTACACCACGGCGTACGAGGTGTCCGTCACCGGCAGCCCGAAGAGCCGGTTCAGGACGCTCACCATCACGTCGCCGCCGATCCAGACGGTCAGCGCGGTGTAGCCGAGGGCCAGCAACAGGCCCACGACCGAGCCGATCAGCCGGCCGCGGACGCCGAACTGGGCGCCCGAGGAGGTCGACAGGTTGGTGGCCGTGCGCAGCGAGACCAGGGCGAGCGGGGCCGTGACCGCGGTGCCGACGACCGTGCCCGCCACGATCGAGCTGACCGACGCCCACCAGTCGAGGCCGAAGGACGGCGGCAGCCAGCCGAAGATGACGACTCCGAGGCACAGGTTGGACCCGATCAGGATCGAGACGAGGTCGCGGGGGCCGCTGGTGCGTTCCTCGTCGGGGATGGTGTCGACTCCGCGCTGTTCTATCGGCATGGCTGGTCTCCTTCGATCGGCCGCCTGTGTGCACACCCAAAGTTTGAGCGGCGTTCAATGTGACGCGTTCGAAGGTGGCCCGTCAATGTTTCCCATGGATGTTCCTCGCGGTTAGGCTGTGGTTAGAGTGATGCTCTAAATCGTGGAAGGCAAGGAGGTGTCGCGTCGTGAGACTGACCCCCACCGAGCGTGACCGGCTGCTGCTCTTCGGGGCCGCCGAACTGGCACGGGCCCGCCGGGCCCGGGGCCTGCGGCTCAACGTCCCCGAGGCGACCGCCCTCATCGCCGACACCGTCTGCGAGGCGGCCCGCGACGGACGCCGTCTCGCCGAGGCGATCACGGCCGCACGGGCGGTGCTCGGCCCCGACGACGTCCTGCCGGGCGTCGCCGACGTGGTGACCGAGGTCCACGTGGAGGCCGTGTTCGACGACGGTTCGCGGCTCGCGGTGGTGAGCGACCCGATCGGCGCGGGGCTCGGCGCGAACGCGCCCGGCGCGCTGCTGCCCGGGCCCGCCCACGCCGAGCCCGAGGCCGCCGTCGCGCTCGCCGTCACCAACACCGCGACGGTCCCGGTCTCCGTCACCTCCCACTTCCACTTCTTCGAGGCCAACCCGCGGCTCGACTTCGACCGGGCGGCGGCCTACGGCATGCGGCTCGCGGTCCCCGCCGGGTCCTCCGTCCGCTTCGGCCCCGGCGAGAGCGCCGAGGTCGGTCTCGTGCCGATCGGCGGCGAACGGATCGCCATCGGCTTCGCCGGTCTGGTCGACGGCCCCCTGGACGCGCCCGGAGCGAGGGAAGAGGCCCTGCGCCGGGCCGCCGCCTGCGGATACCTCGGCGTTCCGGACACCCGCGACCAGGAGGCCGAGCGATGAGCCGCCCCGGAGGCCACCCGGCGGAGCCCCGCCGCCTCACCCCGTACGAGTACGCCGCGACCCACGGCCCCCGGGCCGGGGACCGGATCCGGCTCGGCGACTCCGGGCTGACGGTCCGGGTCGAGGCCGACGCCCAGCGGTACGGCGACGAGTTCCTCGCCGGCTTCGGCAAGACCGCCCGCGACGGGCTGCACCTGAAGGCCGCGGCCGTCCGCGACACCTGCGACGTCGTCATCAGCAACGTCGTCGTGATCGACGCCGCGCAGGGGATCAGGAAGGTGTCCATCGGCATCCGCGAGGGCCGGATCTGCTCCGTCGGGCGGGCCGGGAACCCGGACACCCTCGACGGGGTCGACGTGGTCGTCGGCACCGGCACGTCGATCGTGTCGGGCGAAGGGCTCATCGCCACCGCGGGCGCCGTGGACACGCACGTCCACCTGCTGTCGCCGCGCATCATGGAGGCGTCCTTGGCCTCCGGCGTCACCACGATCATCGGCCAGGAGTTCGGACCGGTGTGGGGCGTCGGCGTCAACTCGCCCTGGGCCCTGCGCCACGCCTTCAACGCCTTCGACGCCTGGCCCGTCAACATCGGCTTCCTGGGCCGCGGTTCGTCCTCGCACGAGGCGCCCCTCGTCGAGGCGCTGGCCGAGGGCGGCGCGTCCGGCTTCAAGGTCCACGAGGACATGGGCGCCCACACCCGCGCGCTCGACACCGCGCTGCGGGTCGCCGAGGAGCACGACGTACAGGTCGCGCTGCACAGCGACGGGCTGAACGAGTGCCTCTCCGTGGAGGACACCCTGCGGGTCCTGGAGGGGCGCACCATCCACGCGTTCCACATCGAGGGCTGCGGCGGCGGCCACGTGCCGAACGTCCTGAAGATGGCGGGCGTCCCGAACGTCATCGGCTCCTCCACCAACCCGACTCTGCCCTTCGGCCGGGACGCCGTCGCCGAGCACTACGGGATGATCGTCTCCGTCCACGACCTGAAGACCGACCTGCCCGGCGACGCCGCGATGGCCCGCGACCGGATCCGGGCCGGGACCATGGGCGCCGAGGACGTGCTGCACGACCTGGGCGCGATCGGCATCACCTCGTCGGACGCGCAGGGCATGGGCCGGGCGGGCGAGACCGTACGCCGCACATTCGCGATGGCGGGGAAGATGAAGGCCGAGCTCGGCCCCCTCGACGGCTCCGCGGAGACCGGCGACGACAACGCGCGCGTCCTGCGCTACATGGCCAAGCTGACCATCAACCCGGCCATCGCACACGGCCTCGCCCACGAGGTCGGCTCGATCGAGACCGGCAAGCTGGCCGACATCGTCCTGTGGCGGCCCGAGTACTTCGGCGCCAAGCCGCAGCTGGTGCTCAAGTCGGGATTCCCGGCGTACGGGGTCGTGGGCGACCCGAACGCGGCGACCGACACCTGCGAACCGCTCGTGCTCGGGCCCCAGTTCGGGGCGTACGGCGCGACGGCCGCCGACCTCTCGGTCGCCTTCGTGGCGCAGGCCGCCGTCGACCTCGGCAACGACCTGATGCCCACCCGCCGCCGCCGCGTCGCCGTGCGCGGCACCCGCGGCATCGGCCCCGCCGACCTGCGTCTCAACTCCCGCACCGGAGCCGTCGACGTCGACCAGGGCACCGGTCTCGTCACGCTCGACGGCGACCCGCTGCGCTCCGAGCCCGCCGACTCCGTCTCCCTCAATCGTCTGTACTTCCTCTAAGGACCCCCCATGTCTGCTGCCGCCGACGGTTTCCGCATGCCCGCCGAGTGGGCCCCGCACGAGCGCACGTGGATGGCGTGGCCGGGCCCCAATCCCACCTTCGACGACCCGGACGGCCTCGCCGGTGCCCGCCGGGCCTGGGCCGGTGTGGCCCGCGCCGTCCGCCGCTTCGAGCCGGTGACGGTCGTGTGCGGGCCGGGCCAGTCGGCCGGGGCTCGGGAACTCGTCGGCCCCGACGTCGAGTTGGTCGAACGGGAACTCGACGACGCCTGGATGCGGGACATCGGCCCCACCTTCCTCACCGACGGCAAGGGCGGGCTCGCCGCCGTCGACTGGACGTTCAACGGCTGGGGTGCCCAGGACTGGGCCCGCTGGGAGCACGACGCCAAGGTCGCCGCGTACGTCTCCGACCTGGCCGGGGCGCGGACCTACGCCTCGGCCCTGGTCAACGAGGGCGGTGCGATCCACGTCGACGGCGAGGGCACCGTCCTGCTCACGGAGACCGTGCAGCTCGGCCCCGAGCGCAACCCGCACCGGACGCGCGAGCAGGTGGAGGCGGAGATCCACGCCCAGCTCGGCACCCGCAAGGCGATCTGGCTCCCCCGCGGGCTGACCGGCGACTATCCGCCGTACGGCTTCGGCACGCTCGGACACGTCGACATCGTCGCCGCCTTCGCGCGGCCCGGCGTCGTCGTGGCGCACTCCCAGCCGGACCCGGCCCACCCCGACCACGAGGTGAGCAAGGAGATCATCGGGCTGCTCCGGGGGCAGACCGACGCCCGCGGCCGCCGCCTGGAGGTCGTGGAGGTCCCGGCGCCGACGGTGCTGGAGGCCGACGGGCACTGGGCCGACTACTCCTACATCAACCACTACCTGTGCAACGGCGGTGTGGTGCTGTGCGGCTTCGACGACCCGCGGGACGAGATCGCCGCGGGCATCTTCCGGCGGCTGTTCCCGGAGCGCACGGTGACGCTGGTGGACGCTCGTACGATCTTCTCCGGGGGCGGTGGCATCCACTGCATCACCCAGCAGCAGCCGAGGACCTGAACCGGGAGTCGCACGTGGCCGAGAGCCGCACACCGCGGAGGAGGAACGCCCCTCCACGCGAGGACGTGCTGGCGGCGGCCATGGACATGATCGCGGAGCGCGGTCTGGAGAAGCTCACGATGGCGGCGCTCGGCCGTGCGGTCGGCATGAGCAGCGGCCATCTCCTCTACTACTTCCGCTCCAAGGACGAGCTGCTGCTGCGCACCCTGGAGTGGAGCGAGGGCCGGCTGGGCGCCGAGCGCGGCCGGCTGCTCGCCGCCCGCGGGACGGCCCGCGAGCGCCTCGACGCGTACGTCGACCTGTACGTCCCGGACGGTCCCGGCGATCCGCACTGGACCCTTTGGCTGGAGGTCTGGAACCGTTCGCAGAACGCCGACGAGGAGGCCCGGGACCGGCAGGCCGCCATCGAGGGCGCCTGGCACCGCGACCTGGTGGCCCTGCTCGCCGCGGGCGTCTCGCGCGGCGAGTTCCGGCGGGTCGACCCGGACCGCTTCGCCGCGCGGCTGCGGTCCCTCCTGGACGGCTTCTCCATCCACGTGGCGATCGGCCTGCGCGGCACGGACCGCGGACAGATCCTGGACCACGTCCGGGAGTTCCTCGACGAGTCGCTCGGTCCGGCCGGCGCGTCACCCGCCTGAGCGAATTTCGCGGAGGCGGCGCCGGGCGGACGGGGCCGCCGCGCGGGACGCCCGGCCCGCATCCTGAGACACCGGTGAGCACGAGGGCCCCGCTGTGCCAGACTGCCTCCGTGCTCTCGTTCGCCATGATTATTGGCAGCAGGCGCGCCGGTCCGCAGTGACCGCCACGTACCACCACGTACGGGCGGGCATCGTCGTCCTCGACCCGCGCGCAGACCTCTCGCACCCGCGAGAGGTTTTTCGTTTTCCTGGCCCACCACCAGCCGGGAGGAGTGCGCGAGGGATCATTGGGGGGACGGTGGAGCCGGTCATTCCGGTAGACCGAGATTCCCAACAGGAGCCAGAGACCATGACGGAAACCAGCGAGCTCGACGATTCGTTCCACGTCTTCGACACGACGCTGCGTGACGGCGCGCAGCGTGAGGGCATCAACCTCACGGTCGCGGACAAGCTGGCCATCGCACGGCACCTGGACGACTTCGGCGTCGGCTTCATCGAGGGCGGCTGGCCCGGCGCCAACCCGCGGGACACCGAGTTCTTCGCCCGCGCCCAGCAGGAGATCGACTTCAGGCACGCCCGGCTCGTGGCCTTCGGCGCCACCCGCCGGGCACACGCGAAAGCGTCCGAGGACCCCCAGGTCAAGGCGCTCCTCGACTCCGGCGCTCCGGTGATCACCCTGGTCGCCAAGTCCCACGACCGGCACGTCGAGCTGGCCCTGCGCACCACCCTCGACGAGAACCTGGAGATGGTCCGCGACACCGTCTCCCACCTGGTCGCGCAGGGACGCCGGGTCTTCGTCGACTGCGAGCACTTCTTCGACGGCTACCGGGCGAACCCGCAGTACGCGAAGGCCGTCGTCCGCGCCGCCTCCGAGGCCGGCGCCGACGTGGTGGTGCTCTGCGACACCAACGGCGGCATGCTTCCCGCGCAGGTCCAGGCCGTCGTGTCGACGGTGCTGGCCGATACCGGTGCCCGGCTCGGCATCCACGCCCAGGACGACACGGGGTGCGCGGTCGCCAACACGCTGGCCGCGGTCGACGCCGGGGCCACCCACGTGCAGTGCACGGCGAACGGCTACGGCGAGCGGGTGGGCAACTCCAACCTCTTCCCGGTGGTCGCGGCGCTGGAGCTCAAGTACGGCAAGAAGGTGCTGCCCGAGGGCGCGCTGCGCGAGATGACGCGGATCTCGCACGCGATCGCCGAGGTCGTCAACCTCACGCCCTCCACGCACCAGCCGTACGTGGGAGTGTCGGCCTTCGCCCACAAGGCGGGCCTGCACGCCTCGGCGATCAAGGTCGACCCCGATCTCTACCAGCACATCGACCCCGAGCAGGTCGGCAACACCATGCGGATGCTCGTCTCCGACATGGCGGGCCGCGCGTCCATCGAGCTCAAGGGCAAGGAGCTCGGCGTCGACCTGCGCGGCGACCGGGAGCTGGTCGCCCGGGTCGTCGAGCGGGTCAAGGAGCGCGAGCTCCGGGGCTACACGTACGAGGCGGCCGACGCCTCCTTCGAGCTCCTGCTGCGCGAGGAGGCCGAGGGGCGGGCCCGGCAGTACTTCGAGGTCGAGTCCTGGCGGGCGATCGTCGAGGACCGCCCCGACGGCAGCCATGCCAACGAGGCGACCGTGAAGCTGTTCGCCAAGGGGGAGCGGATCGTCGCCACCGCGGAGGGCAACGGCCCGGTCAACGCCCTCGACCGGGCGCTGCGGGTCGCCCTGGAGAAGATCTACCCCCAGCTCGCCCAGCTGGAGCTCGTCGACTACAAGGTCCGCATCCTGGAGGGCAAGCACGGCACGTCCTCCACCACCCGGGTCCTCATCTCCACGTCCGACGGCACGGGCGAATGGTCCACGGTCGGCGTCGCCGAGAACGTCATCGCCGCCTCCTGGCAGGCCCTGGAGGACGCCTACACCTACGGCCTCCTGCGCGCCGGGGTGGAACCGGCGGCGTAGCCACCGTGCCGGACGGGCCGGGTGTCCGGCCCGTCCAGCAGGGAGTGCGAGGCGGCGGCCGCGCTACTGCAGACGCCACTTCTGGTTGGCCGCCCCGGTGCAGCTCCAGATCTGGACCCGCGTCCCGTTCGCCGAGGAGTTGCCGGTCACGTCGAGGCACTTGTCCGCCGCCGTGTTCACCACGTCACCGGTCGAGACGTTGTACGACCAGCGCTGGGCCGCCGTGCCGTTGCAGTCGTAGAGCTGCACCTTCGCGCCGTCGGCGGTCGACGCCGAGGTGACGTCCAGGCACTTGCCGAGCGCCTGGAGGGAGCCGTCGGCCCGCACCGTCCAGCGCTGGGCGGTGGAGCCGTTGCAGTCGTGGAGCTGGACCGCGGTGCCGTTCGCGGTCGAACCGCCCGCCACGTCCAGGCACTTGCCCGCGAGTCCCACGAACGTCCCGGACTGCTCGCCGCCCCCGGCCTGCGTGCCCGACCAGGTGAACGTGGCCGACGTCCGGCCCGGCAGCGCGTACGTGGCGTGCTGCGAGCCCCAGTTGACCGTCACCGTCCTCGCCGACGACGCCCCGTTGTACGCGATCAGTGCCTTGGAGCCGTCCGGGTTCCGCCACGCCACGTTCGGCACCGACGAGCTCGCGGTGGACGCGATCCGCTGGGCGCCCGGCCGGACGAACTTGGTCAGGTGCCCCATCGTGTAGTACTCGACCGTGTAGTCGACCTGTCCGCTCTGCCCGTCGCCGTTGTGGACGGTGACCAGCCCGGAGCAGGTGCCGCAGCCGCCGTTGTGCGGCCCCCGGTTCTGGTCCACGGCCAGCGACCACTTGGTCACCGACTTCGCCCAGTTCCGGGTGTAGTTCACGATGTCGAGCATGTCCTCGCGCTGCTGGTCGGCGATCCAGGTCCCGCCGGAGTGCTCGGTGCCGAAGGCGTCGAGACCGGGGTACCGGTCGTGCACGCTCGTCTGCTTGCCCACGTCGCCGCCGTAGCCGTGCCACGCGATCCCGCCGAAGTTCGGGTGCGAGCGCACCGCCGCGTCGTCGACCGTCTGGGCGGCGTAGGCGTCGTACACGTCCCAGTTCCAGTCGTGCGCCAGCACCTTCGTCGACAGGCCCGCCGCCCGGAGCTTGGGGAGCAGCTCGCTCTTGGTGAAGTAGGCGAGCCCGGAGGCGTTCCAGCTCATCGACGGGTAGCCGGCGCAGCACGTCGGCTCGTTCTGGGCGGTCACGTACGCGACGGGGATGCCCTGGTCGCGGTAGGCCTGGAGGTACTTCACGAAGTACGAGGCGTACGCGCCGTAGTGCTCCGCCTTGAGCCAGCCGCCGTTGAGCTGCCCGCTGTCCTTCATCCAGGCCGGGGCGGTCCACGGCGAGGCCATCACGGTCAGTGCCGGATTGAGCTGACGCGCCTGGCTGGTCAGCGGCACCACGTCGGCCAGGTCGTGGGCGATCGAGAACTCGGAGAGGTCCGCGTCGGTCTGCCCGGCCGGCACGTCGTCGTAGGTGTAGCCGTAGCGGGCGAGGTCCGAGGCGCCCATGGGATTGCGCAGGAAGGACAGCCCGATCCCCTCCGTGGGGGAGAACAGCTTGCGCATGGTCGCGTCCCGGGTGGCCGACGACAGCGCCCCGCTGCTGTTCATCAGCCAGGCCGCGGTGTCCGTGAAGGACGCACCCCCGCCGGTGAAGGTCTGGTAGCGGGTGTTCTCGTCCACGGTGATGTTCTCGCCGCTCCCGCCGCTGCCCGACTGGAAGGCGAAGGGGGTTTGCGCCTGCAGTCCGCGGGTGACGTGGCGGCCGCCGGCGTCGTCCGTGGTGGTCAGGTAGGCGGTGATCTGCTCGCCGGCCGCATGTGCGGGCGCGGTGGCCACGGCGGTCAGGCAGGCGGTGGTGAGCAAACCGGCGACGAGCAGCCGGGCCGCCCGTGCGGCTCTCCTCGGGGATCGTGCGGGACTCATGGCGCGCCGCCCTTCTGGGGGTGGGGGAGTGGGGCGTGCGACCCGTGAGTAAATGACGGCGTACGGCCCTCGTCAAGGGGTCGCGCGTTCACAAGCCGAAGCGACAACGGCCCTGATCCCGCCGGGAATTGCTCGTGTACCGGTTCTGGCGTGAAGTCTTGACGGCTCGGCGGGGCGCCAGTTAACTCACGCCGTGATCTAAGCCGTAAGAGGTACCTGATCGTCTCCGAGGAACGTGAGAGCCGAGAGGAAGCCCATGGGAAGGCTCGACCGGATGTCCGCGCGAAGAACCGCCCTGCTCGCCTGCGCCACTCTGCTCACCGGACTGCTCCCGCTGACCGCGGCGGGATCGGCCGCGGGCGCCGACGAACCGGCACCCGTACCCGTCGACACCTTCGAGGGCGAGGTCCCGTTCGCGAATCCGCCCGCCGAGGGACTCTTCCCCTGGGGCGGCGACGCCGACGATCCGCCGCAACTGGCCCTCACCGCCCGGGACGACGCGCCCGAGGGCGGCAAGGTCCTCACCGGCGGCTACGACATCAGCCAGTACGGCGGCTTCACCCACGACTTCGCCTTCGACCGGCCGGCCCACGACTGGTCGTCCCACCGGGGCATCCGCTTCTGGTGGGAAGGGCGGAACAGCGCCAAGAAGGTCAACTTCGAGATCAAGGACGGCGGCGCCAACGGCGAGGCCTCCGAGCTGTGGACGACGTCCTTCACGGACGACTTCACCGGCTGGAAGCAGATCGAGATCCCGTTCACCGACTTCACCTATCGCACGGACTACCAGCCCGTCGGCGGGATCGACCAGGTCCTCGGCCTCACCGGCATGTGGGGGTACGCGCTCACCCTGCCGACCGGCGTCAAGGGCGACTTCGCGATGGACGGCGTCGAGCTGTACGGCAAGGGCGCCCAGTCGCTGCGGGCGAGCGTCGTCACCGACTCCGCCGTGCACCCCGTGAAGGAGGGCGGCGCGGCCGACGTCCGGATCTCCGTCGCCACCACCGGCTCCGTGCCGATCGACGAACCGGTGACCGTCGCGTACGAGACGGCGGGCGGCACGGCCGAGGCGGGCCGGGACTACACCCGGGTCGCGGGCGAACTCACCTTCCCCGCGGGCACCGCCTCCGGCACTTCGCGCACGGTGCGGATCCCCACGCTGAAGGACCGGTCGGCCGAGGCCGCCGAGACCGTTCCCCTCAAGCTGACGGTCACCGGCGCCAAGGCGCCCGCCGAGAACCCCCAGGTCGTCATCGACGCCCACGGACTGCCGTACCTGGACGCGAAGCTGCCCGTGAAGAAGCGGGTCGCCGACCTCGTGTCACGGCTGTCCCTGGAGGAGAAGGCCGGTCAGATGACCCAGGCCGAGCGCGGCGCGCTCACCTCGCAGGGCGACATCGCCGCGTACGACCTCGGCTCGCTGCTGTCCGGCGGTGGCTCCACCCCGACCCCGAACGTGCCCGAGGCCTGGGCGCGGATGATCGACGCCTTCCAGCTGCGAGCACAGGCCACCCGCTTCCAGATCCCGCTGATCTACGGGGTGGACGCGGTGCACGGCCACAACAACCTCATCGGCTCCACCGTGATGCCGCACAACATCGGCATCGGCGCCACCCGCGACCCCCGGCTCGCCGAGAAGACCGGCGAGGTGACCGCGGCCGAGGTGCGCGCCACCGGCATCCCGTGGGACTTCGCGCCCTGCCTGTGCGTCTCGCGCGACGAGCGCTGGGGCCGCTCCTACGAGTCCTTCGGCGAGGACCCGGCTCTGGTCCAGTCCATGGAGACGGTCGTCCAGGGCCTCCAGGGCGCCCGTGACGGACGGGACCTGAAGGACGACGACCGGGTGCTCGCCACCGCCAAGCACTACGTGGGCGACGGCGGGACCGAGTACGGGTCGTCCACCACGGGCTCGTACACCATCGACCAGGGCATCACCAAGGTCACCCGCCAGGAGCTGGAGGCGGTGCACCTCGCGCCGTTCCGCACGGCCGTGGACCGGGGAGTCGGCACGGTCATGCCGTCCTACTCCTCGCTCGACATCCTCGGCGACGACGCGGGCCCGGTGAAGATGCACGCCGACGCGGAGATGATCAACGGAGTCCTCAAGGACCGCATGGGCTTCGACGGCTTCGTCATCAGCGACTGGGCGGCCATCGACCAGATCCCCGGCGACTACGCCTCCGACGTCCGCACATCCGTCAACGCCGGCCTCGACATGATCATGGTCCCGTACGAGTACAAGAACTTCCGGACGACCCTGGTCGACGAGGTGAGGGCCGGCCGGATCAGTGAGCGCCGGGTCGACGACGCCGTCGCCCGCATCCTGACCCAGAAGTTCCGGCTCGGCCTCTTCGAGAAGCCGTACGCGGACACCGGCGGGGCGTCGAGGATCGGCTCGCCCGCGCACCGGGCAGTGGCCCGCCAGGCGGCGGCCGAGTCCCAGGTGCTGCTGAAGAACGCGGGCGGGGTGCTGCCCCTGAAGAAGTCCCAGAAGGTGTACGTCGCCGGCTCCAACGCCGACGACATCGGCAACCAGACCGGTGGCTGGACCATCACCTGGCAGGGCGCGTCCGGGAAGATCACGGACGGCACCACGGTCCTCCAGGGCATGAGGAAGGCCGCCCCCGGTGCCACGATCGACTACTCCGAGGACGCCTCGGCCCCGACCCGGGGGTACGACGTGGGAGTCGTCGTGGTCGGCGAGACCCCCTACGCCGAAGGGGTCGGCGACGTCGGCAACGGCAACGACCTGGAACTGACCGCCGCCGACAAGGCCGCCGTCGACAAGGTGTGCGGCGCCATGACGTGCGCGGTGCTGGTCGTCTCCGGCCGGCCCCAGCTGATCGGCGACCGGCTCGGTGACATCGACGCCCTGGTGGCGTCCTGGCTGCCGGGCACCGAGGGCGACGGCGTGGCCGACGTGCTGTACGGGAAGCGGGCCTTCACCGGGCAGCTCCCCGTCACCTGGCCCAGGTCGCAGGCCCAGCTGCCGATCAACGTCGGGGACGCCTCGTACGACCCGCAGTTCCCGTACGGCTGGGGGCTGACGACGCTGACGAAGGTCCCGGGCGGCGGCGCGACGGCCCTCAAGGCCCTGGCCCTGAAGGCCGCGGCAGCGGAGCGGACCGGCGCGGACGAGCTCGGCCGTGCCGCCGTCACCAGGGCGCGGCTGCTCGTCCAGGAGAAGATCGGCGGCGGCATCACGGCCGCCACCGCGAAACCGTTCGCCGACGCCGACCACCTCCTGCTGACCGGCCGCTACAAGGAGGCGGTGGCCAGGCTGACGACGGCGTACAAGTCGGCCTGACCGCACGGTGGGAACGCCGGAGGGGCGCTGCAGGCCCCTCCGGCGTCGCGCTGCCGCCCTCCCGGCGGGCAGCGGGTCCGGAGCGGAGCCGCCCAGGATGCCCGGTTTCGGGCGCCTTCGGGTAGCTTCGAAGATATGAAGGCCGCACCGACCCGGGGTCTCCCCGGTCTGCTGATCGCGCTCGTCCTCGCCGCGCTGGCCGTCCTCTCGACCGGTGCGCTCCCCGCCCACGCGGCCACCGACGTCTCCACGGTCGCGAAGGCCCTCCGCGAGAGCCCGGTCTACGTCGACCCGGCCGCCTCCGCCCAGCTGTCGGCGACGGACGCCGACGCCCTCGCCGAGAAGATCGAGAAGGCCGACAAGCCCGTCTTCGTGGCCGTCCTGCCCGAGGACTTCCCGACCCGGAACCTCTTCCAGAACCTGCGCACCGCCACCGGCGTCACCGGGCTCTACGCGATCCGGCTCGGCGACCGGTTCGACGCACGCGCCGACTCCTCGGTGATGTCCCGTACGGCGGTGGCGAACCTCGTCACCAGCGTCCAGGGCGAGGCCGCCCAACCCCAGCTGAACGACTTCACGGACCGTGCCCTGGCCGCCGTCGGCGGCTCGGCGCCCGCGAGCTGGGACTCCGGCGGCAGCGGGGACGGTGTCTCCACCACCGCACTGATCACGGTCGGCGCGGTGGCCGTCGCGGGCGGCGCCGGCGCGTACACGCTCGTCCGGCGCAACCGGCGCCGCAAGGAGGAGGAGCAGCGGGCCGCGCTCGACCGCCTTCGCGTGGTCGTCGACGAGGACATCACCGCCTTCGGCGAGGAACTGGACCGGCTCGACTTCCACCCCGGCGAGAAGGGCGCGGACGACGCGATGCGGGCGGACTACGAACGCGCCCTGGACGCCTACGAGCAGGCGAAGTCGGCGATGGCCGCCGCCCGGCGGCCGGAGGACGTCCGCCCGGTCACCGAGTCCCTGCACGACGGGCGCTTCTCGCTCGCCGTGCTCGCCGCGCGCCGCGAGGGGCGCCCGCTCCCCGAACGCCGCGCCCCCTGCTTCTTCGACCCGCGGCACGGCCCGTCGGTGGCCGACGCGACCTGGACCCCGTCGGGCGGCGCGCCCCGAGAGGTGCCGGTCTGCGCGGCGGACCGGACCCGGCTGGCCGACGGCCTCGACCCGGCCGTCCGCGAGGTCGAGACCGCGTACGGCCGCCGGCCCTACTGGGACGCCGGTCCGGCCTACGGCCCCTGGGCGGGCGGCTACTTCGGCGGCGGCATCCTGCCGGGCCTGCTGGTCGGCACCCTGCTGGGCAGCATGATGGCCACGCCGTCCTACGCGGCCGACTACGGCTCCGGCTACGGCGACTTCGGCGCCGGCGGCTACGACGGCGGTGACGTCTCGGGCTCGAACTTCGACCCCGGCGACTTCGGCGGCGGTTTCGGGGGCGGCGGAGGCGGCGGCGACTTCGGCGGCGGAGGGGACTTCGGCGGCGGCGGCTTCTGACGCCTGCCGGATCCCCCCGCGACCCGGCGCCGCCCTCGTGGGCGCCGGCGCTCTCCGCCCGCCGTTTCCTCTGCGCCGGTGAACGGAGGACGCCGGGGCCGGGCCCGGCGGCTGCGGCGAGTGGAGCCGGTCAGCGGAAGGCCCGGGCATTGCGTACCGCCCACCCGGCGAAGTCCCGTGCCGGGCGGCCGAGGAGCCGCTCGACATCGGGGCTCACCCGACGCTCGGCGGGGAGCGGAGAGCCCAGGATGCCGAGCGTCGCCTCGACGACCGGTTCCGGCATGAACCCCAGCAGCTGCGCCCGCGCCTCCTCGCGGCTCTGCTCGACGAACCGCACCGGCTCCCCGAGGGCGTCCGAGATCGCCGCGACCTGCTGCCGCGGCGAGACCGGCTCCGGCCCCGTCAGCTCGTACACGGCGCCGTCGTGCCGCGCGTCCCGCAGCGCGACCGCGGCAACCGCGGCGATGTCGGCCGGGTCCACGGTGGGCAGCGCCACGTCCGCGAAGGGCGCCGCGGCCGTGCGCCGCGCACGGATGGTCCCGGCCCAGCCGAAGGTGTTCGAGTGAAAGCCGGACGGCCGCAGCATCGTCCAGCCGAGGCCCGATCGTTCGACGGCCCTCTCCAGCTCCGGCGGATGACGCCGCGTCGCGACGCCCTGCGAGGACAGATGGACGACCCGCTTCACACCGCCGGCGCGGGCGGCGTCGAGGATGCTGCCCGGATCGCCTCCGGCGGCGAGCCACTCGCCCGAGACCAGCAGGAAGAGCGCGTCGGCTCCGTCGAAGACGGGGCCGAGCCCCGCCGGATCGGTCAGGTCGGCGCGGACGTGCTGCACTCCCTCCGGTACGTCCGCCGCCCCGCGCGAGACGGCCGTCACCCGCTCGCCCGCCGCGGCCAGCTCCGTTACCAGCGGTCGGCCGACGTTGCCCGTAGCTCCGGTCACCACGATCATGACTGCTCCCTCATCCCGTACCCCTTGTGGACTGAGAGGAAGCTACTGGCGCAGGCATAGTAGGTACCTAGGGGAAAGTAATGGGGAGAGGGGCAATTCGTGACCGACGTCACAGCGCAGCCGGTCCGCATCGAGATCGACCCGGAGGTGGCCTGCCCGATCGCACCGGTGGTCGACATCGTCTTCAGCCGCTGGACGACGCCGATCCTGTGGGCGCTCAACGAATACGGGCGGCAGCGGTTCGTGGAACTGGAGCGCCGCATCGCCAGGATCACTCCGAAGGTGCTGACGCAGCGGCTGCGCCAACTGGAGCGCGACGGCCTCGTCGTCCGTACCTACCACCCCGAGGTCCCGCCCCGGGTGGAGTACGAGATCAGCGAACTCGGCCGCAGTCTGGCGCCGTTGTTCGCGACCCTGGCCGAATGGGCCGCCGTCCATCTGGACCGGGTCGAGGACGCCCGCCTGGAGTACGACGCCCGATGACGAAGGCACCGCGGTTCGCGCCGGTCCGGCCTACGGTGCTCGCATGACTCCTGCGAGCGCGAGCGGTGCCGACGGTGAGCAGACCATGGACTTCGGCGACGCCGCCGAACTGGACGCGTGGCTGTCCGCGCACCCGGGCGGGCATGCCGGGGTCTGGCTGAGAATCGCCAAGAAGGGCTCCGGCGCCACCTCCGTCACCGCCGCGGAGGTCAACGACGTCGCGCTCTGCCACGGCTGGATCACCGGCCACCGCAAGGGCCTCGACGAGACGTACTTCCTGCAGCGGATCACCCCGCGCCGGCCCGGCAGCGACTGGTCGATGGTGAACGTGCGCCGGGTGGAGGAACTGACGGCGGCGGGCCGGATGCGGCCCGGGGGCGTGGCCCAGGTGGCGGCGGCCAGGGCCGACGGGCGCTGGGACCGGGCGTACGAGTCGCAGCGCAACGCCGCCGTCCCCGACGATCTCGCGGCCGCGCTGGAGCGCAGTCCCAAGGCCGCGGAGGCCTTCGCGCGGCTCAACAGGACGGAGCGGTACACGGCCATGCTGGGTCTGCTGAAGGCGCGGGACCCCGCGCTCCGGGCGGCCCGGCTGGACGCCGTGGTGGCCGGACTGGAGGAGTCGGAAGCCCCCGGGGGCGAGGACCGGACATGACGAACGCCCGCCCCCGTGACGGCGGGAGCGGGCGACGGCCGCCGGACGGCGGAGCGCCCGCCCTCCGTGTGCGGGAGGGCGGGCGACGGCTGCCGGACGCGGGGAGCGCCCGCCCTCCGGGTACGGGGGAGTGGCGAGGGCGGGCGCGTCGGGTGAGGGGCCCGAAGGCTCACTCGGCGTTCTTGATCGCGGAGATGTCGAAGTTCAGCTTGATCTTGTCCGAGACCAGGACGCCGCCGGTCTCCAGCGCCGCGTTCCAGGTGAGGCCGAACTCGGAGCGCAGGATCTCCGAGGTGCCCTCGAAGCCCACGCGCTCGTTGCCGAACGGGTCCTTCGCGGCGCCGTTGAACTCCAGGTCGATGGCGACCGGCCGGGTGGTGCCGAGGATCGACAGGTCACCGGTGATCCGGTAGTCGTCGCCGCCCAGGGACTCCACCGCGGTGGACCGGAAGGTCATCGTGGGGAACTCGTCCGTCTTGAAGAAGTCGGCGCTCTTGAGGTGGCCGTCACGGTCGGCGGAGCCGGTGTCGACGCTGTCCATCCGGATGTCGAGCGACGCGGTGGACTTCGCCGGGTCCGAGCCGTCCAGGTGCAGCGTGCCGTCGAACTCCTTGAAGCTGCCCTTGACGTTCGTGACCATCGCGTGGCGGGCGACGAAGCCGATCGTCGAGTGGGCCGGGTCGATCGTGTAGTCGCCGCTCAGCGCGGCCAGGTCGGCGGAGGGCGCCGCGATCGTGGCGACCGCCGGGGCGGAGGTCTCGGTGGTGGTGGTCTTGCGGCCGAAGATTCCCATGTCGTGCTCCTTGAGGGGACGGGTCGCGGTTCCGTCCGGAACCCGCAACCGCGGAGTCTGTTTAACTTTCAACGAGGTCAACACGGACGACCGTAGACCTATTCCGTTGAGTTTTCAACTTCATCCGCACGGTGTTCATGGCGTTACGGTGCGTTTTGCCTGCCGGTCGTTCCGGCGCCTTTGAGCTGTGACGGTTCAGCCTCTGGTGGACACGCGTAGACCTCGGGCACCATCTCCCTGCTCCACCTGCACAGCCGCCCCACAGCAGCACGGTCCCCAGCAGGAAGGACACCCCATGAAGATCCGCTCCGCCCTGACCGCACTCGCCCTCGTGGTCGCCCCCGGCGTCGCCGTCGTCGGCACCGCGTCCGACGCCTTCGCCGTCACCAAGATCAGCCACGCCACGGCCACCTCGATGTTCCGCGAGGTCGGCATCACCTGGTCCTCCTCCGGCGGTTGTTCCGACCGGAACAACCCCACCTGCACGTCCTTCGAGCAGCTCAACCTCGCCACCGCGCAGGGCGCCCAGACCCTCAAGCGGGCCAGCGGCTGCGCGCTCAACATCACCGGCGGCACCGAGACCGGCCACGCGAGCGGCACCTACTCGCACTGGAACGGCTACAAGCTCGACTTCGGCAAGACCACCTGCGTCACCGGCTACGTCAAGAACAACTTCACGTACATAGGCCTGCGCGGCGACGGCGCCCCCCAGTACAAGTCGGGTTCCGGCAACATCTACGCCGACGAGGGCAACCACTGGGACGTCACGTACTACAACTGCGGCGGCTGCTAGACCCCCGTCCGGGGGGGGGGGGGGGGGGGGCGCGCGGGGCGGGACGGGGACGCTCTCCCCCCGGGGGGGGGGGGGGGGGGGAGG
>NZ_JBVHPY010000006.1:0-41877 GCF_055567695.1 Streptomyces sp. NPDC026417
GGTTGATAGGCCAGATCTGGAAGCACCGCAAGGTGTGGAGGTGACTGGTACTAATAGGCCGAGGGCTTGTCCTCAGTTGCTCGCGTCCACTGTGTTGGTTCTGAAACCACGAACAACCGTCGTAGCCTATTGGTCACGGCTCCGGTTGACAGTTTCATAGTGTTTCGGTGGTCATAGCGTGAGGGAAACGCCCGGTTACATTCCGAACCCGGAAGCTAAGCCTTACAGCGCCGATGGTACTGCAGGGGGGACCCTGTGGGAGAGTAGGACGCCGCCGAACAAATTTTAGAGCTCCGGCTCTCGGGCATTTGCCCGAGAGCCGGAGCTTTTTTTGTTTTCCGGCGGCGCCCGCACCCCTCCGGCTCGCAGCGTGAGGGCTGCGGGTAAGGTCAGGGGGCATCGTTGGCTCGTTCCCACAGGAGGCCCCCGGGTGGAGGTCCAGGAGACCCGCGTCCAGACAGACCGGGTGCTCACCATCCCGAACATCCTCAGCATGGCGCGCCTCGTCGGCGTACCCGTCTTCCTGTGGCTGATCCTGTGGCCCGAGTTCGGCGGCCCCAACAGCGACGTCTGGGCCCTTCTGATCCTCATGCTCAGCGGCATCAGCGACTACCTGGACGGAAAGCTCGCCAGGCGCTGGAACCAGATCAGCAGCCTAGGCCGGCTGCTCGATCCCGCGGCCGACCGTCTGTACATCCTGTCCACCCTCGTCGGTCTCACCTGGCGGGAGATCCTCCCGCTCTGGCTGACGGGTGTGCTGCTGGCGCGTGAGCTGGTCCTGCTGGTCATGGTGGGCATCCTCCGGCGTCACGGCTATCCGCCGCCGCAGGTGAACTTCCTGGGCAAGGCGGCGACCTTCAACCTGATGTACGCCTTCCCGTTGCTGCTGCTCAGCGACGCGAGCGGCTGGATCGCGTCAGTCGGAGCCATTTTCGGATGGGCGTTCGCCGGGTGGGGTACAACCCTGTACTGGTGGGCAGGAGTCCTCTACGTGGTTCAGGTCCGCCGTCTTGTCACGGCGGACACCATGGCCGATTGAGCTCGCCCATTGCGGGGCTGTAGTGGCTCGTTGGCCCGCCGGCGAAATGTGCGGGACAATTTGGACGGGTGAAGTCGGCTAGACCGTCTCTTCAAGGAGGACGCTTCCGACATGAAGGCCGTCGTGATGGCCGGAGGCGAAGGCACGCGCCTTCGCCCTATGACCTCGAGCATGCCCAAGCCGCTCCTGCCTGTGGCGAACCGCCCGATCATGGAGCACGTGCTTCGGCTGCTCAAAAGGCATGGGCTCAATGAGACCGTCGTTACCGTCCAGTTCCTGGCCTCGCTGGTCAAGAACTACTTCGGGGACGGCGAAGAGCTCGGGATGGAGCTCACCTATGCCAACGAGGAGAAGCCACTCGGTACCGCAGGGAGCGTCAAGAACGCCGAGGAAGCGCTGAAGGACGACACCTTCCTCGTCATCTCCGGCGATGCGCTGACCGACTTCGACCTCACCGACCTCATCAATTTCCACAAGGAAAAGGGTGGGCTGGTCACCGTCTGCCTCACGCGGGTGCCGAACCCCCTGGAATTCGGCATCACCATCGTGGACGAGGAGGGCAAGGTCGAGCGCTTCCTCGAGAAGCCGACCTGGGGCCAGGTCTTCTCCGACACGGTGAACACGGGCATCTACGTGATGGAGCCGGAGGTCTTCGACTACGTCGAGGCCGATGTCTCCGTCGACTGGTCCGGTGACGTCTTTCCTCAGCTCATGAAGGAAGGCAAGCCCATCTACGGCTACATCGCCGAGGGCTACTGGGAGGACGTCGGCACGCACGAGAGCTATGTGAAGGCGCAGGCCGACGTCCTGGAGCGCAAGGTCGACGTCGAGATCGACGGCTTCGAGATCTCCCCGGGTGTCTGGGTGGCCGAGGGTGCCGAGGTGCATCCCGATGCTGTGCTCCGCGGCCCGCTCTACATCGGCGACTACGCCAAGGTGGAAGCGGACGCCGAGATACGCGAACACACCGTCGTCGGCTCCAACGTCGTCGTCAAGAGCGGCGCGTTCCTGCACAAGGCCGTCGTGCACGACAACGTGTACATCGGGCAGCACAGCAATCTGCGCGGGTGCGTGGTCGGCAAGAACACCGACATCATGCGAGCGGCGCGGATCGAGGACGGCGCCGTCATCGGTGACGAGTGCCTGGTGGGTGAAGAATCGATCATCCAGGGGAACGTACGCGTCTACCCCTTCAAGACGATCGAGGCCGGCGCCTTCGTCAACACGTCCGTGATCTGGGAGTCGCGGGGGCAGGCGCATCTGTTCGGTGCGCGCGGTGTCTCCGGAATCCTGAACGTGGAGATCACCCCGGAGCTGGCGGTGCGTCTCGCGGGCGCATACGCGACGACGCTCAAGAAGGGCTCCACCGTCACGACGGCCCGTGACCACTCCCGTGGTGCCCGTGCCCTGAAGCGCGCGGTGATCTCGGCTCTGCAGGCCAGCGCCATCGACGTACGCGACCTGGAGAACGTGCCGCTGCCGGTGGCCCGGCAGCAGACCGCCCGAGGAAGCGCCGGCGGCATCATGATCCGGACGACCCCCGGTGTGCCGGACTCGGTCGACATCATGTTCTTCGACGGTGACGGCGCCGACCTGTCGCAGGCGAGCCAGCGCAAGCTGGACCGGGTGTTCGCGCGGCAGGAGTACCGGCGTGCGTTCCCGGGCGAGATCGGCGACCTGCACTTCCCGGCCAGCGTCTACGACTCGTACACCGGTTCGCTGCTGCGCAACGTCGACACCACCGGGATCGCGGAATCCGGGCTGAAGGTCGTCGTGGACGCCTCCAACGGCAGCGCCGGACTCGTGCTGCCCAGCCTGCTGGGCAAGCTCGGTGTCGACGCGCTCACCATCAACCCCGGTCTCGACGAGTCGAGGCCCACCGAGACGGTGGAGGCACGCCGGTCGGGGCTGGTGCGGCTCGGTGAGATCGTGGCGTCCGCTCGGGCCGCGTTCGGGGTGCGCTTCGACCCGGTCGGTGAGCGGCTCTCGCTCGTCGACGAGAAGGGGCGGATCGTCGAGGACGACCGGGCCCTGCTGGTGCTCCTCGACCTGGTGGCCGCGGAGCGGCGCAGCGGCCGGGTGGCGCTGCCGGTGACCACCACGCGTATCGCCGAGCAGGTGGCGGCGTACCACGGGACGCAGGTCGAATGGACGACGACGTCGCCCGACGACCTGACCCGGGTCGGACGCGACGAGTCGACGATCTTCGGCGGCGACGGCCGCGGCGGCTTCATCATCCCGGAGTTCAGCAGTGTCTTCGACGGCACGGCTGCCTTCGTACGGCTCATCGGGCTGGTGGCGCGGACGCAGCTCACGCTCAGCCAGATCGACGCGCGGATCCCGCGGGCGCACGTGCTCAAGCGCGACCTCGCCACTCCGTGGGCCGTGAAGGGCCTCGTCATGCGACGCGTCGTGGAGGCCGCCGGGGACCGCTCCGTCGACACGACCGATGGCGTACGGGTCGTGGAGGCCGACGGGCGCTGGGTGATGGTGCTGCCCGACCCCGCGGAGGCGGTGACGCATCTGTGGGCCGAGGGACCCGACGACGCGTCGGCCCAGGCCCTGCTCGACGAGTGGGCGGCGATCGTGGACAGCGCCGGGCGCTGAGCAAGCGGCGTGCCGGACAAGTGCCTCCAAGGGGGCCTGTCCGGCACGCCGGTGGGGCCATTCGGAGGTAGCAGTCGCGACGTGCGACGATGTGCGGCATGCCGCAGCAGCCCCCCGTTCGGAGCACCCCCACGCGAACCGCGCGCCCGGATGCCTCCATGTCGCTGCTCACCAACGTGATGGACCACAGCCTCGACGACGGTTATGCCGAGGCCGCCGCGCGGAAGGAGTCCGACGGCGCCGGCGGCATGCCGAAGACGCTGCGGGCCAAGCTGGGCCTCGCGGCCGGTCTGGTGCTGGCAGGGCTGGTGGTGACGGTCGGGGCGGCACAGGCGCGGGTGGCCGCCCCCACGGTCGCCAAGGAGCGCCAGGAGCTCATCGACCGCATCGAGAGCGAGACCGCCTCCGCGGACAAGCTGGAAGACACCGTCGACACCTTGCGTGACGATGTGAGTGCACAGCAGCGTGAGGCGTTGAAGAAGGACGGCGGCAGTGACCGGGCCGACCTGGTGGGCATCCTTTCGGGTGCCACGGCGGTGCACGGCCCCGGAGTGAAACTGGTCGTGAACGATGCCAAGGACGCCTCCTCGGGAGGCAACGGCGATCCGCGCGAGACCTCCGACTTCTCCGACACGGGCCGGGTGCGCGACCGCGACATGCAGCGTGTCGTCAACGGGCTGTGGCAGTCCGGCGCCGAGGCCGTCTCGATCAACGGACAGCGGCTGACGGCACTGTCCGCGATCCGCGCCGCGGGTGACGCGATACTGGTCGACAACAAGCCGCTCGTGCCGCCGTACACGGTGCTCGCGGTGGGGGACGGCAAGCGGCTGAGCACCCGGTTCCAGAACAGCGCGGACGGGCTTTATCTGAACGCGCTGCAGGAGAACTTCCACATCCGGACCGGCATCTCCGTGGAGGACGACCTCCGCCTGCCCGCCGCGCCGAGTGTGATCGTACGAACAGCAGAGCCGAGCACAGAGAAGGGCACATCGTGATCGCCGTACTGGGCCTCGTCGTGGGAGTCGTGGCTGGATTGTTGGTCCGGCCCGAGGTCCCGGCCGTCGTCGAGCCTTATCTTCCGATCGCCGTGGTCGCGGCGCTCGACGCCGTGTTCGGCGGCCTGCGCGCGATGCTCGACGGCATCTTCGACGACAAGGTCTTCGTGGTGTCCTTCCTGTCGAACGTGGTCGTGGCCGCACTGATCGTATTCCTGGGCGACAAGTTGGGCGTCGGTGCCCAGCTCTCCACCGGTGTGGTGGTCGTCCTGGGCATCCGGATCTTCTCCAACGCCGCGGCCATCCGCCGGCACGTCTTCCGGGCGTGAGACCGATGAGCGACGAGGACAAGACGCCCAAGGCCTCCGATGGCGCCGAGAGCGCCGAGACGGCCGAGAGTTCGGAGCACCGCCTGCGCAGGGAGCTGCCCGAGGAGGTGCCCGCGGCGCCCGAGCCGTCCGGACCCGGGACGGACCGGGCGGAACCGGACGCTGGGGAGCCGTCGCTGACCGGTCGTCAGCGGCTGGCCAAGGGGCTGTGGCCGCCCCGGGTGACGCGGGCCCAACTCATCGTGGCGCTGCTGCTGTTCGGTCTCGGCTTCGGGCTGGCCGTGCAGGTCGCTTCCAACAGCGACAGCGGCAGCGCCCTGCGGGGCGCGCGCCAGGAGGATCTCGTACGCATCCTCGATGAACTCGACGACCGTACTCAGCGTCTTGAGGACGAGAAGCAGGGTCTGGAGGATCAGCGGACCGAACTGCGCAACAGCTCCAACCAGGCCGAGGAGGCCCGCAAGCAGACGGTCGAGAAGGAGAAGCAACTCGGCATTCTGGCGGGCACGGTGGCGGCCCAGGGGCCCGGCATCACGGTGACCATCGACGACACGAAGGGGACGGTCCAGGCGGACATGTTGCTCGATGCGATCCAGGAACTGCGCGCGGCCGGGGCGGAGGCGATCCAGGTCAACGGAGTACGGGTGGTCGCCGACACCTATCTGACGGATTCCGGAGGCGGAGTGAGCGTCGACGGGAACAAGATCACCCAGCCCTATCGTTTCAAGGTCATCGGCAAGCCGCAGGACCTGGAGCCGGCGCTCAACATCCCCGGAGGCGTGGTGCAGACGCTGGAGAAGGAGCAGGCCACCGTCACGGTGGACCGCTCGACGAAGATCGTTGTGGATGCCTTGCGAGCGGCGAAGCGGCCTGACTACGCTCGGTCGTCCTCGCGGTGAGCGGCGGGCGCATGGGGGCCGCCGGGCCAGGGCAGGAGGTTGCGGGGGGTCGGCGCACCGAATGGGTGGTGCGTGGTGGAAACTGTCAGGTGGATACGGACGTTGTGAGGATGTCCGGGTCGACCGGTGTGTTCAATCAGGGTTCGTCCTGCCCCACGGGCGGGTCTGTTTCGGTCAAGGGGAATCGCCCGTGAAGTTGTTTGCGAAGTTGTTCGGCAAGAGCGCACGAGAGGGCAGCGACAACGCGACTGCCCGGCACCGTGCACCGCGCCCCGGGGACGGGGAGGGACAGGGCGGCGAGCGCCCGCTGTTCCGGGATCAGGTCGCTGGTCCGGGCGGTGACATTCCCGGTGGTCAGGGCGCGCCGTCTGTTGACCCTGCCGCGTCCGGGCGCATAGGTTTCGGAGATCCGTCGACCTCGGGTGCGGGTGGAGGCTTCGCCTCGGATCCGTACGCGTCCCAAGCCCCTGGGGGGCAGCCGCGGCAGGAGGATCCGTCCATGTCGGCCCTGGTGTGTACGAGGTGCGGCAACCGCAACGCGGAGAACAGCCGGTTCTGTTCCAACTGCGGTGCGCCGCTGCGGGGCGGTGCCGTTCCCGAGCGGCCGTCCGAGACGACCTCCACGATCTCCATCTCCGGCCTCGAGGCCTACGACTCCGAGGTGACGGGCCAGACGCCGTCGCCGGCGCTCTCCCCGGAGGCGCAGGCGGCCGTCGACGCCCTGCCGATCGGTTCGGCGCTCCTCGTGGTGCGCCGCGGTCCGAACTCGGGCAGCCGCTTCCTGCTGGACGGTGAGCTGACCACGGCGGGGCGCCATCCGCAGAGCGACATCTTCCTCGACGACGTGACCGTGTCGCGTCGCCATGTGGAGTTCCGTCGCGCCGCGGACGGGTCGTTCACGGTGGCCGACGTCGGCAGCCTGAACGGTACGTACGTCAATCGGGAGCGGATCGACCAGGTCGCCCTGTCGAACGGCGACGAGGTGCAGATCGGCAAGTACCGGCTGGTGTTCTACGCGAGCCAGCGGGGCGTCTGACGACCCGAACTCCGTCCGGGGGGACCCAGGGAAGGTCCATGCTTCAAACACCGAGCGGCGGTACCGGCAGCGGTACCGCCGCCGCGGACAGCGGGCTGATGAGCATCGGCTCGGTGCTGAACATGCTGCGCGAAGAGTTCCCCGAAGTGACCATCTCCAAGATCAGATTCCTGGAGGCGGAGGGGCTCATCGAGCCACAGCGGACCCCCTCGGGGTACCGCAAGTTCAGCGCGCACGACGTCGAGCGGCTCGGCCACGTCCTGCGGATGCAGCGGGACCACTATCTGCCGCTGAAGGTCATCCGGGAGCACCTGGACGCCCTGGAGCGCGGCGAAGAGGTGCGGCTGCCCACGCTGGGGCGCCAGCGGGACGTCGGCGACGGTGAGCGCCTCGGAGACCTCCTGACGGACCCGGAGGCGCCCACAGCGGCCCGTATCGGCCGTGACGAGCTGCTGGCCGCCGCCGAGATCGACGAGCGGGAGCTCAAGGAGTGGGAGTCGTACGGGCTCGTCACTCCACTGCCGGACGGCGGGTACGACGCCGAGGTGGTCACGGTCGCCGCGCTCGTGGTCGAGCTGGGGCGGTTCGGGATCGAGCCGCGCCACCTCCGGGCGATGAAGGCCGCCGCCGACCGTGAGGCCGGCCTCGTCGACCAGGTGGTGGCGCCGCAGCGGCGCCACCGCAACCCGCAGACCAGGGCCCATGCCGAGGCCCGTACGAAGGAACTGGCGGGCCTCACGGTCAAGCTCCACGCGGCTCTGGTGCAGACCGCGCTGGGTGTTCGACTGCCCTGAGCGGGGTGTTCGCCGGTGGCGGATCGTCCACCCGTTCTGTGCCCGACTACCCAAACGTCCCGAGCACGGCCTAGGGTTGCTGTGTGAACGAGCTCGATGTCGTAGGTGTCCGGGTCGAAATGCCCTCCAACCAACCGATCGTGCTCCTGCGCGAAGTGGGAGGCGACCGCTACCTCCCCATCTGGATCGGCCCGGGGGAGGCGACGGCGATCGCCTTCGCCCAGCAGGGCATGGCCCCCGCAAGACCGCTGACCCACGACCTGTTCAAGGACGTGCTGGAGGCCGTCGGCCAGGAGCTCACCGAAGTGCGCATCACGGACCTGCGTGAGGGCGTCTTCTACGCCGAGCTGGTGTTCGCCAGCGGGGTGGAGGTGAGCGCGCGGCCGTCCGACGCCATAGCGCTCGCGCTGCGCACCGGGACGCCGATCTACGGCAGCGACGGGGTGCTCGACGACGCGGGGATCGCGATCCCGGACGAGCAGGAGGACGAGGTGGAGAAGTTCCGCGAGTTCCTCGACCAGATCTCTCCCGAGGACTTCGGGACCAACAGTCAGTGACGTCCCCGGACGCCCGGGAATCCGACCGGCACATGCCGGGGGCCAGTGAGCGTGGTGACGGCCCGTGCGGAGAGCATTCGGCTAGCCTTTCCCCGCGGTGGGGCACGGGAAACCACTCCTAGGGTGATTATCACTCGGCGTGCCGAGTGTGGCGATCGTTGACGCACCCCTGGCGACTGCCTACCGTCGAGAAGGCAGTTCAAGGACGGAGGTCGGCGTGAGAAGCAGCGGCGACGGTACGGCTGGGGGTGCCCCCGGACGTCTGGGGGAGAGCGGCCCGTACCCGCTTCACGGCAACGCGGCCGGCCCCGCTCCACAGCGGCCGACAGCGGTGCCGGACGGAGGGGCGGTGTCCGAGGAGATCGGTTACCGCGGTCCCACGGCGTGTGCGGCGGCGGGTATCACCTATCGCCAGCTGGACTACTGGGCCCGTACCGGCCTGGTCGAGCCGAGTGTGAGACCGGCCCACGGATCGGGGACGCAGCGCCTCTACAGCTTCCGGGACGTCGTGGTCCTGAAGATCGTCAAGCGGTTCCTCGACACGGGGGTCTCGCTGCAGAACATCCGCACCGCGGTCCAGCACCTGCGTGAGCGCGGGTTCCGTGATCTGGAGCGGATGACGCTCATGAGCGACGGCGCGACGGTCTACGAGTGCTCCTCGCCGGACGAGGTCCACGCGCTGCTCCAGGGCGGTCAGGGCGTCTTCGGGATCGCCGTGGGGGTCGTCTGGCGGGACGTGGAGGGCGCGCTCTCCCAGTTGCACGGCGAGCGGGTCGACACCGGCGAGACGCTCGTCGGGCAGAACCCCACCGACGAACTGGCCCGGCGGCGCAACCGCGCGGTCTGACGTCACGCGGTCCGTCGGCGCCCGGTGGCGCCGACGCGACGACGGCCGGGGGAGGAGCCCCCGCGCGACGGGGCATTGTCAGTGGCGTAGGGCAGCATCGGACATGTGAGAACCACGCCCACGATCCTGCATCTCGACATGGATGCCTTCTTCGCCTCGGCCGAGCAGGCGGCCAAGCCGAGCCTGCGCGGCAAGGCCGTGGTCGTGGGCGGGCTGGGCGTGCGCGGTGTGGTCGCCACCGCCTCGTACGAGGCCCGTGTCTTCGGGGTGCATTCCGCGATGCCCATGGCGCAGGCGCGCCGGCTCGCGCCGAACGCCGCGTACCTCGTACCGCGCTTCGGGCTGTACCGGGAGGTCAGCGAGCAGGTGATGGGCCTGCTGCGGGCGCTGTCGCCGCTCGTGGAGCCGCTGAGCCTGGACGAGGCGTTCGTCGATCTGGAGGCCGGGGGGACGGCCTGGGACGAGACGTCGGCGCGGCTGGTCGGCGGGAAGCTGCGCGCGGACATCCGGGCCGTCACGGGGCTGACCGGGTCGGTGGGGCTCGCGGCCTCCAAGATGCTCGCCAAGATCGCTTCCGAGCAGGCCAAGCCCGACGGACTGGTGCTGATCGAGCCGGGCACCGAGCGCGCGCTGCTGGGGCCGCTGTCGGTGCGGACGCTGCCGGGCGTGGGGCCCGCGACCGGGGACCACCTGCGGCGGGCCGGGATCACCACTGTCGAGGAGCTCGCCGAGGCCGGCGAGGACGAGCTGGTGCGGCTGCTGGGGAAGGCCCACGGGCACGCGCTCCACGCGATGGCCCTCGCCCACGACGACCGGCCCGTGGTGGCCGAGCGGGAGACGAAGTCGGTGTCGGTCGAGGACACCTACGAGGTGGACATCCACGACCGGGTGCGGGTCGCCACGGAGGTGCAGCGGCTGGCCGACCGATGTGTGCAGCGGTTGCGGGGCGCCGGGCGGTCGGGGCGGACCGTGGTGCTCAAAGTGCGGCGGTACGACTTCTCCACGCTGACCCGGTCCGAGACGCTGCGCGGGCCCACGGACGATCCGTCGGTGGTGCGCGAGGCCGCTGCCCGGCTGCTGGACTCGGTGGACACGACGGGCGGGGTGCGGCTGCTGGGCGTCGGCGTGACGGGGCTGGCCGACTACACGCAGGAGGACCTGTTCGCGCAGGCCCAGGCCGCCGCGGGCGAGCTGCTGGCGCAGGAGCAGGCCGAGGAGGAGGGCGCGCAGGAGGCCGTCGCGGAGGCGGCACCGCCGGCCGAGCGGCGCTGGCCCGCGGGGCACGACGTGCGGCACGCCGAGTACGGGCACGGCTGGGTGCAGGGAAGCGGTCTGGGGCGCGTCACGGTGCGCTTCGAGACGCCGTACTCGGAGCCCGGCCGGGTCCGTACGTTCCGGACCGACGATCCCGCGCTGGAGCCCGCCGAACCGCTTCCCCTGGTCGCGGCGGCGCTGGACGCTGCCGGCGCCGCAGGGGAGGACCCAGGGCCGGCGGCGCCCGTGACGGATGCGGAGGGGGATCCCGGAGGGCGGGCCGGTCAGGCCTCCTCGGAGCCCGCGAGCCGGCCGAAGTCGTGGTCGGGCGGGGCCGGGGACGCCAGATCGAGGCCGTAGTGGTGGTAGAGCTGGAGTTCCTGTTCCGGAGAGAGGTGGCGGCCCACGCCGAAGTCGGGCGCGTCCTTGATGAGGGCGCGGTCGAAGGGGACCCGGAGAGCCCCTTCCACGACCTCGCTGGGCTCCAGCGGCACGAAGGCGTCCCGGCTGAACAGGCCCGTGCGTATGGCCGCCCACTCGGGCGCTCCGGTGGCGTCGTCGAGGTACACCTCGTCGACCGTGCCGATCTTGGTGCCCTTGCGGTCGAACGCCTTGCGGCCGATCAGGTTGCGCGGATCGATGTCGGTCTGCACGGGCCCTCCTCTTGGTCGCAAAACTCATCCGTAAGCACTACAAAAGAGCACATTCAGGAAGGTGGCCACTCGAAAGCCCGTGCGTCGTCCTCGCTGGTAGGCTGGCAAGCGGCTGCTGACCCCGTGCGGGAGAGTCCTCCGGCGAGACCGGAGGCGCCGAAGGAGCAAATCCTCCCCGGAATCTCTCAGGCACACGTACCGCACGGACGAGGTCACTCTGGAAAGCAGGGCGGGTGTCGTCGGGCTCCCGCTCTCACCGACGGTGAAAGCCGGGTCGTCCGTCGGGACGGGCCGGTGAAGCTCTCAGGTTGAGATGACAGAGGGGGAGGCCGTCGGGGTACCCGCGTCGTGGTACCCCCCGAAGGTCGCGTCAGACCAGGAGGCCTCCGCAATGACCGCCCATCGCATTCCGCTCTCCGAGCTCGAACAGGGCATCCCCTTCGAGCAGCGCCACATCGGGCCCGACCACGAGGCCCAGGCCAAGATGCTCGCGCAGGTCGGATACGGCTCGCTCGACGAGCTCACGGCCGCCGCGGTCCCGGACGTCATCAAGAACGCCGACGCCCTCGACCTGCCGGGTGCGCGCACCGAGGCCGAGGTCCTGGCGGAGCTCCGCTCCCTCGCGGACCGCAACCAGGTGCTCGACTCGATGATCGGCCTCGGCTACTACGGCACCTTCACGCCGCCGGTGATCCTGCGCAACGTCATGGAGAACCCGGCCTGGTACACCGCGTACACGCCCTACCAGCCGGAGATCTCGCAGGGCCGCCTGGAGGCGCTGCTCAACTTCCAGACCGTGGTCGCCGAGCTGACCGGGCTGCCGACCTCAGGCGCCTCGCTGCTCGACGAGGGCACCGCCGCCGCCGAGGCGATGGCGCTGTCCCGGCGGATGGGCAAGAACAAGAAGGGCCTCTTCCTCGTCGACGCGGACGCCCTGCCGCAGACCATCGCCGTCATCGAGACCCGCGCCGAGCCCACCGGTGTCGAGGTCGTCGTCGCCGACCTCGCCGAGGGCATCCCGGCCGAGGTCGCCGGGCGCGAGATCAACGGCGTGCTGATCCAGTACCCGGGCGCCTCCGGTGCCGTACGCGACATCAAGCCGGTGATCGAGCAGGCGCACGAGCTCGGTGCGGTGGTCACCGTCGCCGCCGACCTGCTCGCGCTCACCCTGCTCACCGCACCCGGCGACCTCGGTGCCGACATCGCGGTCGGCACGACCCAGCGCTTCGGTGTGCCGATGGGCTTCGGCGGGCCGCACGCCGGTTACATGGCGGTGCGCGAGAAGTTCGCGCGCAGCCTGCCCGGGCGGCTCGTGGGCGTGTCCGTCGACGCGGACGGGCACAAGGCCTACCGCCTGGCCCTGCAGACCCGTGAGCAGCACATCCGCCGCGAGAAGGCCACCAGCAACATCTGTACCGCTCAGGTGCTGCTCGCCGTGATGGCCGGCATGTACGCGGTGTACCACGGACCCGAGGGCCTGCGGACGATCGCCCGGCGCACGCACCGTTACGCCACGATCCTCGCCGCGGGCCTCCGCGCCGGCGGTGTCGAGGTCGTCCACGGCGCCTACTTCGACACGCTGACCGCACGGGTGCCGGGCCGCGCCTCCGCGGTCGTGGCCGCCGCCCGCGAGGGCGGGGTCAACCTGCACCTCGTGGACGCCGACCACGTGTCGATCGCCTGCGACGAGACCACCGGCCGCAAGCAGCTCGCCGCCGTCTGGTCCGCGTTCGGGGTCGAGGCCGACATCGAGGAGCTGGACGCCTCGGCCGCGGACACGCTGCCCGAGCAGCTGCTGCGCACCGACGACTACCTCGCGCACCCGGTCTTCAACCAGTACCGCTCCGAGACCGCCATGCTGCGCTACCTGCGCAGGCTGTCCGACCGGGACTACGCGCTCGATCGCGGCATGATCCCGCTCGGCTCCTGCACGATGAAGCTCAACGCGACGACCGAGATGGAGCCGGTCACCTGGCCCGAGTTCGGTCAGCTGCACCCGTTCGCGCCCGCCGAGCAGGCGGGGGGGTATCTGACCCTCATCCGTGAACTGGAGGAGCGGCTCGCCGAGGTCACCGGCTATGACAACGTCTCGCTGCAGCCCAATGCCGGTTCGCAGGGCGAGCTGGCGGGTCTGCTCGCCGTACGCGGCTACCACCGCGCCAACGGTGACGAGCAGCGCACCATCTGCCTCATCCCGTCCTCCGCGCACGGCACCAACGCCGCCAGTGCCGTGATGGCCGGCATGAAGGTCGTCGTTGTGAAGACCGCCGGGGACGGCGAGATCGACGTCGAGGACCTGCGGGCCAAGATCGAGCAGTACCGCGACGAACTCGCCGTCCTGATGATCACGTACCCCTCCACGCACGGTGTCTTCGAGGAGCACGTCGCCGACATCTGCGCCCAGGTGCACGAGGCGGGCGGCCAGGTGTACGTCGACGGGGCCAACCTCAACGCGCTGGTGGGTCTGGCCAAGCCGGGCCACTTCGGCGGCGACGTCTCGCACCTGAACCTGCACAAGACGTTCTGCATCCCGCACGGCGGCGGTGGCCCGGGCGTGGGACCGGTCGGTGTCCGCGCGCACCTCGCCCCGTACCTGCCGAACCACCCGCTGCAGCCCGCGGCCGGTCCGGAGACCGGCGTCGGCCCGATCTCGGCCGCTCCCTGGGGCTCCGCCGGCATCCTGCCGATCTCGTGGGCGTACGTCCGGCTCATGGGCGGCGAAGGCCTCAAGCGGGCGACGCAGGTGGCGGTGCTGTCCGCCAACTACATCGCCAAGCGCCTGGAGCCGCACTACCCGGTGCTGTACACCGGTCCGGGCGGACTCGTCGCGCACGAGTGCATCATCGACCTGCGCGGGCTGACCAAGGCGACCGGTGTCAGCGTCGACGACATCGCCAAGCGGCTGATCGACTACGGCTTCCACGCGCCGACGATGTCGTTCCCGGTGGCGGGGACGCTGATGATCGAGCCGACCGAGTCCGAGGACCTGGTGGAGCTCGACCGGTTCTGCGAGGCGATGATCGCCATCCGCGCCGAGATCGAGAAGGTCGGCACGGGCGAGTGGCCGGCCGAGGACAACCCGCTGCGCGGCGCTCCGCACACCGCGGCGGCGCTGGGCGGCGACTGGGAGCACGCCTACAGCCGCGCCGAGGCCGTCTTCCCGGCCGGTGTCTCGGCCGCGGACAAGTACTGGCCGCCGGTCCGCCGGATCGACCAGGCGTACGGCGACCGCAACCTCGTCTGCTCCTGCCCGCCGCTGGACGCTTACGAGGAGTAGTCACCGCGGGACATACGTCGGGGCCGGTTCGGAGAGTGATTCTCCGGGCCGGCCCCTCTTGTGCGCGGGTGGCCGTCGCGGCCACCCGGTGTGCGGCTCAGGCGGCCGTCATCACCTGCGCGGTGCCCAGTGGGCGGTGCGGGGCGATGATCTGACCGTCGGGCAGGAGCTCACCGGTGTCCTCGAACAGGACGACGCCGTTGCACAGCAGGCTCCATCCCTGCTCCGGGTGGTGCGCCACATGAAGGGCGGCTTCCCGGTCGGCGGAGTCGGCTGTGGGACACGGTGGCTGGTGCTGGCACATGGATGGGTTCTTTCGCTGTGTCGTGACGTGTGAGCTGGCTGTCGTATCTGTCCTGCGGCTCGGAACGCTGTTCATGGCCGCCCCCCGTTGATAAGTCGGTCTGGAACCAGTGTTGCCCTACGGGCGTCAATCCGCAGGGATTTGGCAGCAGCACTTCTCACAGGTTGATGACGCATCACCCGTGCGGGCGGTTCATCCCAACTGCACTGTCCCTTCGGGTGGTTCGCGGTGGTCGGATGGGGCTAGTCCGGACGGGCGCGAGGGGAACAAGGCTCGGACGAGCGCGGAGGAGCCCGAAGGAGCGGCGTGCCCCGCAGTCGTCGACCGACTGCGGGGCACGGTGCCTGCGACGGGGGTGGGCGGCCCCGGTGGGCGCGCCTACGCGGGAGAGCCGAGCAGCGGGGCCGCGGGAGTCGCGGGTGTCAGCCGGTGGGTGAGGACGGGCAGCAGTTCGGCGACCCGGTGCGGACGGTGGGCGGCGATACCGGGCGGGGCGGGCGCCAGCGGCACCAGCAGATCGGTGGCCAGCGGTTGTCCGGTGGCACCGTCCGCGGCGCAGTCGCCGTGCAGCCAGAGCGTGAGCATGTACAGCTCGGGCACGGACAGGAGCCGCGGCTGGTAGGGCTGTTGCATGTTCTCCGCCTGCCGCAGGGCGCGCTCGGTGGCGGTGACGTAGGGGCCCTCGAAGAAGTGGGAGAAGGCCCAGCCGTCGGGAGTCAGCATCGTCTCGGCGGCGGCCACGGCGCGCTCGCCGCTGCGGATCAGGAACCGCCACCCGGCGAGGCGGGTGGCGGAGGCGCCGGCGGGCGTGATCCGGTCGAGCACGTGGACGGGCAGCGGGGTCTCGGGGGTCACGGGTCCCTGCGCGGCGCGCAGCGACGGAGTTCGCGCCTCGCGGACAGCGGTGGGGGAACCGAGTGCCGTGAGGACGGAGCGCAGGGCGGGCGCGGGAGCCGGGGGGACATGCAGCGGCATGGTGGGTCGCCTCTCATTCGACAGGCAGGGTGGCGCGAGGGCGGGGGCGGACGACACTGTCAGCTCTCGGGGTCAGAGGGGCGGATGCAACGACGGCGAGCGCCTACTCTCTGCCTCGTTTGCGGAGTTTATACGACACGTGTTCACACAATGTTTCGTCTAGCTGTTCCGCGTATGAAGAACAAGAGCCTATTCGGTCGGCGAAACGTGTGATTCATCCGTGTTCCGCAGGGGTCGCGCGGAGCTGACCTCGAAATACCCCGCCGGAGCGGTCGGCCGATTCTCGTCGGCGTTTTTCACGAGCGCGTGCCGGAGTGAAACTGCACGCTGCACCATGCCTGGTGAATGTGCCCGGGGGTACTCGCGTTCAGCGTAGCGGGCCAGGGGCCCGCCCGGGGACGTTATGGATCGCGTTGCCGGGGCATCATCCACCGTGACCGTGTACCAGAGCGGCCGGAGCATCGGCCTACCCATCCGAGGAGGGAACTTCGATGGGAGAGAAGGTCGTGGCGGGGTCGTTCGACCTGTCCGATCGGCAGCGCTACCGCAGGAAGCTGCAGCAGTGCCTGACGGGACTCGAGCGGCTGCTGGCGGAGCAGCGCTTCGAGCGTCCGCGGAATCTGATGGGGCTGGAGATCGAGCTGAATCTCGCGGGGCCCGACGGCATGCCGCGGATGATGAATGCGGAAGTACTCGACCGGATAGCCAGCAAGGATTTCCAAACAGAACTTGCCATGTTCAATCTTGAAGTGAACATTGCTCCCCATCGACTGGCCGGGAGGGTTTTCGACCAGCTCTCAGAGGAACTGAACACGTCCCTCGCGTATGCGCACCGCAAGGCGAACGAGGTCGACGCCGGAATCGTGATGATCGGCATTCTGCCGACCCTCGGCCGCGACGACCTGGTCTCCTCGAACCTGTCGGACGTCGACCGCTACACCTTGCTGAACGACCAGATCGTGGCCGCCCGCGGCGAGGACTTCGCGCTCGACATCGACGGGGTGGAGCGACTCGTCTGCACCTCGCGCTCCATCGCGCCTGAGGCGGCGTGCACCTCCGTCCAGCTGCATCTGCAGGTCACCCCGGCCCGCTTCGCGGACGTCTGGAACGCGGCGCAGGCGGTCGCCGCCGCACAGGTCGCGATCGGGGCCAACTCGCCGTTCCTGTTCGGGCACGAACTATGGCGGGAGTCCCGGCCCCCGCTGTTCCTGCAGTCCACGGACACCCGGCCGCCGGAGTTGCAGGCCCAAGGGGTCCGGCCGCGCACGTGGTTCGGCGAGCGGTGGATCTCGTCCGCCTTCGACCTCTTCGAGGAGAACCTGCGTTACTTCCCGGCGCTGCTGCCGATCTGCGACGAGGAGGATCCGCTCAAGGTGCTCGACGGCGGCGGGATCCCCAAGCTCTCCGAGCTGGTCCTGCACAACGGCACCGTCTACCGCTGGAACCGCCCGGTGTACGACATCGCCGACGGGGTGCCGCATCTGCGCGTCGAGAACCGCGTGCTGCCCGCCGGCCCCACCGTCACCGACGTCATCGCCAACACGGCGTTCTACTACGGGCTGGTCCGCGCGCTCGCCGACGAGGCGAAGCCCGTCTGGACACGGCTGCCCTTCGAGGCCGCGGCGGACAACTTCGACGCCGCGTGCCGGGAGGGCATCGACGCCCGGCTGACCTGGCCGGGGCGGGGACGCCACGGCGGGACGGTCGAGGTGGACGCCGTCGACCTGATCCGGGACGAGCTGCTCCCGCTGGCGGCGGCGGGTCTGGACGCGTGGGGAGTCGAGCCGGCCGACCGGGACTTCTACCTGGGCGTGATCGAGGAGCGGTGCCGGCTCCGGGTGAACGGCGCGAGCTGGCAGGCGGCCACCTTCCACCAGGCCCTGGAGAAGGGGCTCGGCCGGGATGCCGCGCTGGCCGCGACCACCAAGCGGTACTCCGAGCTGATGCGGGTCGGCGAGCCGGTGCACACGTGGCCGGTGGGGCTGCCGGAACCGGCGCCGCTGGGGTGAAATCCGTGTGATGCGCCGACGCCTGCGAGGGCGGTTCCCTGAAGGGCGTCGGCGTACCAGGCGGGCGGGTGTCAGTCCTGGCTGCCCGCCGCCACGATCGCCGTCAGGACGACCGAGTGGATCTGGGACGGCTCGCTGACCTTGTGGCCGGAGCCGCCGGTCGCCGCGGCGATCTGCTCGGCCTCCTCCCGGTCGGCCTCCGGGCCCACGGCGATCGCGATCAGCGGGACCGGACGGTCGGGATCGGCCAGCTCCTCCAGCGCGGCGACGAGCCCGGAGCGCGAGATGCTGCCCGGGTCCTGGTTCACCCCGTCGGTCAGCACGACCAGCGCGTTGAACTTTCCCCGCACGTACGACTCGGTGGCGGCCCGGTACGCGGCCAGCGTCGTGTCGTACAGGCCCGTCGCGCCACCGGGCACCGGCTTCAGGCCCTTGAACGCCGCCGACAGCCTGTCGCGCTGTGTGCCGCCGCCCGCCCGGTCGCCGAGTCGCCGGGTCGGCACCAGAACGCGGTAGTCGCGGTCGCCCCGGAGCTTCGTGGAGAACTCCCAGAGCCCGACCTCGTCCTCGGAGGTGAAGGTGGCCAGGGCCTGCAGCAGCGACTCCCGGGTGACGTCCATGCGGGTCCGCTCGGTGCCGGGAACCGTCCGCGCCATGGACGCGGAGGCGTCGACGACCGTCGTGACGCGGGCGCTCTGGACGGTGATCGTCCACATGGCCAGGGCTTCCTGGAGAGCCCTGGCCGACGCCGGTTCGGGTGCCGACTCCGCGTACGGCTGCGGGGACCGGCCGCCCGCCTTGGTGATCAACGTGTCGGGTGCGGTGTCCGCCTCCGGACGGAAGCCGTGCTTCTGCAGGATCCCGCGTCCGTCGGACTCGCCCAGGTACGTCATGAACCGAAGGGCCGCGCGGCTCTCGTCGGTGGTCAGCCGTGCCTCGTCGACCAGCGTGAAGGGGTAGTCGAGCCGCGGCGATCCGTCCTTCGGATAGAACAGGTCGAGCGCGGGGCCGTTGTCCGTCGCGGAGTTGTGGGCGAACGTCGCCTGCTCGGAGAGGATCAGGGCCTCGTTGCGTTCCGGTTCGCCCCGCCCATCGTCCGAGGAGTCGTGGCGCAGTGTGTCCAGGGCCTGTCTGTCACCGCGTGCCGTGCGCTGCGACAGCCCCTTCGCCAGCGCCGCGACCCGGTTGTCGCCGCTCTTCGAGCCGGCCGCCGCGGAGGTGAGCCGGGTGAGTGCCAGCAGACCGGTCGCGCTGCGCGCGGGGTCGGCCGAGCCGAGCTTCAGTCCGTCGTCCGCCAGGGCCGCGCCCGCCAGCTCGGTCCAGGTGTACGTCTTGTCGGGCCATCCCAGTGATCGGGCGGCCGCCGGGACCACGGCCACGCCCACCGGCGAGGAGGCGACGGTACCCGCCTGGGTGACCCGGGTCGCCCCGCTGTCCCCGGTGACGCGCTGCACCCAGAGGTCCGAGTCCGGCACCCACACCTGGACGTCGGACCTCCGGCCCGACAGGAGCGCGTCCGTGACCCGGTACGCCTCACGGGCCGTCACGCCGATGTCCAGGCAGTGGCCGTCGGAGGTGATGTCGCGGGCGCGGGCGCGGTCCGCCGCGGCCTCGAGGGCGGGGGCGATGTCGGGCGAGGCGGCCACCTCGAGCCGGACCGCGTCGTCCCGGCAGGAGGAACCGAACGAGAACAGGCCGCTGTGCGCCGCGGCCGCGGTGCCCGCCGCGACGGTGAGCACCAGGACGGTGGCGACGGCCACGTTGCGGCGGCGGGCGCGAAGGCGGGGGTCGGCGCCACCCGCTCCGTACCCGTCGGGCAAGCTGTGACGTCCCATGGCGTGATGCCCTCCCTGATGAGCCCCGGGCCGTGAACAGCCGTAGGACTGGACACGGGGGAGGTACGCCTCGACGGTGCCCGTCCCCCCGACGGCCTGTCGCGCACGATCTTCGCAACTTCTTTCGAGACCCTAGCGGGGCGAAGATGGGGACGAGGCGGGATTACTCAACTGGAGGCGGGAGTGCAGGTGGAGGCGGGGTCGGTGGCCGGTTCTTTTCCCGAGGAACGGCTTTCACGACGGATTTTCCGGGACGAGACCCTGCTGGTCCTCGGGCTCTCGCTCGGTGCGAGCGGGGTCTCCGCGCTGATCAGCTTCGTCGGATCGGTCACGAAGCCGGGCGGCCTCAAGGATCAGGCGGCCACCCTGAACGCCTCGGCCGCGCCGGGACGTCCGTGGCTGGATCTGGCGTGGCAGCTCTTCGGCATCGCCTCGGCGCTGGTGCCGGTCGCGCTGGTGGCCCACCTGTTGATGCGCGAGGGGGAGGGGATGCGCACGCTCGGCTTCGACCGTACGCGGCCCTGGCCGGACCTCGGGCGGGGGACGGCGATCGCGGCGGTGATCGGCAGTACGGGCATCGCGTTCTACCTGGCGGCCCGTGGGTTCGGCTTCAATCTCACGGTGGTTCCCGAGGCGCTGCCCGACGTGTGGTGGAAGTACCCCGTACTGGTGCTCTCCGCCCTGCAGAACGCGGTGCTCGAAGAGGTGATCGTCGTCGGCTATCTGCTGCGGCGACTCGGGCAGTTGGGGTGGACGCCGGGGACGGCGCTGGTGGCGAGCGCGGTGCTGCGCGGCTCGTACCACCTGTACCAGGGCATCGGCGGGTTCCTCGGGAACATGGCGATGGGGCTGGTCTTCGCGTACCTCTACCGGCGCTGGGGCCGGGTCGGACCGCTGGTGGTGGCCCACTCGCTGCTCGACATCGGGGCGTTCGTGGGGTACGCGCTGCTGGCGGGCAAGGTGGGGTGGCTGCCGACGGCGTGAGCGGATCGCACGGATTCGGCGAGGGGCGTACGAGGATGCGTACGCCCCTTTCCCGTGCTCGCGCACCCCTTTTCCGTGCGCGTGGCTCTCAGGCGAGGAGTTCACCGTCGATGACGGTGACCGCGCGCCCGGTGAGCAGGGTGCGGTCGCCGCGCAGCCGGGTACGGACGCGGCCCGAGCGCGGGGAGGCCTGGAGGCCGGTCAACTCGGGGCTGCCGAGGCGCTCTGACCAGAACGGGGCGAGGGCCGTGTGGGCGCTGCCGGTGACCGGGTCCTCGTCGATGCCCACGTTCGGGAAGAAGCAGCGGGAGACGAAGTCGTAGCCCTGGGCCGGGTCTTCGGCGCGGGCGGTGGCGATGATGCCGCGTTCGGAGTACCGCGCGAGGGCCTTGTGGTCCGGGGTGAGGCCGAGGACGGTCTTCTCGTCGGCCAGCTCGACCAGCAGGTCGCCGCTGTGGGGGCCGGTGTCGAAGGTGCTGAGGGGTTCGGCGCCGAGGGCCTCGGCGACCCCGTCGGGGATCTCTGTCGCGGTGAGGGGAGCCGTCGGGAAGTCCAGGGTGAGGGAACCGTCCTCCTGGGGTGTCGCGGTGAGCACGCCGCTGCGGGTCGCGAACCGCACCGGTCCGCGGTGGGCGTCCGTCGTGTGCAGCACGTGGGCGGCGGCCAGCGTGGCGTGCCCGCACAGCGCGACCTCGGTGGTCGGTGTGAACCAGCGCAGGGCCCAGTCGGCCTCGCCGCCCTCGGGGAGGCGGTGGGTGAACGCGGTCTCGGCGTGGTTGACCTCGCGGGCGATGTCCTGGAGGCGGGCGTCGTCCGGGAAGGCGTCGAAGAGCAGGACGCCGGCCGGGTTGCCGGCGAAGGGGCGGTCGGTGAAGGCGTCGACGATTCGAATGCGCATGACGGTGACGCTAGCCGCGACCGGCTGCCGGGGACCAAGTCCAATCCGGGACTACCGGCCCGCTTTTGCGGGGACGCGCCCCGGCGAGCGTTGCGCAGGACGCGGGGGTGCTGGGCGGGGGCCCTGGGCCGCGCCGAAGGCCTCTGCCCTCAGGGCCGGTGGGCCAGGAACGTGGCGACCCTTCGTTTCGAACTTCCGTCCGGCTCCTGCACCACGCGCGCCGTGAGGGTGAGCCCGGACCGCTCCAGCAGGCCCGCGATCCGGTCCGCGGGCAGGAGGTGGGACTCGTACGACACCGGGTGGCCGCCGTAGGCCCGCGTCGGCTGGAGGCGCTCGCCGTCTCCGACATGCCCCGCGAGCATCAGCCGGCCGCCTGGCGCGAGGGTGCGGCGGAACTCGGCGAACACGGTCGGCAGTACGGCGGGGGGCGTGTGGTGCGTGGAGTAGTAGGCCAGGATGCCGCCCAGGCCGCCGTCCCGGAGCGGGAGCGCGGTCATCGATCCCACCGTGAAGTGGAGGTCGGGGCGGGCTCGCCGGGCGAGCCGGGTCATCTTCGGTGACAGGTCGATGCCGAACGCGGGCAGGCCCAGGTCCGCCAGGTACGCGGTCACCTTGCCGGGGCCGCACCCCAGATCGGCGACCGGCCCGAGGTTCGCGGCCCGCGCACGTTCCGCGAACGCGGCGAGCAGTGCGCGCGACAGGGGGTCCAGCTCCGCCGGGCTTCTGACGAGCGCCGCGTAATCGGTGGCCACGGTGTCGTACGACTCCCGGACCGCCGCGAGGTAGGAGGGCTCGGTCACGCGGCCGACCTTAGGGGAGGGCACCGACAGTCGGACCGAGGAGGAGCCGGGCCGGGCCCACGGGGGGAGCCAGGTGGGGGGCGGCTTGTCACGCGAACTATTCCGATATATCGTTGACGCATCGCGACCGGTCAACGATGGAATGGAGTGATGGCGATGCGTTCCCATGGACAGGAATTCGGCTACGAACACGGACATGGACACCACGGCGGACCCGGCCATCACGGTCGGGGCGGCTTCGAGGGGCGGCGCGGGGCTTTCGGCCCCTTCGGTCCCGGCGGTCCCGGCTTCGGCGGACCGGGCTTCGGTCCGGGTCCCTGGGGTGGGCGGGGCGGCCGGGGCGGTCCGCGGGGCAGGGCGCGGCGCGGCGATGTGCGCGCGTCCATCCTGGCCCTGCTCAAGGACCGGCCCATGCACGGCTACGAGATGATTCAGGAGATCGCCGAGCGCAGCGGCGGGGCGTGGAAGCCCAGCCCGGGTTCGGTCTACCCCACCCTCCAGCTGCTGGAGGACGAGGGCCTGATCATCAGCGAGACCGAGGGTGGCAAGAAGCTGTTCTCGCTCACCGAGGCGGGCCGCACCGCGGCCGGCGAAGGTCCCGACGCGCCCTGGGAGGAAGCCGGGCGCGGAGTCGACTGGGAGGCGCTGAGCGAGATCCGGCAGGCCGGGTTCGGCCTCATGGAGGCGTTCGGCCAGGTCTGGAAGACCGGCAGCAAGGACCAGCGCGACAAGGCGCTGGCGGTCATCAACGAAGCCCGCAAGAAGCTGTACCTGATCCTCGCCGACGAGGACTGACGGCCCGCGGTGGTACATCGCCGACAGGGGCACGCCGGACGGGATTTGCCCGGCGTGCCCCTGTCGGCATGCCTTGCTAGTCGGCCCTGGTGACGCGCCAGGCCACCATGCCGGTGGCTCCGGACACGCTCTCGGTATCGATGACGAGCTTGGCCGGCGGGTCCGTGATGCGGTGGCGAACAGGGACTCCGTCGCAGTCCACGGTCTGGTGGACCGAACTCCTGGTGGCGACGGAAAGAGCGATCCTTCCCTTTCCGGCGCAGACGACCGCGAGTGTGAAGGAGCGTCCCGGCGGCATCTCCGACTGGGTATGGATTCCGTCGCTGACGCGTTCCAGACCGGACTCGACGAACAAGGGGTCGCTGTCGTCGATCGATTCCGTACCCAGCGCCTTCTCTGCCTGCTTGCCGAGCCTCTGCTCGTCATCAGCTCTGGAGGCGGGCGGAGTCACTTCCCCAGCTGCACGCGATGCGGGGGCGTTCGGTCCTGATGAATCGCTGGTGCAACCGGTGGCCAGAGCAAGGGCCAGCAGGGAAGCGCAAATGGCCGGACCGCGGCCCGTGCTCCTGTGTCGGAGCTTCATGAACTCGTTGTCCAGTAGCGCCAACCGGTCCCCTCAGTCGGCAGGTTGGCGGTGCCTGACCCCAGCTTCACTTTGCCGCAACGATCCGAACTGGTCGCGTACTTGGTCCAGCCCACCTTGTAGCCCCAGGAACCGTACAGCGTCTGGGTCCAACGGTGCCCTCGTCGCTCACATCGGGCAGGGCGTCGAGCGCGTTCTCTGCGGCTACCTCGTCGGTCGACATTGGGGAGCCTTCTATGGCGCTGTCGGCTGTCTCCTGGGTGGCGACTTGCTCGGCAGAGACAGTTGCGGGGTGCCGCGTCTTCGCTTCCGGTTTCTGCCGCGTTCGCGGTGCTGGCAATGGTTGAAGCTGGAGCCGCAGCCGCAGTCGCAATGACTATGCGTTGCATAGGCGCTTGTCGCATGTGTTCCCCCTACTTTTTCGCCTGGTCAGGCGGGTCAGGAGGAATCTACGGTGCTTCTGACGCCCTGAAGGATCACTTGTGGATCTTCTGAGCAAGATTCGAGAACAGTGCGACGAAAGCATCTCACTCCGGTCTAGTCCGCGCGTCGGAAGCCTGCGGCTGTCGCGCCTTCGGATGCAGCCCGTCGTCACACACCGAGCGTACGACTCAACGGACGGCGTCATTGGACATCGTCGTCCAGTCCCGCGGCAGGTGAAGGAATTCCTTGCTTCGACCATTCTCGGCTGTGTGTCTGCTGCGTCAGCTCCACCCGTGTCGTTCACGCCGGAAACCCAGCCCGCCTCGCGGCTGACTTGAGGTGCCGGCACCCACCCCACACGGCCGCGGCAGCCTTGGAGGGGCGCTGCGCGGCTCAGGTGACGAGTCCCGCCAGTTTGCGCAGGGACTCGTCGAGCGCCGCCGTCGCCGAATCCTTGAGCTTGCCCGCCATGAGCGAGACGGCCGCGCCGGTGAACTCGCCGTCGATACGGACCGTCGTCGCGTCGCCGTCGGGGATCAGCGTGTAGCGGGTGGCCACGGTGACCGCCATCGGGCCCTTGCCGCGAATGGCGAGAGTGCGGGCCGGTTCCAGGTCCTCGATCGTCCAGTCGACCTCGGCCGGGAAGCCCATGAGCTTCATGTTCTCCGCGAACGTGCCGCCGACCGCGAGGACTTCGGGGCCGCCCTTCGGGAAGCTCGTGTGGGTGGCGTTCCACTCCCCGTACGACGAGAAGTCCGTGAGCTGCGCCCAGACCTTCTCGGCGGGTGCCTCGATCCGTGCCTCCGCGCTGACTTCGGCCATGCGACCACCCCTTCGTGTCGGGCGCTGCGCCGGACGCAGCGAAGACGGTGTCGCGGAACGTAGCCGGAGGGGCCGGAACATTCAATACTGATGAACCGTCAGGAATCGCGTGGGCGAGGAACCTGCCCCACCCGCCGAATCACCGCGGAGTCGAACCGGTCGCACGCGCGCGGCAGGCCGCTTTCGTCGTGGCAGTGCCATGCCTCCCAGAACAGGTCGGCGAGCAGCGCGTCCCCGGGCGCGTACACCCGGTACACGTACTGCCTGCCGTCGATCGCCGGCAGGGCCACCAGCCAAGCCCCGCTCTCCATGTCCGTATCGGACGTACGCGGGAGCGGCCCGGTTGCCCGCGGGGCGCAGGGCAAGGCGGCGCGCGCCGGAGGGGGAGGAACGGCGCGATGTCATCCGTAGGGAGGAGACGCCGGGTGGGGATGCCCACCCTGTGTCGGACGGCAAGATGCTTCCCGCCGGGGATGCCCTCCGCCCGGCGGGCTGATGAGGTGAAGGAGTGTCACACGGTCCTCTCCAGCATCCGGCCCCCGAACAGGAGCCGAGCCGCACCCGCTCCGACGCCGGGCTCGGTGCCGAGCTCGCCCCGGTGGTCGCCGGTGCCCGCAGGAGGGCGCTGCGGGACGGTGACCGGCAGATCGACACGGCCCATCTGCTGCACACGCTCCTGGAGTCCGACCCCGAGGTGCGCGCCGCCTTCGAGAGCGGGCCGCAACTGGCGCGACTGTTCGGCTATCTCGTCCAGCGCAGCATCGGATACGGGCTGCGCTGGCAGAGTGCCGTCGAGGACTCGGGTGCCGCACCGGTGACCACACCCGGCGCGGCGGGCTGGTCGCCGGTGGCGGCCGGGGCGATGGACGGTGCCTGCGCGCGCGCCGGGCTCCGCGGTGAGTCCCGGGCGCGCGGGCTCGATCTGCTCGCGGCGCTGGTCGCCGACCCGGACTCGCGTGCCGTCGAGGTGCTCAGGCGCGCGGGCGTCGACCCCGAGGCGCTGCTGCTGCGCATCGACACCGGCGCGGGGCGCGAGGAGTGCGTCGGCGGCGTGGGCGAGGCCGGGCGCTGAGACGTGTGGCTCTCTCGCCGGAATGCCGAGGGCCGGCGCCGTCGCGTGGCCCTCTCGCCGGCACGCTGAGCACCGGCACCGGGGCTGATGGATGGTTTCTTCGCCGGAACGCCGAGGACCGGCGCCGTCGCGTGGCCCTCTCCCCGGCAGGCTGAGCACCGCCGGCGCTGAACCGGAGGCCCTTTCGCTGCCACGGCGAGGGTCGGCGCTGACGGGGATGTCCTTCGCCGGCGCACCGAGGGCCGGCCGCACCGCCGTACGACACCCCGGGCCGGTCCAGAAGTTGAGACAGGTGTCATCGGGGGTGACGCTCATGACGGCGCCTGTCATCATGTGCCGGTGCGTACGTCTCGGAGCAGTGAGCATCACCCGGGCAGGGGTGTCGGACTGGGCCTCGCCCTCGTGTCGGCGGTCGCCTTCGGCGGATCGGGTGTCGCGGCCAAGCCGCTGATCGAAGCGGGGCTCGACCCGCTCCACGTGGTGTGGCTGCGGGTCGCCGGCGCCGCCCTGGTGATGCTGCCGCTGGCGGTACGCCACCGCGCCCTGGTCCGGCGGCGTCCCGCCCTGCTCGCGGGCTACGGGCTGCTCGCCGTCGCCGGCGTCCAGGCCTGCTACTTCGCCGCGATCTCCCGGATCCCCGTGGGCGTCGCGCTGCTCGTCGAGTACCTCGCGCCGGCCCTCGTGCTCGGCTGGGTGCGCTTCGTCCAGCGGCGGCCGGTGACGCGGGCGGCGGCCCTGGGCGTCGTGCTCGCGGTCGGCGGCCTCGCGTGCGTCGTCGAAGTGTGGTCGGGACTCCGCTTCGACCTGTTCGGCCTGCTGCTCGCGCTGGGCGCCGCCTGCTGCCAGGTCGGCTACTTCGTCCTGTCGGACCAGGGGAGCGACGCCGGCGCCGAGGCCCCCGACCCGCTCGGCGTCATCGCCTACGGGCTGCTCGTCGGTGCCCTCGTCCTGACCGCAGTGGCCCGTCCCTGGACCATGGACTGGTCGGTGCTCGGAGGGAGCGCCGCGATGGACGGCACCTCCGTCGCCGCCGCGCTGCTGCTCGGCTGGATCGTGCTGATCGCCACCGTCGTCGCCTACGTCACCGGCGTCGTGTCCGTGCGCAAGCTGTCGCCGCAGGTGGCGGGTGTCGTGGCGTGTCTGGAGGCGGTCGTCGCGACGGTGCTCGCGTGGGTCCTGCTCGGCGAGCACCTGTCGCTGCCGCAGATCGTCGGCGGTGCGGTGGTGCTGGTCGGCGCGTTCATCGCCCAGTCGTCGGCGCCCGCGAAGCCGCCGGAGGGTCCGGTCGCCGGCGGCGGCGGCGCCGAAAGGGAGTTGTCCGCCCGCGGCACGGCCGCCTAGGGTGCTGCTCATGCACTCGGACGCACTCGTTCTCCCGCCCCCGGCCGCCTGAGGCGGGCCCCCGGATCCATCCCCGGCGCACCGCCGGGCGGAAAGGTGCTGCCCGCAGACGAAGTCCGAGGACCACTCCATGAGCCCGCGCCGTGCCTCCGGCACGGCCGCCGCCGTACCCCCTGAGCCGGGTGCCGCGCCTGTGGCGACGTGGTCCTTTTCCGAGCTTCTGCACCTCTGCGGAGAGAACACGTGTCGCACACCGCTTCAGGCCTGCCCGTCGGGCGGGGCCTGCTCTATCTGATCGTCGCCGGCGCCGCCTGGGGCACCGCGGGCGCGGCCGCCTCGCTGGTCTACGGGGCCAGTGACATGGGACCGGTCGCCCTGTCCTTCTGGCGCTGCGCGGGCGGACTCGTCCTGCTGCTCGGTCTGCGCCTGCTGCGGCCGCGTCCGGCGCCCGCGGTCCGCGAACCGCTGCGCCGTACAGCGTTGCGGACCGGTGTCACGGGCCTCGGGCTCGCCGTCTTCCAGACGGCCTACTTCGCCGCCGTCGGCGTCACCGGACTGGCCGTGGCGACCGTCGTCACGCTCGGGGCCGGTCCCGTGCTCATCGCGCTCGGCGCCCGGCTGACCATGGGCGAACGGCTCGGACGCGGCGGTGCCGCCGCCGTCGCCGGGGCGCTCGCCGGTCTCGCGGTCCTCGTGCTCGGCAGCGGCGGTGGGGCCGTACGGCCCTGGGGCGTCGTGCTCGCGGTCGTGTCGGCGGCCGGATACTCCCTGATGACGCTGCTCACGCGCTGGTGGGGCCGCCACGGCGGGGTCGATGCCTCCGGTACGACGGTGTGGGCGTTCGGCGTGACGACCGTCTGCCTGCTGCCCTTCGCGCTGGCCGAGGGGCTGCTCCCGCACACCGGACGGCCCGGGCACGTCCTGGTGCTGCTGGTGTACATCGCCGCGGTTCCCACGGCCCTTGCCTATGCGCTGTACTTCGCGGGCGCCGCGGCGGTCCGGTCGGCGACGGTCTCGGTGATCATGCTCCTCGAACCGGTGAGCGCCGCCGTGCTCGCGGTCGCCCTGCTGGGCGAGCACCTGACGGCGGCGACCCTCCTCGGCACGCTGGTGATGCTGGGCTCCGTCGCGGGCCTCGCGGTGGCCGAGGCGCGGGGCGCGGGAGCGGCCGGGCGTGCGCTCACGGCACCGGAGCGGGCCCTCGTCTGAGGCCGAGTGGGCGGGCGGGCGTGCCGTCGGCGTCGTCCGCCGCCGAGTCGGCGGGCGGGCCGGGAGACGGCGTCCCGTCGCCCGCCCGCCGACTCCCCGGTGTCACCGGCGGCCGTGCGTCACAGCGTCGTCAGGTAGTCGGGCAGGCCGACACCGGGATCCAGGTCGGCGGCCGGGACCGGGGTGCCGTACCCCTTGGCGAGGGGGACCACTCCGGTCCAGTGGGGGAGCGTCAGGTCCTCCGGCTCGTCGTTCGGGCCGCCGGTGCGCAGCTTCGCGGAGACCTCGTTCAGGTCGATGCGGATGACGGCGGTCGCGGCCAGCTCCTTGGCGTTGGCCGGCCGGGAGTCGTGGGAGCGGCCGGGCACGACGTGGTCCACCAGGGCGTCCAGGGCCTCCCTCTTCTCGTCCGGGTCCGTGACCTGGTGGGCGACGCCGTGCACCACGACCGAGCGGTAGTTGATCGAGTGGTGGAAGGCGGACCGGGCCAGGACCAGGCCGTCGACGTGGGTGACGGTCACGCAGACGGGCAGCCCGGGGTCCGCCTGCCCCGTCATCCGCAGCGGACGCGAGCCCGTCGAGCCGTGCAGGTAGAGCCGCTCGCCGACGCGGCCGTAGAGCGTGGGGAGTACGACGGGGGCGCCGTCGCGGACGAAGCCCAGATGGCAGACGTACCCCTCGTCGAGTATCGAGTGCACCATCTCGTGGTCGTAGGCCGCGCGCTCCCGGGAGCGGGTCGGGACGGTGCGGTCGGTCGGGGTGTAGGCAGCGGGCTGCGTCGTCCCGGTCTGGGTGCTCGTCTCCGGCATTGCGCTCTCCATTGTACTAGTGCATAATCTGGTTTGTGCTAGGAGAGTATCGGATCGAGGGAAGCCGCGCAGCCGAGATTGCCGCGAGCGTGGAGCGTGCCGTGGGTGCCGGTGAGCTGGAGCCAGGGCAACTGCTTCCGCCGATGCGGGAGTTGGCGACCGAACTCGGCGTCAATCCCAACACCGTGGCGGCCGCCTACCGAACGCTGCGCGAGCGCGGTGTCATCGAGACCGCGGGCCGCCGCGGCAGTCGCGTGCGCTCCAAGCCGGCCACCACCGGGCGGGAGCACATCGGCGTCCGCGTGCCGCCCGGCGTGCGCAACGTGGCCGACGGCAACCCCGACCCGGCGCTGCTGCCGGCCCTCGCCGGGGCGTTCGCGGCCGCCGCGGCCCGGGCCGACCGCGCGCCGGTGATGTACGGCGAGGACGCGGTGGATCCGGAGCTGGCGCGGCTCGCCCGGGCCGGCCTCGACGCGGACGCGGTACCGGACGGGCCCGTCGTCGTGACCTCGGGATCGCTGGACGCCATCGAGCGGGTGCTGGCGGCTCATCTCAAGCCGGGTGACGCCGTCGCCGTCGAGGATCCGGGCTGGGGCAGTCTCCTCGACCTCGTGCCCGCCCTCGGCCTGCGCACGGTCCCGGTCGGCGTCGACGACGAGGGTCCTCTCCCGGAGGACGTGCGCCGGGCGCTGGAGTCCGGTGCGCGCGCCCTGATCGTCACCGACCGGGCGCAGAACCCGACCGGCGCCTCGGTGACCGCCGCACGCGCGCGTGCCCTGCGCGCCGTGCTCCGCGCGCACCCGCGCACGCTGCTCGTCGAGGATGACCACGGGCACCGGATCGTCGACCTGCCGCTGCATCCGCTGGCCGGGGTCACGGACCACTGGGCCCTCGTCCGCTCCGTCGCCAAGGCCTACGGTCCCGACCTCCGGCTCGCGGTCCTGACCGGGGACGAGGTCACCGTCGACCGCGTGCACGGGCGGCAGCGCCTGGGGCCCGGCTGGGTGAGCCTGCTGCTGCAGCGGGCCGTGGCCCACCTGTGGTCCGCCGGGGCGGTGGACGCCCAGGCGGTGGCGGCGTCGTACGGGCGGCGCCGGGAGGCGCTGATCGCGGCCCTTGCCGAGCGCGGGGTCGAGGCCCGCGGGCGCAGCGGAATGAACGTGTGGATCCCCGTCCCGGACGAGACGGGAGTGGTGGCGCGGCTGCTGCACGCGGGCTGGGCCGTGGCGCCCGGCGCCCGCTTCCGGATGAGCGCACCGCCCGGCATCCGGATCACCGTCTCCACGTTCACCGCGGAGGACATCGGGCCGGTGGCCGACGCCGTCGCCTCCGCGCTCGGTCCCACCCCGGTGCGCCGCTACGTCTGAGGGCCGCTCGGGTCACGGCCCTGGAGTCGTCCCGGGGGCGCGGCGTGACGCGTGACGTCCGGGGGTGCCGCGGTGCGTGGGGCGTCCGGGGTGTGGCGGCTTGCGTGGCGTCCGGGGGTGCCGCGGCGCGTGCGGCGTCCGGGAGCCGCAGTGCCGTGCGGCGTCCGGGATGTGGCACGGGTCAGCGGCGCGGCTTGACCTGGGTCAGGGCCGCTCCCGCGAGGACGATCACCGCGCCGACCGGTGTCGACCAGGTCAGCGACTCGCCCAGGATGGCGACACCGGCGCCGGTGGCGATGACCGGGATGAAGTAGGTGACCATCTGCGCCGTCGTCGGCCCGACCTCGGCGACCAGGCCGTACTGGATGAGTACGGCCAGCCCCGTGCCGAGCGCGCCCAGGGCGGCGATCGCGAGCAGCGGCACCAGCGGGAAACGGGCCGGGAAGGTGGTGAACAGCGGGGTGACGAAGGCCAGTTGCACCGTCGCCAGGAACAGCTGCGCGCCGGTCATCGCCAGGTGCGAGTTGCCCGACCCGGCCAGGGTGCGCCGGAGGTAGATCCAGCCGACGGGATAGCTGAGCGAGGCCGCCAGCGCCATCGCGGTGCCCCTGGCGTCCAGACCGCTGAACCCCTGCCAGGCGCCCAGCACCGTCAGTACGCCGACGAAACCCAGCCCGAGCCCCGCGACCCGGACCCGGGTCGGCCGGTCCTCGGAGAGGGCGACCATGGACAGGGCCATGCCCCACAGCGGTGAGGTCGCGTTGCAGATGCCCGCCAGCGTGGACGGGATCGTCAGCTCCGCGTAGGCGAACAGCGAGAAGGGCAGCGCGTTCAGCAGGAAGGCGGCGACCGTGAGGTGGCCCCAGGTGCGCGCTCCGCGCGGCAGCCGCTCCCGCTTCACCGCCATCGCCGCCGCGAGCACCACGGTCCCGAACACCAGCCGCCCGAGCGTGACCTGGAAGGGCGCGTACCCCTCGGTGCCGACCTTGATCAGAAGGAAGCTGAAGCCCCAGACCAGGGACAGGACGCCGAAGCGCAGCCGCCAGTCGAGGGCCGGACGGCGGGCGGGGGCGGAGGCGGGGGCGACGGGCCTGGAGGTGGTGACGCTGCTCATGAACCCCACGATGAGGCAGGCAATCTCGTAGCACAAGCGAGATTTTGCAAGCAATATCTCGTAGCATTGCTTACATGTTGAACCTGGAGCGCCTGCGCACCCTCGATGCCCTCGCCCGGCACGGTTCGGTCAGTGCCGCCGCCGAGGGACTGCACGTCACGACCTCGGCGGTCTCGCAGCAGATGGCCAAGCTGGAGCGCGAGGCCGGACAGCAACTGCTCGCCAAGAACGGGCGGGGCGTGCGCCTCACCGACGCCGGGCGGCTGCTCGCCGACCACGCCGCGCGCATCCTGTCGCAGGTGGCGCTCGCCCAGTCCGACCTGGAGGCGCAGCGGGGGCAGGTGGCGGGCGAGCTGCGCCTGGCCGCCTTTCCCACCGCGGCCCGGGGGCTGTTCCCGGCGGCGCTGGCCGCGCTGCGCGCCGCTCACCCCGGGCTGCGGCTGCGCTCGTCCGAGCTGGAGCCGGAGGCGGGGGTCGCCGGAGTGGTGCGGGGCGACCTCGACCTCGCGGTGGTGCTCGACTGGTACAACAAGCCGATGCCGCTGCCCACGGGACTGGTCAAGGCGTCCATCCTCGACGATCCGGCCGACGTTGCGGTCCCGGCCGGGCACCGGTTCGCCGACCGTGCCGAAGTGGACCTCTGCGAGTTCGCCGAGGACGAGTGGATCACCTGGGGTCAGGGCGAGTTCTGCCACGAGTGGCTGATGTTCACCCTGCGGTCCAAGGGCGTCGAGCCGCGCATCGGCCATCGGGCCGCGGAGACGCACACCCAGCTCGGTCTGGTCGCCGCGGGTCTCGGCGTCTGCGTCGCGCCCCTGCTCGGCCGTCATCCCGTCCCGGAGGGGATCGTCATGGTCCCGGTGAAGCAGCGGGTACGCCGGCACGTGTACGTCGTGTGGCGGGCCGACGCCGACCGCCGCCCGTCGATCCGGGCGGCGGTCGAGGCGCTGCAGGAAGCGGGCCGGGCGCTCGCCGCCTGAGCGGGCGGCGGCGCCGGTGGGGCTCCTCGGCTACAGCGACGCCAGCTTCCGGAAGTCCCAGGAGGCGACCGCGTCGGGGGTCAGCCGCATCCAGGCGTGCCGGCCGTCGTGCGGCAGCTCGTCGATGCCGAAGTTCTTCTGCGCGAACAGCCGCTCCACGGCGACCAGTTCGGGGCACGGCTCGCCCGTGCGCGGCACCTCGCCGACGAACTCGACGGTGCCGGACAGTTCGGCGCCGCGCAGTTCGCCGTACTCCTCGCCGGTGTCCACGACGACGGCGACGCGCGGGTCCCGGCGCAGATCCGCCCAACGCCTGCTGCGGGTAATCGAGTACAGCCAGAGCGACGTGCCGTCCCAGACGAACCACAGGGTGCTCACGTGCGGGGCGCCGTCGGCGGACACCGTGGCGACGCGGCAGGTGCGCTGACCGCTCAGGAACTCGTCCAGTTCGTCCGGTGTCATCATGATCTTCCGGCCCCGGCGCTGAGTGACGGCCATACGGTCCCCTCTTCTCGGACGTGCACGTCGGACCCCGGTGGCTGACGCTCCGTCAGGAAAGCAGCATGGGGCGTCTAGCGCCCGCACGCAATGGTCGTTAGTCTCGCCCGCTCCGGCCGTCCGTGACCAGGGGGAGCCATGCCGTCGTACGAACAGCTCCGCGAACTCCTCGATCCCGCCTCCACCGTGCTGCTCACCGTCGAATGCCAGCAGGGCGTCGTCGGCCCGGACAGTGCCCTGCCCGAACTCGCCAAGGAGGCCCGCGCGTCCGGGGCGATCACGAACGTCGCCCGACTGGTCGCCGCCGCCCACGAGGCCGGGGTGCAGGTGATCCACGCGATCGCCGAACGCCGGCCCGACGGCCGGGGGGCCAACCGCAACGCGCGCCTGTTCCGGGCGGCCGGACGGCTGCCCGTGCAGCAGCTCACGGGCAGCACGGCGGTGCGGGTCGCGCCGCCCGTCGAGGTGGCCGAGGAGGACATCGTCGTACGGCGACTGCACGGCCTGTCGCCGCTCTCGGGCACCGACGTCGACCCGCTGCTGCGCAACCTGGGCTGCCGCACCCTCGTCGTCACCGGCGTCTCCGCCAACGTGGCCGTGCCCAACGCGGTGTTCGACGCCGTCAACCGCGGATACACGGCCGTGGTGCCCGCGGACGCCATCGCGGGCGTGCCCTCGGACTACACCCCCGCGATGATCCGCCACACGCTCGCCCTGGTCGCCACCCTCACCACCACGGACGAGGTCCTGGCCTGCCTGGGGGGCCCTCGCCGCGCACCCCGGGCCTGAAGTCCCGCCGAAGGCGACGGTGTTGAGGCCGCGCAGCGCCTCGGCTGGAGGGCGCGCTCAAGCGGCTTGGGCGCAACGGTGTTGCAAGCGCACCGTGCGTCCCTGGCGTGAAGGTGACCCCCACGGAGCGGGGTCGAAGCGCGCGGCCGGCCCCCCGACCGGCCGCGCGCAGTCTCAGGCGAGTTTGATCGCGTCCCCGTCCACCGAGATCTCGGCGGCGGCCAGCGGCTTGGTCGCCGGCCCCTTCCTGACGCTGCCGTCGGCGGCCGAGAACCGGCTGCCGTGACACGGGCAGCTGATCACGCCGTCCGAGATGTCCTTCACGGCGCAGCCGGCGTGGGTGCACTTGGACGAGAAGGCCTTGAAGGTGCCCGCCGTCGGCTGGGTCACCACCACTCCCTGGTCCGCGAAGACCTTGCCGCCGCCCTCCGGGATGTCGGCGGTCTTGGCCAGGACCGTGCCGCCCGCGGCGTCACCGCCGCCCGAGGCGGTGCCGTTCTGGCTCCCGGGCTTCACCTCGGAGGAGCCGGCCGACTTGTCCTCAGACCCGCACGCGGTCAGCGCGACGGCGATCCCGGCCGCCCCGACCGCCGCCACCACGGTCCGACGGGCCGGTCCCGTGACGGGCGCGGGCTCAAGCGATTCGCTGGTCATGCTGACGTTCCCTTCAACGAACACGGCTTCGATCCACCCAGGGGTACGGCCCGCCCGGGCGCCCTGTTCAGAACGGCGTGCGGACCGCTGCACATCCGGCCGGCCCCGGATCTCCCGGCCGGGCACCGGGCGGACCGGCCCGGCGTCCGTGAACTCACCAGTAGCCTGGGGCGATGCTCAAGGAAGTGATCGCGACCCGCTACATCACGCCCCTGCGTGAGGGCGGCTCGCTGCCGGGACTCGTCGAGGCCGACGATCTCGGGACGTACGTCATGAAGTTCACCGGGGCCGGGCAGGGCCGCAAGACACTCGTCGCGGAGGTCGTCTGCGGTGAACTCGCCCGCCGTCTCGGGCTGCGCGTGCCCGGCCTCGTGACGATCGACCTGGACCCGGTGCTGGGGCTCGGCGAGCCCGACCAGGAGGTGCAGGAGCTCCTCAAGTCCAGCGGCGGCCCCAACCTCGGCATGGACTTCCTCTCCCGCGCCCTCGGCTTCGACCCCCTCGCCTTCGAGGTGAGCCCGGAGGAGGCCGGCCGGATCGTCTGGTTCGACGCGCTCGTCAACAACGTCGACCGCTCCTGGCGCAACCCCAACCTCCTGGTCCGCCAGGGCGACCTGTGGCTCATCGACCACGGCGCCACCATGATCTGGCACCACAACTGGCCCGGCGCACGGGCCTCGGCGGCCAAGCCGTACGACGCCTCCGACCACGCCCTCGCCCCGTTCGGCCCCGACGTCGCGTCCGCCGCGGCGGAACTGGCGCCCCTCGTCACCGAGGAACTGCTCACCGAGGTGACCGCCGAGATCCCCGAGGCGTGGCTGGCCGGCGAGCCGGGCTTCGACTCGGCGGACGCGCTGCGCCGTGCCTACGCGGAGCCGCTCCTGGCCCGGGCCGCCGACATCCACGAGCGCATCAAGGGAGAGAAGTGAGCGAGCGGGACGTCTTCGAGTACGCGCTGCTGCGCGTGGTGCCGCGCGTGGAGCGCGGGGAGTGCTTCAACGCGGGCGTGCTGGTGTACTGCCGGGCCCGGTCCTTCGTCGTCGCGCGCACCCATCTGGACGAGGGAAAGCTGCGGGCCCTCGACCCGGAGGCGGACGCGGCCGGTGTCCGGGCCGCGCTGCGGGCCGTGGAAGGCGTCTGCTCGGGTGGGAAGGCGGCAGGCCAGGCCGCGCACGACGACGCCGGGCGGCGCTTCCGGTGGCTCATCGCGCCCCGTTCCACGGTCGTCCAGCCGGGACCCGTGCACACCGGACTCACCGCGGATCCGGGGGCCGAGGCGGAGCGGTTGCTCGACCTGCTGGTGAGGTAATGGATCACATGCACGCGGTGTGCCGTTGACACCGAGTGCCAGGGCTTCTAGCGTCACGTCTGCCGAGGGTACTAAGCGGTCGCTCACCGGACGGGCGTACCGTGTGAGCCGCAGGCTTCTCAGGACTCCCGAGGCTTCCGCAAGGGCGCCGAGGGTGCCGAGACAGGCATGACGACAGGCTTTTCCAAGGGCGAGGAGAACCAGCAATGTCCACCACTGAGCAGCGCGTCGCCGTGGTCACCGGGGCCGCGCGCGGCATCGGCGCCGCGACCGCCGTACGACTGGCGGCCGAGGGCCGTGCCGTCGCCGTGATCGACCTCGACGAAGCCGCGTGCAAGGACACCGTGGAGAAGATCACCGCCGCCGGTGGCAAGGCCATCGCGGTCGGCTGCGACGTCTCCGACGAGGCCCAGGTCGAGGCCGCGATCGCGCGTATCGCCGCGGAGCTCGGCGCGCCGACGATCCTGGTGAACAACGCGGGCGTGCTCCGCGACAACCTGCTGTTCAAGATGGAGGTGTCCGACTGGGACACCGTCATGAACGTGCACCTGCGCGGCGCCTTCCTGATGTCCAAGGCCTGCCAGAAGCACATGGTGGACGCCAAGTTCGGCCGGATCGTGAACCTGTCGTCGTCCTCGGCGCTCGGCAACCGCGGCCAGGTGAACTACTCCGCCGCCAAGGCCGGTCTGCAGGGCTTCACCAAGACCCTGGCCAAGGAGCTCGGCAAGTTCGGCGTCACCGCCAACGCCGTCGCCCCCGGGTTCATCGTCACCGAGATGACCGCGCAGACCGCGGCGCGCGTGGGCATGGACTTCGAGGACTTCCAGGCCGCGGCCGCCACCCAGATCCCGGTGCAGCGCGTCGGCCGCCCCGACGACATCGCCAACGCGATCGCCTTCTTCACGGGCGAAGAGGCCGGCTTCGTCTCCGGCCAGGTCATGTACGTCGCCGGCGGACCCCTCAACTGAAGCCGGGAGGCACGGACATGACCACACTCCCCGAACTCTCCGGCAAGGTCGCCCTCATCACCGGTGGCAGCCGCGGCATCGGCTACGGCGTCGCCGAGGCCCTGATCGCCCGCGGTGACCGCGTCTGCATCACCGGCCGCAACGAGGACGCCCTGAAGGAAGCCGTCGAGGCACTCGGCTCCGAGCGTGCCATCGGCGTCGCGGGCAAGGCCCACGACGAGGCCCACCAGGCCGTCGCCGTGGAGCGCACCATGGAGGCCTTCGGCCGCGTCGACTTCCTGGTCAACAACGCAGGTACGAACCCGGTGTTCGGGCCGATCGCCGAGCTGGACCTCAATGTGGCGCGCAAGGTCTTCGAGACCAACGTCGTCTCGGCCCTCGGCTTCGCCCAGCAGACCTGGAAGGCCTGGCAGAGCGAGAACGGCGGCGCGATCGTCAACATCGCCTCCGTCGCCGGCCTCGCCCCGTCGCCCTTCATCGGCGCGTACGGCATCAGCAAGGCCGCGATGATCAACCTGACCGTGCAGCTCGCCCACGAGTTCGCACCCAAGGTCCGGGTCAACGCGATCGCGCCCGCCGTCGTCAAGACCAAGTTCGCCCAGGCGCTGTACGAGGGCCGGGAGGAGGAGGCGGCCGCCGCTTACCCGCTCGGCCGGCTCGGCGTCCCCTCCGACATCGGTGGCGCCACGGCCTTCCTCACCTCGTCGCAGTCGGACTGGGTGACCGGTCAGACGCTCGTGGTCGACGGCGGCATCTTCCTCAACGCCGGCGTCGCCTGACGACCGTGTCGACGCGGGCGCGCATATGGACAGAAACAGCGCCCGCGTCGACATTCGAGGCGCTGACAGGGGGATGACAACGTAGTCACATCCCTCCTGATCAAGTGCCCCGCGGATACCCGGTTCCCCCGGCGGGGCACTGCGGTATCGTCTGCCGACCCTTGGTACGGCAGATCGAGGAGCGTGCGCGTGTTCAACCGGAACAGATGTCTGCGTCAGCTGGCGGCCATCACATCCATATCCATGGTGACCGGGTGCGGTGTCCTGTCCGCGGACTCCTCCGACGACAAGGGGCCGATCGTCGTCGGCACCACCAGCGCCCCCAGCACGCTGGACCCTGCCGCCTCCTGGGACGGTTCCTGGGAGCTGTTCCGCAACATCTACCAGACCCTGCTCAGTTACCCGTCCGGCGCGACCGCGCCCGAGCCCGACGCCGCCGAGAGCTGCCGGTTCACCGACGACTCCAACCGGGCCTACCGGTGCGTGCTGCGCAAGGGTATGAAGTTCTCCGACGGTGACCGACTCGACGCGCGCGCGGTCAAGTACTCGATCGACCGGATCAGGAAGATCAACGTATCCGGCGGCCCCGCGGGCCTGCTGGGCAGCCTGGAACGCGTCCAGGCGCTCGGTGACCGCGAGGTCGTCTTCCACCTCAACAAGCCGGACGCCACCTTCCCGTTCGTCCTGGCCACCCCCGCCATGGCGATCGTCGACCCCGACGACTACCCGGCCGGCGCGCTGCGCAAGGACGGCAAGGTCTCCGGATCCGGGCCGTACAGCCTGAAGTCCTACGACGAGGGCAAGCGGGCCGAGCTGGTCAAGAACGACCACTACGACGGGTTCGCCGACCGGAAGAACGACGCGGTCACCATCCGCTACTTCCAGGACTCGGCCCAGATGGTCGACGCGCTGCGGGAGAAGAAGATCGACGTCACCTTCCGCGGTCTGGCCGCCAAGGACATCGTCGCGCTCCAGGGCCAGCGGGCCAAGGAGGAGGGTCTCCAGCTCGTCGAGGGCGCGGGCACCGAGATCAGCTACCTCGTCTTCAACCCGAAGGACCCGTGGGCGAAGAAGCCCGCGGTCCGCAAGGCGATCGCCCAGATCGTCGACCGGCCCGCGATCGCCCACAAGGTCTACAAGGACACCGTCGACCCGCTGTACTCGATGGTCCCCCGGGGACTGATCGGGCACACGACGGCCTTCTTCGACGACTTCGGGGACCCCAGCACGTCCAAGGCCCGGAAGATCCTCGCGGACGCGGGCATCACCGAGCGCGTCCCGCTCACCCTCTGGTACACCACGGACCGCTACGGCTCCGAGACGGCCCCCGAGTTCGAGGAGCTGAAGAACCAGCTCAACGCCTCCGGCCTCTTCGAGGTGACCGTCAAGGGCCGCCCCTGGAAGACGTACGAGGCCGGCTACCGCAAGGGCGAGTACCCCGTGTTCGGACGCGGCTGGTTCCCCGACTTCCCCGACGCCGAGAACTTCATCGCGCCGTTCGTGGGCGAGCAGAACGCGCTCGGCACGCCGTACAAGTCGCCCGAGATCACCGGGGTGCTGCTGCCGGAGTCGCGCCGGCAGAGCGACCGCGGGGCCGTGGTCAAGCAGTTCGAGGCGGCGCAGCAGATCCTCGTCGACGACGCGCGCCTGCTGCCGCTGTGGCAGGGCAAGCAGTACGTGGCCGCGAGCGAGGAGATCTCGGGCGGCGAGCGGGCGCTCGACCCCTCGACGATCATGACGATGTGGGAGCTGCACCGGAAGACCAGCTGGTGACACCGGCGCCGCGTGACCACCGGGACGCGGGGTGCCCCGGCCGGGTGGGCTGAGGGCGCGAGCCGGGCGCGTCGGAACGCGCCGCCGGGAGCCGGACCAAGGTCGGGATGCGCGTCCGCCGGCTCGGGAGCCGGGATCGCGCCGGGGTGTGCCGGGACGGGGATCGGGGCCGACTGTCAGTGGTCGCCTGTAGGTTCTGAGGCCTGGAAGTGACCGCACATCGGAGGAAGTTGACGTGACCGACATTGCCATGCTGCCCGAGTCCTGGCGCGACGTCCTGGGCGAGCAGCTGCAGCAGCCCTACTTCAAGGAGCTCACGGAGTTCGTTGAGGAGGAGCGCGCCAAGGGTCCCGTCTACCCCCCGCGCGAGGAGGTCTTCGCCGCGCTCGACGCGACTCCGTACGAGCGGGTGAAGGTGCTCGTCCTGGGCCAGGACCCCTACCACGGCGAGGGCCAGGGCCACGGTCTGTGCTTCTCGGTCCGCCCCGGCGTGCGGACCCCGCCCTCGCTGCGGAACATCTACAAGGAGATGAAGGAGGAGCTCGGCACCCCGATCCCGGACAACGGCTATCTGATGCCGTGGGCCGAGCAGGGCGTGCTGCTGCTCAACGCGGTGCTGACCGTGCGGGCCGGAGAGGCCAACTCCCACAAGGGCAAGGGCTGGGAGAAGTTCACGGACGCGGTGATCCGCGCGGTGGCCGACCGTCCCGACCCGGCCGTCTTCGTGCTCTGGGGGAACTACGCGCAGAAGAAGCTCCCGCTGATCGACGAGGAGCGGCACATCGTGGTGAAGGGCGCTCATCCCTCCCCGCTGTCCGCGAAGAAGTTCTTCGGCTCGCGCCCGTTCACGCAGATCAACGAGGCGGTCGCCGCGCAGGGCCACGCCCCGATCGACTGGCGGATCCCGGACCTCGGCTGACGGGGGAGCGGTGCCGCGCCCGGGTGTCCGGGCGTCACCGGCGCGGCGCAGCGCTGTACGGAGCCGCCTGACCGTGATTGTCGGTGCCTGCGGCTAGCGTCGTGGTCGACGGGCGACGAGCTGGGAGGACGCGGTGGCGGAGCAGCAGGAGCAGGCGGCGCCGGACGCCATGATGACGCGCATCGGACAGGCCGTCATGCTGCATCACGGCGGTGACCGCGAGGAGGCCCGGGGCCGTTTCCTGGACCTGTGGGCGGAGATCGGCCAGGACGGCGACCCCCTGCACCGCTGCACCCTGGCGCACTACATGGCCGACACCCAGGACGACCCCTCGGACGAGCTGGCCTGGGACCTGCGGGCCCTGTCGGCTGCGGAGGAGCTCACCGACGGACGGGTCGCCGCGCACCACGAGTCGCTCGCGGTGCGCGCGTTCTATCCCTCGCTGCATCTGAACCTGGCCGCCGACTATGTGAAGCTCGGCCGCTCCGGGGCGGCCCGCAGCCATCTGCGCCGGGCCCGCGGCGCGCTCGGCGCGCTCGGCGCGCTCGGCGACGACCCCTACGGGGAAGGGGTGCGGGCGGCGATCGGCCGACTCGAAGGGAAGCTGGGCGAGGCGGAGGGCCCCGAGGGGAGCCCCGGTCCCTCGTCGGCCCCCGGGCCGTCCCGGGGGGCCGGGTCCTCGTACGGGGTGGGTCCTGCGTACGGGGCCGGGCCGTCGCGGGGCCCCGGTCGCGGCCCGGAGTCCGGTCACGGCATCGACCCCGGGCAGCCCGGTCGCGGCCCCGGATCCGGCGGCGCTCCGGGGGCGGCTCCCTCCGGTGGCCCCGCGGGGGAGACGCCGAGACCGCCGAGGCAGCAGCGTCCTTAGTGCTGTGCCCCGGGAGGGCAGTCCGCGGTGAAGGCATCCCGGAAGGCGCTCGCCGGGTGAAGGCGCCCCGCCCCGGGAGGCGACCCCGAGGGCACCCCGACCCGGGGAAAGCGCTCCGCAGTGCGGGTACCCCGGAATGCGCTCGGCGTTGGAGGCACCCCGGAAGTAGCTCGCCGGGTGAAGGCGCCCCGCCCCGGGAGGCGACCCCGCGGTGACGGCACCCCGCCCTCCGGCCCCGGCGTGGCGACCGCTTCCGTGTGGCCGGGGGCCCGTCGCGGCGACGGACGGCCGGGGCCGGCTGCCGCCCGTGCTCCCGCGGTCGTCAACGCCCGTAGAAACCCTTGCAGATGACGGCCTCGGGGCTGTCCGACGCCCAGCCCCCGTACGTCCTCCCGAGCGCGCACACGTCCGCGTTCCTCCGTGGTGTCCGGGGCGCGGGCGGGACGGCGGCCCGGTCCTCGGGCCGGTGCCGTTGCGGCGGCGGGTTCGCGTGCCGAGGATGCGGCGGCACCGGTGGCGGCGCCGCGGGGACCGTCGGGGCGGCCGACCGGTGCGGCGCGGGCGTGCTCGGTGCGGTGGGACGGGGGCCGACGCGTTCCAGCGCCTCCCGGGCGGGGGCCTGGACGACACGCGGCTCGGGGGGGGGGGGGGGGGGGGGGGGGGGAGGGGGGGGGGAGGGGGGGGGGGGGGGGGGGGGGGGGGAGGGGGGGGGT
>NZ_JBVHPY010000006.1:41887-127308 GCF_055567695.1 Streptomyces sp. NPDC026417
CGTTAGGGTGAGCCGACCCCCACCCCCCCCCCCCCCCCCCTGAGCGGCCCCCCCCCCACCCCCCCCCCCCCCCCCCCCCCCGCCCCGCCCCCCCCCCCCCCCCCCCGGCGCGGGTGGCGGGCCGTGGACGGGCGGCCGCTGGACCGTCATACAGCCGGCGAGGGCCGAGACAGCCACGGTGACCAGGAGCGTTGCGGTGGTCGTCGTTCGATGCACCCGCGTCACTCTGGTGCGCCGGAGACGTCCGGGGGACCGGACCGGCGGAGGATGCCCCGCACGGGTGATCCCGCAGGGCCCGGTCCGCCACGGACTGGCCGCCCGTACCGCCGTCGAGGCGCTCCGGGGTCAGGTCGGCGTGCCCGTTGTGGCGGGCGTACTCCTCGATCATGGGGGTGCAGATCCAGCGCAGGGTGATCGGCGCGTGGATGAGCCGGCTCCTGCCCTTCGACGCGTCGTGGACCGGCCCCCGGGCCTCCTCGGGGAGCCAGAGGTCCAGCTCCAGCGGCCGGATGAGCACGGCTGTTGCGCGGTGCCGTCTACGCCGTACCCGAGCGCGTACCGGGCCGCGTTGCGCCGGGCCGCCTCGGAGCCGGCCTGCCAGGTGGCATGGGCCGCGTCCCAGGTGTCCGCTCCGGTGAGGTGGAACTCGCCGTCGGGTCCTCGTCGCTGAAGTGGATCGGCCCCCGGTCGTCGTCCACCGACCTTGCGCGGGACCAGATCCGCTCCACCTCCGCCATGTGCCTCACCAGGGCCGGCAGCGCGAGCTCGGACGGTTCCACCGGCGCGGTCCTGAGCTGGGCGCCGCTCGGCCCGCGCGCTTGATCGCGGGGGTCTGCCGGTGGCAGTCCGGCCAGCCGTCCGGCAGGGACCGTTCGTCGGCGTCGGGCGCGGGGACGGAGCGCTTGATCGTCATGCCGCGCATCCGGGCGGAGGGGGCGGCCGGTCGGCCACGTCAATTCCGGGCCGCACGCCCCGAGGCCCCTCGGCGGTGACGGGACGCCGCCGTCCCCGCCGCCTCCTCACGCCTCGTGGCCGACCGCACCGAGATGCCGCGACACCTCAGCCGCCCAGCATCCCGTGCAGCAACTCCCGCAGGCCCGCCCGTAGTTCACCGGCGGTCGGCACGGCGGTATGGAAGGCCCCGGCCACGCACGAGAACATCAGCCCGTCGCACCAGGCGGCGAGCGACAGCGTGTGCCGGGCCGGGTCCGTCGAGCCGGCCTCGGTGACGAGCACGGTCAGCGGATCGCGGAACCGCAGGCCGGCCGCGTCGTAGAACGTGCGCAATTCGGGGCGCCGGGTGGCCTCCAGGGCCAGCTCGTAGCGGGCGATCAGCAGCTCGTGGTGACGGGTCAGGTACCGGTGCAGGGCGAGGGCCAGTCCGTCGGCGAGCGCGTCGGGGCCGCCGCGGGGATCCGGCAGCTCCTCGGGCATGAGCACCTGGGCCTCACGCTCCGCCAGCCTCCGTACGGCGGCCTCCAGGAGCGCCAGACGGGTGCGCGCGTGGTTCGACGTCGACCCCTGGGGAAGTTCCGCCGCCTCGTCGACGGCCCGGTGGGTGAGGCCGCGCATGCCGCGTTCGGCGAGGAGGGCCAGGGCGGTGTCGGCGATGAGTTCGGCGCGGGAGGCGCCGGTGCTGCGTACGGGCATGGGAGCAACCTACCCGCCTCACTACATCTGTAGTACGGTCGACTCGTCCGCGTACTACAGGTGTAGTAGCCGGAGTGGTCGGTATCCCTCGGGCGGTGTCCGCGGGGGAGGGCGAGGAGGAGTCATGGCAGAGTCGCAGCACGCCGTCGTGGTCGGAGGCGGCATCGGGGGTCTGACGGCCGCGGTGGCCCTGCACCGGCGCGGCTGGCGGGTCACGGTCCTCGAACGGGCCCCGTCCCTGGCGCCGGTCGGAGCCGGGATCTCGCTCGCCCCCAACGCCCTGCGCGCCCTCGACGTCGTCGGGCTCGGCGAGGAGATCCGCGACCTCGCAGCCTGGCAGGGCGACGGCGGTCTGCGCACCCCCGCCGGCCGCTGGCTCTCGCGGGCCGACGCCGGCGCGCCGGCCGAGCGGTTCGGCGGCCCCCTCGTGATGCTGCACCGGGCCGTGCTCATCACCAGCCTCGCGGCCCGCCTGCCCCGGGGCTGCATCCGGACCGCCTCCCGGGCGTCCCTCACCGACCCCGGCGGCACCACCCGGCCGGCCCGGATCGACACCCCCGACGGCGAGGTCCGGGCCGACCTGGTCGTCGCGGCCGACGGCATCAACTCCGCCCTGCGCGGCACGCTCTTCCCCGAGCACCCCGGGCCCGTCTACTCAGGCTTCACCACCTGGCGCGTCGTCACCACCGTCCCGGGCCTGCGGTTCGCCTCGCACGAGACCTGGGGACCGGGGCACCTCTGGGGCACGCACCCGCTGAAGGACGGCAGGATCTACGCGTACGCCGCCGCCCTGGTCCCGGCGGGACAGCGTGCCCGGGACGAGAAGGCCGAACTCCTGCGCCGGTACGGCGACTGGCACGACCCGGTACCCGCCGTCATCGACGCCGTCGGCCCCGCCGACGTGCTGCGGCACGACGTCCACCACATCGCCGAGCCCCTTCCCGCTTTCCACCGCGGACGGGTCGCGGTCCTGGGCGATGCCGCCCACGCCATGCCGCCGACGCTCGGGCAGGGCGGGAACCAGGCGATCGAGGACGCCGTCGTGCTCGCCCACCACGTCGGCTCGCCCGGATCCGGGCGGGAACTCGCCGGCCTCGCCGCCTACACCGCGGACCGCAAGCCCCGGACGACCGCCATCACCCGGCAGGCCGTCCGGATCGCCCGGCTGAACATGATGCGCAACCGCGTAGGAGTCGCCCTGCGCGACACCGCGATCGGCGCGCTCGCGAAGGCCGGCCCCGCGTTCCTCCTGCGCGGCTTCGACGGCATCGCCGACTGGCGCCCGCCCGGTCCGCCGTATGCTTCCGACGAGGCACGGAGCCCCGAGCGGACTCCCTGACATCCCACGCACTCGTCGAGGAGACTCCTGTGAAGGTCGGCTGCATCGGACTCGGTGACATCGCGCGCAAGGCGTATCTGCCGGTGCTGTCCACCCAGCCGGGGGTCGAGCTGCATCTGCAGACGCGGACGCCCGCCACGCTCGCCGAGATCGGCGACAGCCTCCGTCTCCCCGCGTCGCAGCGCCACACCGACCTGGCGGACCTGCTCGCCCAGGACCTGGACGCGGCCTTCGTCCACGCGTCCACCATCGCCCACCCCGAGATCGTCACACGGCTCCTCGAAGCGGGCGTGCCGACCTATGTCGACAAGCCCCTCGCCTACGAACTCGCCGACTCGGAGCGGCTGGTGCGCCTCGCCGAGGAGCGGAACGTGAGCCTCGCCGTGGGCTTCAACCGGCGCTACGCACCCGGGTACGCGCAGTGCGTCGAGCATCCCCGCGACCTGATCCTGATGCAGAAGAACCGGGTCGGACTGCCCGAGGATCCGCGCACCATGGTCCTCGACGACTTCATCCACGTCGTGGACACGCTGCGGTTCCTGGTCCCGGGGCCGGTCGACAACGTCACCGTGCGGTCCCGCAGCCAGGACGGCCTCCTGCACCACGTCGTGCTCCAGCTCGCCGGCGACGGCTTCACGGCGCTCGGCGTCATGAACCGGCTGAACGGCTCCACCGAGGAGATCCTGGAGATCTCGGGCCAGGACACCAAGCGGCAGGTGATCAACCTCGCCGACGTGATCGACCACAAGGGCCAGCCCACGGTGCGGCGGCGCGGCGACTGGGTGCCGGTGGCCCGGCAGCGCGGCATCGAACAGGTGGTGCTCGCCTTCCTCGACGCCGTCCGCGCCGGGAAGGTGCTCAGCGCCCGGGATGCGCTGGCGACCCATGAACTGTGCGAGCGGGTGGTGCGTGCGGTGGAGGAGCCGTCCGCCTGAGCCGCAGCGAGCGCACGCACTCGGTGGCGCCGAGGGCGGCCAGCACCAGAAGGGCCCCGTGCACCGGCCAGTCGCCGAACCGGACGTACGGCGTGACTCCACGGGCCAGCGGCACGTCGTAGACCGCCGAACCGCTCGTGCCGGTGCCGAGGCGGTGACCGATGCTCTCGCCGCCCGGCCCATAGACGGCGGAGACGCCGGTGAGGGTGGCGTGCAGCATGGGGCGACCGGTCTCGGCGGCCCGCAGCGCGGCCAGCGAAGCGTGCTGGGCGGGCGCCCAGCTGTGCTGGAACGAGGAGGTCGAGGACTGCGCCAGGAGCACCTCGGCGCCGTCCTCGGTGAGGCGGCGGCTCATGTCGGGGAACGCCGACTCGAAGCAGACCATGGGGCCCACGCGCAGCCCGTGACCGACGTTCATGACCACCTGGTCACGGCCCTGCCTGCGGTCCTCGCCCGCCGCCTTGCCGACCGAGGTCGCCCAGCCGAGCAGGGAGCGCGCCGGTATGTACTCACCGAACGGCACGAGCCGCATCTTGTCGTAGCGGTCGCCGGTGGGGCCCTCGGGACCGACCAGGACGGAACTCTTGTAGATGCCGGGCCGGTCCGAACGCCGGGCGTCCACGTTCGCCAGGATGTCGGCGCCGGTGAGCCGGGACAGGGCCGCGATCCGGTCGGCCAGGTCGGGGCGGTCGGCGAGGTCGAAGCCGACGCTGCTCTCGCCCCAGACGATCAGGTCCAGCCTTTGACCGGCGAGTCGGCGGGTCAGCGCCTCCTCGAGGGCGAAACGTTTGTCGGGGCTGTCGGCCCCGTCGACGACGCCGGGCTGGACGACGGCGATCCTGACTCCGCCGTCCGCGTCGGGGCGCGGGGACCACACCCATGCCGCGGAGGTCGCGGCGGCCGTCGCCACCAGGCCGGCCAGGGCCGGGACCCGGGCCTCGCGCACCGCGACGAGCACGGCGACCGCGACGTTGACCGCGACCACCAGGAAACTCAGCAGCCAGACGCCGCCCACCGAGGCGAGCCGCAGCGCGGGCTCCACCTGCCACTGGCTCGAACCGAGCAGACCCCAGGGCCCGCCCAACCCCTGCCAGGACCGCACGAGTTCGACCGCCAGCCAGCCCGACGGCAGCACCAGGAACGCGCCCGCGACCCGGCCGGGCCCCGGGGCACCGGCCAGGAACCGGCGCACGAGCAGGCCCCAGGGCGCCCACAGCGCCCCCAGCAGGGCCGCTATCACGACCGTGAACACGTGCAGGCTCGGCAGCAGCCAGTGATGCACGGCCAGCATGTAGCCGAGCCCGCCCAGCCAGCCGTCGTACGCGGCCCGCCTGCCGGTCGGCGCCGAGCGGATCAGCAGGATCCACGGCACCAGCGCGACAGGGGCGAACCACCACAGCGACGGCGCCGGGAACGCGAGCATGGGCAGCGCGCCGGCGAGGAGGGCGGCGGCTCCGCGCCACCAGCGGGAGGCGAGCCAGTCGCCGGCCATGCCCATACGGCGCCTCCCTCTCGTTGCGTGCCCTCCCAGTCTGCCCGCCCTTGTGGATCTCAGACAGTCCAGGTGGCGGGACCTCGGGCGGGGGACGACCGCTCAGGTGGCGGTGGCCTCCCGCCCCGTCCGCGCGGCGGGCCGATCGGCGGGGGAGCCGGCCTGGTCCCCTGGCTCGTGGGGGGAGCCCTGAAGGTCCTTCCGGTCGGTGGGCCGCGCCGCCACGGTGCGCCACTTCTCCCGGACGACCACCTCGCGCAGGCGCCAGCCGTCGGACGTGCGCAGCAGCCCGAAGGCGTAACGCCCGCCGCACACGAAGTCCGGGGCCGTGGCCGTCCCGTCGCGGTCCGCGAACCGCATGGGATTGACGTAGTCGGCCTGCACCCGGGCCGTGTCACCGGTGTCCTGGTCCAACTGCCCGAAACGGACGCGTCGGTTGACGATCAGATGCTGCCGCATGGAGAACAACCCCAGGCTGCGGGTCAGCCATCCGACGATCTGCGCCGCGTCGCCCTCGATCCCTCCGGCGGAGCGGTAGTCCGCCCGGCCGTCCGGTGCGAACAGCGCCTGGTACGCCTCCCAGTCACCGTCGTCCACCGCCACCGCGTAGTCGGTGATCAGTTCGTCCACGGCCAGCCGGTCCATCACGGTCGCGAGTTCCACACGCTGTGTCATCGGCTCAGTGTTGGCCACGGAGGGGGAGCAGCCAAGGGGCGTGCAGGGGCAGTCGTGCAGCGATGTGCGCGGGGCTCCCCGCGGCTCCGCGGCCGGCCTTGCCCCCGCGGGCCTCAATTCCCCGGCCGGCCAACCGACTTGATCGGAATCGATTGGCTCTCCTTCCTCGTCCCCTCCGTGACCCGGTGGCGGCCGTCGCTGCCGTGTCCCGGGGTGCGCGGCCTGTGCACCGCGCGGCCCCGGGCCGCGAAGGGCCGCGCGCGTCTGCGATCGTGGGGTGGTCCGGAAGCTCGCCGCGGCGACGTCACGAGGAGACACACATGGCACGTCCTGTCACGGTCGTCACAGGCGGAAGCCGGGGTATCGGAGCCGCCACGTGCGCGCGCCTCGCGGCGGACGGCCACGACCTGGCGATCGGCTATGTGACCGACGGCGCGGCCGCAGAGAGGACGGCGGACGCCGTCCGCGCGGCGGGAGCGCGGTGCGTCACGGTCCGCGCCGACACCTCCGTCGAAGCCGAGGTCGACCACCTCTTCGACACGGCGACCGACCGGCTCGGGCCGGTGACGGGACTGGTCAACAACGCCGGTGTGACCGGCCCCCTCGGCAGGCTCACGGACACGGACCCCGCCGACCTGCGACGGGTGGTCGAGGTCAACCTCCTCGGGACACTGCTCTGTTCACGCCGGGCGGCGAAGGAGATGGCGGCGTGGCGCGACGGCGTCATCGTGAACGTCTCCTCGGCGGCGGCCACCCTCGGCAGCCCCGGCGAGTTCGTCCACTACGCGGCGAGCAAGGCCGCCGTGGACGCTCTCACCCTGGGGCTGGCCAAGGAACTCGGCCCTGACGGCATCCGCGTCAACGCCGTCGCCCCGGGCATGATCGACACCGAGATGCACGCCACGATGGGGGATCCCGGCCGTGCCGAGCGGGCGGCGGACTCGATCCCGCTGCGCCGGGTCGGCCACGCCGAGGAGATCGCCGCCGCCATCGCCTGGCTGATGTCCGCGGACGCCTCGTACACGACGGGGGCCGTACTGCGGGTGTCCGGCGGGCGCTGAGGCCTCACGCCGGAGGCATTGCTTCGGTGGTGGGCTCAGCGGCCTGTCACCGGGAGGGCAGGGCGAGTCCGGCCCGTCGTCTTCCGCGGCGCCATCGCCGCTCTCCGCTCCGGCACCGGGCCGTGCGGTCGGCTCGACCGGTGATCCGCCAAGGGCGGTCAGGCCGCCTCGATGACCTCATCGCGGATCGCCGCGGCCCACCTCACGACCAGCAGCTCGTACTCCGCACGCTCCTGGGCCGACAGGGAACCGCCCGTACGCATCCACAGGGCACGAATCTGTTCATTTAACGCGGCCGCAGACCGCACGGAACCAGGGGTCACGGAATCGGGGGACATGCGGAACAGCCTAGGCGCAAGGACTGACACTGCGCTACCGGACGGCTACGCATCACGTATGTGGTTGGTCACGGTGGATCGTGAGGGAACGTGTCCGACCCGGTCGGCCGTGGCGGAGCGGTCGGCGGGTCTCACCGCTCGGCCCATGCGCGGGACCAGGTCAGCAGCGGCTGCAGGGCGGTCACCAGGTCGTCGCCGAGGGGAGTGAGCCGCCAGGTCGCCTCGTCCGTGGGGCCGGCGATGCCCGCCTCGCGGAGCTCCCTGAGGCGGGTGGACAGGACGCTGGAGGACATCCCGTCGCAGCGGCGCTGGAGATCGCGGAAGCCGGCGGGGGCGCCGGCCAGGTGCAGTTCCCAGATCACCCGCAGGGTCCAGCGTCTGCCCAGCAGATCCAGGGCGGCCATGACGGGCCGTCCCGTGCCGGAGCCGCGGACGGGGCGGCCGGGCAGGGGGGTGGGGGCCTCGTCGGGCCGGGGTGCCTGCGGTGTCGTGCTCAAGTGAGTACCTCTCGGGCCGTGTTGCTCACTTCCCACTCTTGCGCTTCTGTTTCAGAAGCGCAAGAGTGCGCGGCATGAGCCAGCGCATCGACGGCGTCACGCCGCCCTACGATCCGGAGACCGACCGCGCGTTGCACAAGTGGATGCCGCCCGGTGTCGCCCGTGAACCCCTGATGCTCTTCAAAGTGCTGCAACGTCACCCCGAACTCGCCTCGCGGATGCGCGCGTTGGGCGCCGGACTCCTCGTCCGGGGCCGACTGGGCGACGCGGACCGCGAGCTCGTGATCGCTCGCGTCGCCGCCCGCAGCGGGTGCGCCTACGAGTGGGGCGTCCACATGGCCACGTACGCCGAGGCGGCGGGGCTCACCCCCGACCTGGTCACCCTCACCGCCACCGGCGCCGCCGACGACCCGGCCTGGTCGCCCCGGCAGCGGGCGTTGCTGCACGCCGTCGACGAACTGCACGCCACGGCGCGGCTGAGCGACGCGACCTGGGACGGCCTGCGTGCGCACCTCGACGAGACGGAGGCCCTGGAACTCCTCGTCCTCGCCGGCTGGTACCGCACCATCGCGTACGTCGCCAACGGCCTGGAGATCCGACGGGAGCCGTGGGCCCTCGATCTCCCGGGAGGGTGAGCGCGCGACGAGGAACCGGGCCGTCGGACTCGGCGAGCGGATCGGCGCCTCGCCCCCGACCGCCGGGCCGACACCGTGGAAGGCGCGGACGTGGTGCGTCTGAGGGCGCCGGTGCTGGGCGGGGTGTCGGCTTCGGAGGGGGCGGCGAGTTGTCCGAACCGGCGGGCGGCCGAGTCGGAGGTCAGCCCGCGGACTCCGCTGCGTGCGGGCTCAACGCCCCCGTGGCCACCAGCGCGATGATGACGATGCCGAGCGCGATGCGGTAGTAGACGAAGGGCATGAAGCTCTTGCTGGAGATGAACTTCATGAACCAGGCGATGACGGCGTAGCCCACCACGAAGGCGATGATCGTGGCGAAGATCGTCGGGCCCCAGGAGACATGTCCGCCCTCGCTGGCGTCCTTCAGCTCGAAGGCGCCGGAGGCCAGCACGGCCGGGACGGCGAGGAGGAAGGAGTAGCGGGCCGCCGCCTCGCGGGTGTAGCCCATCAGCAGGCCGCCGCTGATCGTCGCGCCGGACCGGGACACACCCGGAACCAGCGCCATCGCCTGGCAGACGCCGTAGATGAGGCCGTCCTTGACGCTCAGCTCCTGGAGCGACTTGCGCTGCTTGGCGGCGCGGTGCCTGCCGCCCGTCTCGTCGCGCGCCGCCAGCCGGTCGGCGACGCCGAGCACGACACCCATCACGATCAGCATCGTCGCGGTCAGTCGCAGGTCGCGGAACGGGCCCTCGATCTGGTCCTTGAACGTCACACCGAGCACGCCGATCGGGATCGAGCCGACGATCACCAGCCAGCCCATCTTGGCGTCCTGGTCGTGCCGCATCGCCTTGTCGGTGAGCGAGCGGAACCAGGAAGAGATGATCCGCGCGATGTCCTTCCGGAAGTAGATCAGCACCGCGGCCTCCGTGCCGATCTGGGTGATCGCCGTGAAGGCCGCTCCCGGGTCGTGCCAGCCCGCGAACGCCGCGGTGAGCCGCAGGTGCGCGCTGGACGAGATGGGAAGGAATTCGGTCAGCCCCTGGACGAGTCCGAGGACGAGGGATTCAAACCAAGACATGGAATTTCGTGGTCCAAGTGCTGATCGTGGAAGGGGCGATGGGGTGGTGCCGCACGCACCGGCGCTCGGGGCGCGGTGATCACGGGTGTCGAGGGCAGCGTAGCGTCCCGCCCCGACAGCCCGACCACAGGGGCTTCGCAGAGACATTCGACGGCAGGGCGTCCCGGTGGCGACGGCTCGGTACCGCTCCCGGAGGCGATCGGACGCGCCTCCCCCGGCCGCGCCGGCACCGGTCCGTCCTCACCGCTGTCGCGGGCACAGGTCACCGCCGCGCGGAGCGCGGGCGGGGCTGTTGACCCACCGCCCGGCCACGGCCTGCGTTCCGCTCGGAGAAAGCGATCGCTATGTGTGCAGCGCTCGCCAGGACACCACCACATCTCCGCCGCGCAGCGTCCGCCCCGTCGACGGTGTGCTGATCACGTCCATGCGCCCGACCCGTGCCGCACCGCCCTCTCGCCCCGCCCCGACCTCGCCGGTGTCCCCGCTCCGGGGCCGGCGCATCAAGGTCGCGGTCATCGGTACGGGCGCCATCGCTCGCGGCAGCCAGTCGCCGGCCCTCGCGGCACGCCGAGGCGGGCGAGACGGAGATCGTCGCCGCCGTAGACGTCGACGTCGACCCGGCCGCGGTACGGGCGTTCTGCGCGGAGGGCGGCATCCCCACGCGTACACCGACCTGGACGGAATGCTCCGGGAGCAGCGGCCGGACTCGCGGCGGCTCGGGGCGCCGACGCGGGTGCCCCACCGCCCGGCCGTGCCCGGCCCGCATGGTTCGGGGCGCGCTTCCGCGGGAAAGCGGGCGCCTACGCCGCCACCGGTCCCGTCACGGTCCACCCCGGGGCCTGCGGGTGGGCCGTCAGGTCGTCGTGCCGGACCTCGTCCCCGCATTCCCGGCAGACGACCTGGGGGACCAGTTCGTGGCCGCAGGAGTGCTCCAGGACCATGGGGCGGGAGCCGGCCCGCTGAAGGTGGCGGTCGCCCCACGCCATCAGTGTGAGCAGCACCGGCTCCAGCTCCCGCCCGGCCGGGGTGGGCCGGTACTCGTAGCGCCTGGGCCGTTCGCTGTACGCGACCTTCTCCAGCACGCCCGCCTCGACCAGCCGTCTCAGCCGGGCGGTCAGCACGTCACGGGGGGCTCCGGTGTTGCGGACCAACTGGTCGAAGCGCGTGGCGCCCAGGGAGACCTCGCGCAGTACGAGCAGGGAGTACTTCTCGCCGACGAGGGCCAGCGTGGCGGCGATCGAACAGGGGCGGGCGTCCTTCATGGAATCCAGTCTAGGGGGTGAGTTGGTTGTTCCAACCCACTGGGCTACTCTTGGGTCACTTAGCGGGTTTGGATTTCCAACTTACCCGTTCCGGGGTGGGGTGCGACCACCCCGTCCGACCGCCGGTTCCCTCACTGGAGAGGCCCACCATGCGTGACGCCGTGATCGTCGAAGCCGTACGCACCCCCGTGGGCAAGGGCAAGCCGAACGGCTCCCTCGCCCATGTCCATCCCGTGGAACTGCTCGCGCACACACTGCGCACCCTGGTCGAACGGTCCGGCGTCGACCCGGAGCTGATCGACGACGTCATCGGCGGCACCGTCGACCAGGTCGGTGAGCAGGCCATGAACACCACCCGGTACGCCGTGCTGTCCGCGGGCTTCCCCGAGTCGGTGCCCGCGACGACCGTCGACCGGCAGTGCGGCTCCTCCCAGCAGGCCGTCCACTTCGCGGCGCAGGGCGTCCTGTCCGGTGCCTACGACCTGGTGGTCGCCTGCGGGGTGGAGTCCATGAGCCGCGTACCGATGTGGTCGAACGTACCGGCGGGCAAGGACCCCTTCGGGCCCGGCGTGGCCGAGCGCTATCCCGAGGGTCTCGTGCCGCAGGGCATCAGCGCCGAGCTGATCGCCGCCAAGTGGGGGATCTCCCGCGAGCAGATGGACGCGTTCGCCGTCGGCTCGCACCACAAGGCAGCCGCGGCCTGGGAGAACGGCCTGTTCGACGCCGAGGTCGCGCCGCTGGAGGGCGTCGGGCGCGACGAGTGCGTACGCCCGGCCAGCACCCCGGAGATCCTGGCCGGCCTCAAACCCGCGTACTACGACCCCGCGATGGGCGAGCGCTTCCCGCAGATCGAGTGGAACGTGACGGCCGGAAACGCCAGCCCCATCAACGACGGGGCGTCGGCGGTGCTGATCACGTCGAGCGAGACGGCGGCCCGTCTCGGCCTGCGCCCGATCGCACGGCTGCACAGCTTCGCGGTCACCGGATCCGACCCGCTGCTCATGCTCACGGGCGTCGTCCCCGCCACCGAGAAGGTGCTCCGCAGGGCACGGCTCACCCTCGACGACATCGACCTCTTCGAGGTCAACGAGGCCTTCTCCAGCGTCGTGCTGGCCTGGCAGCAGGAGACGGGCGCCGATCCCGCCCGGGTCAACGTGCACGGCGGGGCCATCGCCCTCGGCCACCCGCTGGGGGCGAGCGGCACCCGGCTGACCACCACTCTCGTCCACGCCATGCGGGCGCGCGGAGCGCGCTACGCGCTGCAGACGATGTGCGAGGCGGGCGGACTCGCCAACGCGATGGTGCTGGAGTCCGTATGACCCGCTCGGCCGCACCAGGTGCCCGGGCCGGCGAGCCGCTCCGGCCCGGGCGCGCGCCCGTCGGTCGGCCGCCCGTCGGTCGGCCGCCCGGGTGGCGGCTGACCGACTACGGGCGGGTGGTGGCCCACCCGATCTACGGGCGGGTGGTGGCCGTCCGTCGTACGGGCCCGTGACGGCTCAGCGAGCGGGGCGCAGTTGGTGCCGCTTGCGCCAGGCCACCACCGTGCCCACCAGCGCGGGTACGGCGATGAAGCCCATGGCGATCAGGAAGGCGGGCGACGTCGGTGCCGAGGCGCGGGCACCGGCGACCACGTACGCCGCCGTGTTCGGGATCGACCCGAGCGCCGTGGCGAGAAGGAACGGCAGCCAGCCCATCCGGGACACCGCCGCACAGTAGTTGGCGGCCCAGAACGGAACCCCGGGGAAGAGCCGGGCCACCATCATCGAGCGGAAGCCGTGCCGGCTGAGCTGTCCGTCCGCCGCCTTGAGCCAACGGCCCCGCAGCAGCGGGCGCAGTGCGTCCTGGCCCAGGAACCGGCCGAGCCCGAAGGCCAGTCCCGCACCGAGCACGGTGCCGGCCAGCGCCGCTCCCACCCCCAGCTGGGAACCGAACAGGGCCCCCGCCGCGAGGTTGAGCAGCGGTCGGGGCACGAAGGCGACCGTGCACAGCCCGTACGCCACGGCGAAGACCAGCGCCGCCGCGGCGCCCCCCAGCTGGGGCGGCCAGCCGTCCGCCAGCAGCCGCTGCGGCTCGAAGGCGAGGACGCCGGCCGCGGCCGCCGCGAGCAGGACCAGCAGCAGCGACAGCCGGGACCAGGGGGAGAGCAGGGCTCTGGCGCAGCGGGCGGCGAGGCCTCTGGGTGCGGTGGGGCCGAGTGGGTGGGCCGGCCCGAGGTGCAGGGCGCCGGCGAGCCGTCCGGTGCCGACGGGATCCGTGGCGGAGGCGAGCTCCGTGGCGGTGGCCGGGGGAGTGGCCGTGGCGGTGCCCCCAGAGCGGGTGGTGGCATCGAGCATCCGGCGACCCTAACCGACCCATGTGTGTGATCGCCGTATGGTTCGTCTCACGGAGGTCACGGATTCCCCGACATCGTGTGCCGCGGGCGGCATGCCGGACAGCGCCCGCGCGGCCCGAAGCACTGGGCCCGCGCGGACGCCCTCTCCCGTCGCAGCCTCGCGCGGACGCGTCTCCGCCGCACCGTGCCCGCGCCGAACGCCGTCCCGACGGTTCGTGCCCGCGCGACGCCTTCCTCCGCCGGAACCGGTGACCCGTTCACCGCCCCGCCACCCGTGCCGCGGCGTCCGCCCGGCCGGCGTCAGGAGCCGGTGAGGACGACGAGTTGACGGGTCGCCCGGGTCATCGCGACATAGCGGTCGACGGCTCCTTCCACGCCCGAGCCGAACGCCTCCGGGTCGACCAGGACGACCAGGTCGAACTCCAGCCCCTTGGACAGCTCCGGCGTCAGGGACCGGACGCGGGACGTCGCCCGGAACGTCGGATCGCCGATGACGCAGGCGATGCCGTCGGCGTTCGCCGCCAGCCAGGTGTCCAGGACCGAGTCCAGGTCGGAGACGGCTCCGTGCACGACGGGGACCCCGGCGCTGCGGATGGACGTCGGCACGTTGGCGTCGGGAAGCGCGGCCCGGATGACCGGCTCGGCCTCCGCCATCACCTCGTCCGGCGTACGGTAGTTGATGCTCAGCGAGGCGAGTACGACCCGGTCGAGACCGACCCGCGCCAGCCGTTCCTGCCACGTCTCCGTGAAGCCGTGCCTGGCCTGGGCGCGGTCCCCGACGATGGTGAAGCTGCGGGACGGGCACCTGAGCAGCAGCATCTGCCACTCCGCGTCCGTCAGTTCCTGGGCCTCGTCCACCACGATGTGCGCGAACGGACCGGCGAGCAGGTCGGGGTCGGCGGTGACCAGTTCGGACTCGTCGACCAGGCTGACCCGGGCGTCCGCACCGCGCAGCATCGTCACGAGGCCCTCCCCGTCGTCCCCGTCGGCACCGGAGGCGGCCGCGGCCTCGATCAGGTTGTCCACCACCTGCGTCATGCGCTCGCGCTGGGCGGCGAGAGCGGCCTCCTGCCGGCGCTTGCGCCGAGCCGTCTCCGGGTCGCCGAGCCGCTGCCGCGCGGCGTCCAGGAGCGGCAGGTCGGACACCGTCCAGGCCTGGGCGTCCGTCCGCTGCAGCCGCCGCACGTCCTCCCGCGACAGCCAGGGCGCGCACAGACGCAGGTAGGCGGGCACCGACCAGAGGTCGCCGACGAGGTCGGCGGCCTCCAGCATCGGCCAGGCCCGGTCGAACGTCGTGGCCAACTCCCGGTCCCGCCCCAGCGATTGGCGCAGCAGGTCGGCCGGGACGTCGCCGTCGTGCTTGTCCACCAGGATCGTGAGCAGTTCCTCCCAGACCTGGTCGCGCGCCTCGTTGTGCGCGGAACCGGGGTCCGCCGACTCGAAGGCCACGGCCCAGTCGTCGGGGGTGACCCGGACGTCGGACCACTGGGTCGAGACCGTCATGCCCTGCGCGGGCGGTTCCTCGTAGAACGCCACGGCCTTCTCGATCGCGCCCACCATGTCCGCGGACGACTTCAGGCGCGCCACCTCGGCGTCGGCCTCGATCGCCGCGGAGCCTCCCTCGGCGACGAGGTCCCGGAGAATGCAGGTCTGCACACCCTCCTCACCGAGACTGGGCAGGACGTCGGAGACGTAGGCGAGGTAGGGCCGGTGCGGACCGACGAACAGCACACCGCCCCGGCGGTGGCCGAGACGCGGGTCGGCGTGCAGGAGATAGGCGGAGCGGTGCAGCGCGACGACGGTCTTGCCCGTACCGGGACCGCCGTCGACGACGAGGGCCCCGCGCGACCCGGCGCGGATGACGGCGTCCTGGTCGGCCTGGATGGTGCCGAGCACGTCGCGCATCCGTGCCGATCTGTTGCCGCCCAGACTCGCGATGAAGGCGGACTGGTCGTCGAGCGCGGCGTGCCCGGCGAATCCGTCCGCGGTGAACACCTCGTCCCAGTAGTCGCCGATCCGGCCGTTCGTCCAGCGGTATCTGCGGCGGCTCGCCAGCCCCATCGGGTTGGCGTGGGTGGCTCCGAAGAACGGCTCGGCGGCGGGGGAGCGCCAGTCGACCAGCAGTCGGCGCCCGGTGCTGTCCGTCAGGCCGAGCCGCCCGATGTAGACGGGCTCGGGGTCGTCCGCGCCGACCATGTGGCCGAGGCAGAGATCCAGGCCGAACCGGCGCAGGGCCCGCAGGCGGGAGGTCAGCCGGTGGATCTCCGCGTCCCGGTCCATGGCCTGCCGGCCCTGGCCGCCGGGTGCCCTGCGCTCGGCGTCGAGCCGCTCGGACAGTTCGGCGATGGTCTGGTCGAGGGTGTGCGCGAGGGCCGCGAAGTGCTGCTCGTCGCCCGCGATCAGCCGCGGGTCGGCCTTGGGGGAGAGACGGTCGGGAAGGTCGAACACGCTGGTGGTCAGCGGATGCAAGGGCTTCGGCTCCGATCGGAGGTCGTCGGTGGTCGTGGCGGGCGGCGGGATGTCCGGACGAGCGGGACGTCCGGGGCGGCCGTGAGGGGCGGGCCCCGTCCGCGCGTTCGGTGCCTGAGGCCGGCCCGGGTCGTGCGGCGGGCGGGTTCCCGTGGTCCGGTTCCATGGGGTTCGGGTGGACGGCGCCCACCTCTCCGGGGCGGCCGGGGCGTTTCTCCTTTCGCCCGGCTCCGGTCCGGGCCGGTCATTTTGCGGGAGAGAGGGGGCCTTGCCGCAAGGCCCCCTGTGCGCTATAAGTTGAGAGTGGAAAGGAGTGGGTACACCTCCTTTCCTTCTTCTTTTCGGGCCGCCGGACGGACGACCGCCGCGGACCCCACCGAAAACCATTCGACGCGGGCACCCGCTTCGGCGAGGATCGCCTCATGTTCCGGCTCGCCTTCCTCCTCGCAGCATCCGCAGCAGCGGATGCCCCGAAGGCTGCCGTCCCGATCGTCGTGGCCGCCGTCGACGGCGCCCGAAGCTGACCCTTCCCGGATTGTCCGGCGGACCCCGCAGGGGGAGGGTCGGCAACTCCTCGGGGTCCCCGCTCCGGCCCGTACGCGCCGGAGCCATCACCCAGCTCACGCTGACACCGAAGAGGCTTCGAGGTACAGCCATGCCCAAGACGGCTTACGTGCGCACCAAACCGCACCTGAACATCGGCACCATGGGTCACGTCGACCACGGCAAGACGACCCTGACCGCCGCCATCACCAAGGTCCTCGCCGAGCGCGGCTCCGGCACGTTCGTCCCGTTCGACCGCATCGACCGGGCGCCGGAGGAGGCCGCGCGCGGCATCACCATCAACATCGCGCACGTCGAGTACGAGACCGACACCCGGCACTACGCGCACGTGGACATGCCCGGCCACGCCGACTACGTGAAGAACATGGTCACCGGCGCGGCCCAGCTCGACGGGGCGATCCTCGTCGTCTCCGCGCTCGACGGAATCATGCCGCAGACCGCCGAACACGTGCTGCTCGCCCGGCAGGTGGGCGTCGACCACATCGTCGTCGCGCTGAACAAGGCCGACGCGGTCGAGGACGGCGAGGACTCCGTGCTCGCCGACCTCGTCGAGCTGGAGATCCGCGAACTGCTCTCCGCGCACGGCTACGGAGGCGACGCCGTACCCGTCGTACGGGTCTCCGGGCTCAAGGCGCTGCAGGGGGAGCCCCGTTGGACGGCGGCGATCGACGCGCTGCTGGACGCCGTGGACACGTACGTGCCCATGCCGGAGCGCTATCTCGACGCGCCGTTCCTCCTCCCGGTCGAGAACGTGCTCACGATCACCGGGCGCGGCACGGTCGTGACGGGTGCGGTGGAGCGCGGCACGGTTCGGGTCGGCGACCGTGTCGAGGTGCTCGGCGCGTCCGTGGACACGGTGGTCACCGGGCTGGAGACGTTCGGCAAGCCGATGGACGAGGCGCAGGCGGGGGACAACGTGGCCCTCCTGCTGCGCGGGGTGCCCCGCGACGCCGTGCGCCGGGGACACGTCGTCGCTGCGCCGGGCAGTGTCGTGCCCCGCCGCCGCTTCTCGGCGCAGGTCTACGTCCTGTCGGCGCGCGAGGGCGGTCGCACCACCCCGGTCACGACCGGCTACCGGCCGCAGTTCTACATCCGCACCGCGGACGTGGTCGGCGACGTCGACCTCGGCGAGGTGGCGGTGGCGCGGCCCGGGGACACGGTCACGATGACGGTCGAACTCGGACGCGACGTGCCGCTGGAGCCCGGTCTCGGCTTCGCGATCCGCGAAGGCGGCCGGACCGTCGGCGCGGGGACGGTGACGTCGGTTGGCTGAGGCCGGCCGGACGGCGGGTGTCCGCCCCGACGAGGGGCGGGCATCCGTTCGGGTGCCCGCCGGCGCCGTGCGCGACACTGGCCTCGCGGGGTGAGGACGTCGTCGGAAGGGCGGAGAGCCGTGGCAGGCAAGGCACTTGTGCTCGGTGGCGGGGGCAGCGGCGGCATCGGCTGGCTCGCGGGGATCCTGTACGGGCTCGGCGAGGCCGGTGTCGATCTCGGCGACGCCGACGTGGTGATCGGCACGTCCGCCGGATCGTCCGTCGGGGCCCAGCTCACCTCCGGAAGGCTGACACTGCGGGAGCTCTACGAGCGCCAGCTCGCCGCACCCACCGGCGAGCTCACCGGACGGCTGGGCGCGGCACAGCTCCTCCGCTTCGTCTGGGCCGCGGTGACCTCACGCACGCCGGAGGCGTACGGCCGGCGGATCGGCCGCATGGCACTCGGCGCGGAGACTCTCACGGAGGCGAAGCGGCGTGCGGCCGTCGAGAGACGGCTCGTCTCGCCCGAGTGGCCCGAGCGTGCCCTGCGGATGCCCGCCGTCGACACGGCGACCGGTGAACTGCGCGTCTTCGACAAGGACAGCGGCGTGGCCCTCGCGGACGCCGTGGCCGCCAGCTGCGCCGTCCCCGGGGTCTGGCCGCCGGTCACCATCGACGGCCGCCTGTGGATGGACGGCGGCATCCACTCCACGGCCAACGCCCAACTGGCCGCCGGGTACGAGCGCGTGGTCGTCCTCGCTCCTCTCGCGATCGGCGGCGGCCCCCTGGTGTCGGCCGGCGAGCAGGGCCGCAGGCTCGCCGCCGCCGGTGCCCGCGTGGTGGTCGTCACGCCCGACCCCGCGGCCAAGCGGTCCTTCGGCCGCAACCCGCTGGACCCGGCGGTGCGGGCGGCCGCGGCACGCGCAGGCCTGGCGCAGGCACCCGCCCACGCGACGCAGGTCGCCGAGGTCTGGCACGACTGAACCGGCCGGCCGGCCGGCCCCGGGTTCCGTGTTCCGTCGGACCGCCGTGCGGGCGCGGGCTCGCCCGGCGGCCTGCCGCGCGGCGGTCCCGGTCCCGGCCGGGGGAGGGGGGCCCGACGGTGCTCATCCGCGGCCACCGGAGCGCAGTGGTCCCGGGCCCGGTGCCGGGGCGGCCCGACCTGCGTCCGAGGCCGTGTCGCCGGGCGGTTCCGCCCGCCGTGCGGCCGGACGCTTCGGAAGGCCGGGATGGGCAGGTGCACGTCGGCTCGTGGGATGCGGCCGGCCCGTGCCGGTTTCTGCGGGGTGCGGCCGGCCTGTGCCGACGCGTCGAGGCGGGGGGATCCACGTCGGCCGTCGCGCTGCTGCGGGGCCCGCGCGGGTCCCTCCAGGAGCGGCGGGCTCGTCGACCGGGGAGGTCGATCGGCCTTGCGCGGCCGCCGGGGCGAGGCGAGGCGGGCCGGGTCCGGGCGGGGCCGGCCGGTTCGACGGCACAATGGAGCCGTGGACGAGCCGATACCCGTGACGCGGGACGTGGATCACGGGACCGCCAAGCTGATGCCGGACGTCGACCGGGAGCGGGCCTGGCTGCTGACGGTCGACGGCGCGCCGCAGTCGTACGTCGACCTGGACGCCCCGACGCATCTGGAGTTCGAGTACGCCCGGCGCCTCGGGCACGTCCTGGACACCGTCGCGGAACCGGGCAGACCGCTGGACGTGCTGCATCTCGGCGGGGGCGCGCTCACCCTGCCCCGCTATCTCGCCGCGACCCGCCCCGGATCGCACCAGGACGTGGTGGAGGCCGACCGCGCGCTGCTGTCGCTCGTCGTGGAGCACCTTCCCCTGCCCGAGGCCGCCGGGATCACGCTGCACGGTGCCGACGCCCGCACCTGGCTGGAGGCCGCCGCACCGGGGTCGGTGGACATCGTGATCGCGGACGTCTTCGGAGGCTCGCGCGTCCCGGCCCACCTGACCTCCGTGGCGTACGCCCGCGCCGCCGGTCGCGCCCTGCGCGCGGACGGTGTCTACCTGGCCAACCTCGCCGACGCGGCGCCCTTCGCCTTCCTGCGCTCGCAACTGGCCACCTTCGCCACGGTGTTCGCGGAGCTGGCCCTCATCGCCGAGCCGGGCGTCCTGCGCGGCCGCCGGTTCGGCAACGCGGTGCTCGTGGCGTCGCACCGGGCCCTCGACACCGGTGCCCTCGCCCGCCGCACCGCCTCCGACGCCTTCCCCGCACGCGTGGAACACGGCCCGGCCCTGCGGGACTTCATCGGCGCCGCCGCCCCGGTGCGCGACGAGGACGCCGTCCCCTCACCCGAGCCGCCCCACGGAGCCTTCGGCATCGGCTGAACCGCGTACGACGTCCGCCACCGGCGTGGCCTGCGCCACCGTCTTCGTCCGGCGCGTCAGATTGCGTACGTCGGGCACGCACAGCACCGCCGCCGTGACCACGACGACCAGGACCGCACAGCCCCACAGGGAGGCGCCGCGGCCGAAGGCCTGCTCCGCGGGGCCCGCGAGGGCGGTGGCCAGCGGCACCATCGCGATCGAGCCGAACCAGTCGTACGCGGAGACCCGGCTCAGCTTGTCCTCGGGGATCTCCTGGTGCAGCGCCGTCATCCACGAGACGCCGAACACCTCGATCGCCAGGCCGCTGACGAACATCACGGCGCACAGCACGCCCAGCGGCACCGGGACGGCCAGTGCGGCGGACGGGGCCGCCAGCGGGAAGACGCAGAGGGTGCCCGCCAGCAGGAGCCGGCGCGGCTTCCAGCGCGTCATCAGCAGCGCGCCCCCGACCGTGCCGGCGCCGAACGCGCCGAGGGCCAGACCCCACGGCCCGGCCCCGCCCAGGCTGTCACGGGCGACCAGCGGACCGAAGACCGACTCGGCGGCCCCGACCACCGCGACCACGACGGAGAACTGCGCGACGATCGCCCACAGCCACGTCCGGCCGGTGAACTCCCGCCAGCCGTCGCGCAGATCGGCGAACAGACCGTCACCGGGCGTGCGCTCCGGGATGTGACTCACGTCGAGGAAGGCACGCAGCGCGGCGGCGACCGCGAAGGCCGCCGCGTCCGCGGCCAGCACCCAGCCCGGTCCGGTCACGGCGACCAGCACTCCGCCGAGGGCCGCCCCGCCGAGGCCCGCTCCCTGCATCGCCATCCGGAACAGGGCGAAGGCGCGGCCGGCCTGTTCCCCGCTGACGGAGGACATCAGCATGCCCTCGGCGGCCGGGCTGAAGAACGCCTGCCCCGTACCACCGAGCGCGGTGAGCAGCATCATCTGCCAGAGCCGCGGCTCCCCGGCGAGGACGAGCGCCGCGAAGGCCGCCTGCGAAAGGCAGTTGAGCGCATTGGCGGCGACCATCACCCGGTGCCGGGGCAGCCGGTCCGCGACGGCGCCGCCGATCAGCAGGAACAGCACCAGCGGCAGGGTGCGGGCCGCCGCCACCAGACCGACGTCCGCACCGTCGCCGCCCGCGTCGAGAACCGCGAACGCCGCCGCGATGAGGGCGCCGTGGCTGCCCAGGTTGGTGACGACCGCGGCGGCGGTCAGCAAGGTGTAGTTCCGGCCCGCCCAGGAGGGGCGGGCCGGGCGGCGGGGAGCGTCGGCGGCAGTGGTCACCGGCCGACTATCCCCGCAGCGGGCCCCGGATGCCAACCCGCCCGGGCGGGAGGGGGCTCAGGACTCCTCGGGGTCGCCGTGCAGCCGTACGGTGGCGGCGATCTTCCGGATCGTCGCGTCCGGCACCTCGTCCTTGACGCCCTTGGCCCCGTAGAAGGTGAAGGACGCGAAGTCACCGTTCGAGTTCTTGAAGGCGAACGTCGTCGCCTTGCCCTCGGTGTCGCACTTGTCGTCCTTCTTGACGCCGCGCGTGTAGCTGGTCGCGATGCTGCCCTTGAGACCCGACTCCGACGTGAAGTCCTCGGCCTTGCCGATCACGATCTTCTTCTCGTCGGCCTTGGTCTGGTCCGTGTAACCGGCCCAGGCCCAGGTCGCCGAGTCACTGCGGGCGGCGTTGGCCGTGCTCTTGGCGCCGCTCTGGCCCTTGGTGCCGGCCGCGGCGAGCTCGGTCTGGTCCTTGGTGCCGTCCTTGTCCTCGTCGGACGTGCACCAGTTCTCCTTGAGGAACGCGGGTGCCGACATGCCGACGACGGCGGACCCGTCCTCCTTCTGCGCGTCCTCGAAGCCGATGAAGGTGCCCGGAGTCCGGACCTCCCACTCCGCCGGCACGTCGAACGCGGTGCCCCACTTGGGGTTGATGACGACCTTCCAGCCGGCGATGGTCGGCTTCTCGTCGTCGCCGCCCCGCGGGTTGTCGGTCGTGGCGGACTCGCTCGGCTTCTTGGAAGCGGTCGCGGACGGCTTGGTGGTCTTGCCGTCCGCCTCGTCGTCCTTGTCGCCGCCGAGGACGAGCAGACCGGTGACACCGGCGGTGACGACCACGGCCGTGGCCGCCACGATCGCGACGATCTTCGTGCTCTTCCCGCCACCGGACGGCGGCTCGGGCGCGCCCGCGGGGGTGGGAGCACCCCACTGCCCCGCACCCGGCTGCTGCTGGTACGGGTTGGGCTGCTGGTAACCCGCCTGCGGGTAACCGGACTGCTGCTGTCCGGGCTGCTGGTACGGATTCGGCTGCTGGTAACCCGACTGCTGGTACGGGTTCTGATTCTGGTCCTGCGGGTTCTGCTCGCCCCCGGGCGGCTGCTGTCCTGGCCACATGGGCAGTAACCCTAGTGCCGCCCGTGACACGTTTGGGTCACTGCCCCTCGTCAGACCTGTACCGGATCGGTGGCCGGAGGGCGCTTCGCGGCGTCCGGCGCCCGGACTGCCCTCGATGCCCGGCTTCGGGGGCGGGTGCGGCCGAGCCGCGGCGTTACGGGGATCACCTACGAGTCCTGGCCAGAGTTGGCTACTCGTGGGTAACATTCCCGTATGAGCGCAGACCAGATGTCGATCGGCGAGATGCTCGCCGCCACGGTGCCGATGGCCAGGACCCTGAACCTCGAGTTCCTGGAGACCACGCCGGAGAAGGCAGTGGTCGCCCTGCCGGATCAGAGCGAGTACCACAACCACGTCGGCGGCCCGCACGCCGGAGCCATGTTCACCCTCGGCGAGTCCGCGAGCGGGGCGATCGTCCTGGCCGCGTTCGGGGAGCAGCTCTCGCGCGCCGTGCCGCTCGCCGTCCGTGCCGACATCGCGTACAAGAAGCTCGCGATGGGCCCCGTGACCGCCACCGCGACGCTGGGCCGGCCCGCGGCCGAGGTCGTCGCCGAACTCGACGCCGGGCAGCGCCCCGAGTTCCCGGTGGCGATCGCCATCCAGCGCGCGGACGGCGCCGTGACCGGCGAGATGACCGTTGTCTGGACCCTCCGCCCGAACGGCTGAGCACGGGCGGGTCCGGGTGTCCGGCGGGCGCGGTGGATGCGCAGCCGCGGGGACCCGGACCGGAGTGCGCCCGCCGTCCCCGGCGGGCCCTTGCGGCTCGGGCCGGGCCGGCCCGTGTGCTCACGGGCCTCGTGCAGCCCGTACTTGGCGCCTGTCGCCGCCCGATGGACGGGTGAACCGGGCGAAGGCCGACGCGGCCCATCCCGCCAGGCGGGCCGCGTTGTCGCCCAAGGCGGAGGTGTGGCCGGACAGTTGGTGAGCCTCGTACGTGGGACGACGGTCATCACGGGACTCTCCGGGTCGACCCCGCCGCACGCGCGGACTGACCGGCCCTTCGCGGGTGCGGTGGATCCGGTGGCGATGGCCGAACCGACTGACCGGCACCGCTGGTGATGACACCCAGCAGACCGTCCTGCGCCGCGACGGGGCGCGGCGCGACCCAGCCGCCCTCGCTGTGACCGAAGAGTGCTGCGGCCTCGGGCCGGATGCCCCGCCGAGCGCGCAGGAAATCCGGCGCGGCGGCCGCATCAGCCGCCGGGGTGGACATGGTTGCGGCGCGTGCCGGTCCCCGGACGACCGGCCGACACCGTGGTGCGCAAGCGCTCATTTCTGCATGATCATTTCTGCAGAAAGGAGAAACCATTTTTCGGCGCCGAAATAACCAAAGGAATTAAAATGATGATTCCATATCACGTTGTCGCGCCCTCCGAATAGCGCTCATGGGCGCTCGACTCGCCCTCGCTGTTCCACGATTTCCGGTTCTTTGTGAGTAATGTGCGGACGGAAAAATTGAGGGTTTCCGGGAAACTGTGAATGGCCTGGAAGCCGCCGTCTCGCACAGAAAACCGGTTCCCGATGAAGCTAAGAACCTCTGATGCCGCACAACGGCGCACCGTCTCGTCCTGGCTCACGGCAGCTCTCACCACGGCCGTTTCGGCGGCGATGGTGGCCGTGGCGCCGTCCCAGGCGTTCGCCCTCGCCACTCCCGTGCCGCTCGGCACGGCCGACAGCTTCGCCGTGCTGGCCGGTCAATCGGTCACCAACACCGGCCCCTCCGTGATCACCGGGGACGTCGGGGTCAGCCCCGGAACCGCGATCAGCGGATTCCCGCCGGGACTGGTGAACGGCGTTCAGCACTCCGCGGACGCCGTCGCGCTCCAGGCCAAGACCGACCTGGTGACGGCCTTCAACGACGCCGCGGGCCAGGCCACGGACGAAACGCTCCCGCCGGACGCCGGAGGGCTGACCCTGGTGCCGGGCGTCTACACCGCATCCTCGACCCTGGGCCTCACCGGCACCCTCACCCTCGACGCCGAGGGCGACCCCAACGCGGTCTGGGTCTTCCAGGTCGGCTCGGCGCTGACGACGGCGTCGGCCAGTCGCGTGGCCCTCATCAACGGTGCGCAGGCGTGCAACGTGTTCTGGGAAATCGGCAGCTCGGCCACGCTCGGCACCCAGTCGACCTTCGTCGGCAACATCCTGGCCCTCACCTCGATCAGCGCCACCACCGGCGCGAGCATCGACGGACGAGCGCTGGCGCGTGAGGGGTCGGTCACCCTGGACACCAACAGGATCACCCGTTCCACCTGCGCCCCGGGAACCTCGGGCGGCACCACCACCGGCGCCACCACGGGCGGTGTGCTGGGCGGTGTGCTCGGCGGCGTTCTGACGGGTGGGACCACCGGCGGCACCACCACCGGCGGCACAGCCACCGGCGGCACCACGGGCGGTGTGCTGGGCGGTGTGCTCGGCGGCGTTCTGACCGGCGGCACCACAGGTGGCACGACGGGTGGCACGACGGGCGGAACGCCGGGCGGCGGGACCGCCACCGGCGGCACCATCGGTGGCGGCAACGGCGGACACACCGGCGGCGGCCACGGCGGACACACCGGTGGCGGCCACGGCGGCGGGCACGGCGGCAAGCCCGGGCACGGTCACGACGGCAAGCCCGGGCACGGTCACGACGGCAAGCCCGGCCACGGTCACGAGGACAAGCCGGGGCACGGTCACGAAGACGGCGGCTACGGCAACAAGCCCAAGGAGCACGGCGGTTACGGCGAGAAGCCGCAGAAGCCGGGCAGCCACGAAAGCTAGTGCGCGGCGCGCTGCGCGCGCCGGCGACTGACACGGTGTGCGGCGGGGCCCTTTCCGGCCCCGCCGCGTGCCGCCCCACGCAGTTCATCGGCCGGACCGGAATGGCAACAGGCAGACGACGAGAAGGACAGGGCGGGCAGTGCTGGGCGGAGTCGAAGCAGACAACGAGCGGAAGAGCGAGCGGACCTCCGGCCCGACGCCGGTCCGGGACGGCACCTCTGGAGCGGAGCCCGGTCCGGACAGAACAAAGGACGAACGCGCGACACGCCGTCTGGGAAGGCGTCTGGGGAGGGGAGCCCTCCACACCACCGTGCTTCTCTGCCTGGCCGTCGCCCTGACGCACGTCCTCCTGGTATTCCTGCATGTGGCGCCCCAGAACGTCGTCTCCCAACGCTACAAATCCCAGGTGGACGCCTGGATCTATCCCCTCTTCGAGCAGAATTGGCGGCTTTTCGCGCCGGACCCCGATTCCGTCAACCGGACGGTCTTCGCGCGCACCGCCCACACCGCACGGAACGGTTCCGTCGAGGTGAGTCCGTGGGCCGATCTGACAGCGGTGGACGAATCAGCCATCAAGCACAACGCCTTTCCCAGTCACACCGCACAGAACATGCTGCGCCGGTCGTGGACGTCCTATGTCGAATTGCACGGAGCCGACGACGTCTCGCGCTCGGCGCGGGCCGAGATGATGCAGCAGTACCTGCGCAACATCGCCGCCGACCGGATGACGGATCTGAACGGCAAGCCGTTCGAGTCCATCCAACTCCGAGTGGTCACCCGGCCTGTCGCCGCCCGGAACGCCGCGGGCCGCGACCGCCGTGCCGCTTCCGCGAACGCCGAGACACGGCTTCTGCCCTGGTGGAAGGTAGCCTCCGATGACAAGTGACCTCGTCCGGCACGCGGGCGCTCCCGGACAACCCCCGTCGCCGTCCGCGGAATCCTCGACGGCCCACGCGGCCGGGCCTCCCTCTTCCGGCCCGGCCGGACGACTCACCCGCCTGCCCCGCGAAGCTTGGACCCTGCTGACCGACCGCCCTCTCTCGCTCTACGCGGTATCGGTCCTGCGCATCGGGTACGGCTTCCTCTACCTCGTCTTCCTGTTGCGCGAGTTCCCCCATCGCGACGTGATCTGGGGCCCGGGGTCGCCCTGGACGCCGGCCCTCGCGCGGCAGCTCTTCGACCAGACGGGCTGGGCCAGTGTGCTCACGCTGTCCGACAGCCCCCTCTACTTCGAACTCTGCTACGCGGCGGCGCTCACCGTCTGCGCTCTGTTCCTGCTGGGGTGGCGGACCCGGGCGACGTCCGTGCTCTTCGCCGTCGTCGTCGCCTCGTTCCACGCACGGGCGATCTTCACGACGGACGGGGGCGACAACCTCGTCCTCCTGATGGCGCTCTATCTCACCTTCACCGCGTCCGGACGCCGCTGGTCCCTGGACGCGAGGAGAATCCGCCGCGGGGCAGCCCGAGGTGCCCGGGCACGGTGGCGGCCGGGCGCCGCACCACAACTCCGCACGGCGCGGCGCACTCTGGTCACGGCTGTGCACAATTGCGGGCTCCTCGTGATCGGCCTCCAGGTCTGCGTCCTCTACGGTGCAGCCGGCCTCTACAAGGTGCAGGGCGGCACGTGGGGCGCCGGAACCGCTCTGCACTACGTGCTGAACCTCGAACTCTTCCAGCCGTGGCCTGCGCTCTCCCACTGGGCCGACGGCCATCAGGCCGCCATCGCGGTGGCCGGATACCTGACGGTTCTTCTCCAGGTCGCGTTTCCGTTCGCCCTGTTCGGCAGGCTCAAGTACCCAGTGCTGACCGCGCTGTTCGGCATGCACCTCGGCATCGCGGTGCTCATGGGGCTGCCGCTGTTCTCCGGCGCGATGATCATCGCCGACGCCGTGTTCCTCCCGGACCGGTTCTTCATCGCCGTACGCGACCTCTGTCGCCGGGGGCGCCGGCGGCCGGGAACGACGCGGACGCCGTCGGCTGCACACCACGGGGCGGTACCGAAGCAGGCCGACCGCTGCACAGCCATGGCCGACACTCCCTAGTCGGCAGACCCCGGGCGCCGTTCTGCCGCAGCCGACGCCTGACCGGCAGGCGGCATTGCGGTGGACCGGGCCCGGCTCCGGCCGGTCAGACGTCGCCCCGTTTCCTCGGCCGGCTTGCGTCAGGGAGCGGGAGCCGGAGGAACTCCGTAGCAGCGGCGGCCGTATTTCGGCATATGCCGAATAGGCCCATCCGTGTGATCACTGATTAGCCCACCGAATTCCCGCCCTCTACAGTGCGGAGCTATTCGATCATGTGACACCGCGGAGACGCACGGGGGGAAACGTTCATGCCTGAAACAGAGGTGTTGAGGGCATACCGGCTCACCCTGGACCCGTCGGATGCCGAACGCGCCGCCCTGTCCCGCTATGCGGGTGCCTGTCGGTGGGCCTTCAACTACGCCCTGGCCAAGAAGACCCAGGCGCACCGGGCATGGGCCGATCGCCGTGCCGCCTACCTCGAGGCGGGGCTGAGCGAAGCCGAGGCGAAGGAACGGATCAGGGCCGACGGTGCCGAACTCACCGACCGCATCAAGGTGTGGGACCACCACCGCAAGAGCCTCTCGCTCACGGTCTCCGGCAAACCGCCACTGCCCTCGATGCGGCCCCCGGCCGGGCAGGAGGATCTCGTGCTCCGCCTGGCCGCCGTCCGTGCGGACGGCGCCGGTGCCGACCGTGAGCGCGAGCTGCTCGCCGAAGCACGCGCCACGGTGAACGGGCTCAAGGCCCGGGCGTTCCGTGACGGGTTCCGCACGCCGACCGCCACCGACACCAGCGCCCTGTGGCGGATGGAACGGGACCTGCCCGCTGAGGAGGGCGGCAGCCCCTGGTGGGCGGAGGTCAACGTCTACTGCTTCACCTCCGGCTTCGACCGCGCTCAGGTCGCCTGGAAGTACTGGCAGGACTCGCTCGCCGGCCGCCGCGCCGGACACCGCCACGGGTATCCCCGCTTCAAGAAGAAGGGTCGCGCAGAATCGTTCGCTCTCTTCCATGACGTGAAGAGGCCGATCATCCGCCTGGAGGGCTACCGCCGCCTGGTGATGCCCGGCCTGGGGAGCATCCGCATCCACGGCTCCGGCAAGCGTCTCGCGCGGCTCGTGGAGCGCGGACAGGCCGTCATCCAGTCCGTGACCGTCACCCGCGGCGGCCACCGCTGGTACGCGTCCGTGCTGGCCAGGGTGCGGCAGTACGTCCCCATGCTGTGGGAGCACGTCCACGACGACGGCACCCGCACCCCGTATCTGAGCCGCACCCAGGCGGAGAAGGCCGCCGGCGGCGGTGGGCGTGTCGAGCAGACCGGTGGCCCCACGGCCCGCCAGCGGGCCGGCGGGCTCGTCGGTGTGGACCTCGGCCGTGATCTCGTGGCCATGTCCAGGCCCCTCGATCCGGCCGACCCCGCCTCTGCCTGCGTCGAGCATCCTCGTCCACTCGCCGAGAGCACGGCCAGGCTCGTGAAGGCCCAACGCGCCATGTCCCGCTGCCAACAGGGGTCGGGGCGATGGAGGAAGGCCGCCGCTCGCGTCTCCCGTATCCATCAGCAGATCACCGTGCGACGCGCCTCGTTCCTGCACGGCCTGACCAAGAAGCTCTCCACCGACTTCACGCATGTGGCGATCGAGGACCTGGACATCACCGCCCTCACTGCCCCGGCCGATGGCACCCGGGACAGGCCAGGCGGAAACGCCGGGGTGAAGGCCCGCGTCAACCGGCATCTCCTGGACGCCGGCCTGGGCAGCCTGCGCAAGAAGCTCACGTACAAGACCGCCTGGTACGGCTCGGAACTCCTCGTCATCGGGCGGGGCGAGCCCATCTCCAGCACCTGCGCGAACTGCAAGGAGCGAAACCCAAGCTCCGACGCGTCGTGCAGCAAGTTCGACTGCCCCTCGTGCGGTGCGGTCCTGCACCGGTACGAGAACAGCACCGCGAACATCGTCGATGCGGCGGTCAGGCAGCTCAGGACGGTCGCCTCCGATAGGGGGGAGACCCGAAACGCTCGTAGAGCCACTGCAAGTCCCGCAGCCCGCAAGGGAGACGGGCATGAGGCATTGAAGCGAGAAGACACCGGCTGAGGCCGTTGCCACCTCCGGGGAGCGATCCCCGGACGTCCCACAACAGCACCACGACGAGTGCGCCAGGGCAGGTACCGCCGAAGGCCCCGGGGCCGTTCAGGCGCGCTTTCTCATGTACTCGGGACGATCAGTGTTCTGGTAAATCGACAACAGCGCGGCCGGGTTGGAGGAGTCCACCCGGGCACCCCATGTGTCTCGTGGTGTCGCGGGTGGCGCAAGACGTCCTCGGGGCGTGGTGGCGGGGCCGGCGCGGTAGCCCCTCGCGCGGCACGGACGAGAGGGAGAGGCGTACCTGGAGGGTGATCGGCCGGCGCCCACCGCAGTCGGACCGCGGGCGGTGCGGTCGCGCCCCGGTGATCCGGTGTGCGAGCACACGGTGCGTACGAGAGGCCGTGGCACGCTCCGGCTCGTCGGACACCCGGCCGTACTCCGGGTCGGCTCCGGGGACCGGGCCGCCGTTTCCGCTCACTTCATTGACACGAGTCACCAGCGGTCATAGTTTTCGCGCCGTACCCCTGGTGCCTGACAGCCTGTCAACTCGCCCTCGACGCACGGTGCGTTCAGGGGCCGAACGCGGCTGCCGCCGGCACGTGTACATGCGGTCCACAGCGACGTGCCCCGCGCACACAAGGAGTGACGGCCCATGTCCCACACCTTTTCCCGGCGATCGACCCTGCGCCTGCTGAGCGGCGCCGTAGCGGTCGCCGCCGCGGCCACCGGAACCGGCCTCGCCGCCCCCGCGCACGCGGTTCCCCGCAAGGACTCCGCCCCCGGCGCGGGCCGGCGCGTCGAGCGCCTGATCGCCCGGCTCACCCTCGACGAGAAGATCTCCCTCCTGCACGGCGCCACCGACCCCGACCGGCTCGGCCAGGCCGGATACGTGCCCGGCGTCCCCAGGCTGGGCATCCCCCCGATCCGGCTGGCCGACGGCCCCGCGGGAGTCCGCGTCACCCGCCACGCCACCGCGCTGCCCGCTCCCGTCCTGATGGCCTCGGCCTTCGACCCGGACCTGGCCCGCCGCTACGGCCAGGTCATCGGCCGCGAGGGCCGCGCCCTCGGCCAGGACGTGCTGCTCTCGCCGATGGTCAACCTCATCCGCACCCCGTACGCGGGACGCAACTTCGAGACGTTCGGCGAGGACCCGCTGGCCGCCGGCGATCTCGTCGCCGCGGAGATCCGGGGCATCCAGGGCGAGGGCCTCGTCGCCACCGTGAAGCACTTCGCGATGAACAACCAGGAGAAGGACCGCATGTCCGTCGACGTCCGGGTCGACGAACAGACCATGCACGAGGTCGAACTGCGCGCCTTCGAGTCCGCCGTCGAGGCCGGCACGGGCGCCGTCATGGGCGCGTACAACAAGGTCAACGGCACATTCGCCTGCGAGAGCAGACCGCTGCTCACCGACGTCCTGCGCAAGCGGTGGGGCTTCGGGGGATGGGTGATGACCGACTGGTTCGCCGCCCACAGCACCGCGGCCTCGATCACCGCGGGCCTCGACATGGAGATGCCGGACGGGACGTACTTCGGCGCGCCGCTGAAGAAGGCCGTGCAGGACGGCAGCGTCCCCGAGGCCCACGTGGACCGTGCCGTGCGCCGGATTCTCACGGTGCTGGACCGCTTCGGGCTGCTCGACGGCAGCGCCCGGCCGCGCCCCGGCCGGGACCCCGGGGCGGGAGCGGCCGTCGCCCTGGAGGTCGCCAAGGCCGGCGCGACCCTGCTGCGCAACGAGAACCGTGCCCTGCCGCTCAGCGGCGCCGCCGCCCGCAGCATCGCCGTGATCGGCCCCACCGGTTCGGTCCCCTTCGTGAGCGGCGGCGGCAGCGCACACGTCGTCCCCGACCGCGCCGACAGCCCCGTGGACGCCATCCGGGCCCGCGCGGGCCGCGGCAGCCGGGTGTCGTACGCGCTCGGCGAGGACCTCTACGGCAAGCCCGTCCCGGACGGCGCGTTCAGCCCCGGCGTCGACGCCGAGGGCCAGGACGTCCCGGCCGGGAGGACGTGGACGTACGAGGGCACGCTGTCCGTCGGGGACGCCGACGAGTGGACCCTCGTCATCCACTACTCCGGCGAGCGCCCGAAGGTCGTCCTCGACGGCGAGGACCTCTTTCCCGTGGCACCCGGGTACGGCGAGTACTTCCAGGGCGGTCTGGTCACCGCCGCGCCGGACGGACTGTCGGTGCGGCGCAGGACGCTCCGCCTCGCCGCGGGAGCACACAGGGTCGAGATCACCGCGAAAGGCGGGGAGCGGGGCGGGCTGTTCCGGCTGCGGCGGATCACCGGCGCCACCCGCGCCGGGGACGTCGCCGAGGCGGTGCGCGTCGCGCGCGCCGCACACAGTGTCGTCCTGTTCGCCTACGAGGACGCCACCGAGGGCCAGGACCGCACCACGATCGCCCTGCCCGGCCACCAGAGCCGGCTCATCGAGGCGGTGACCGCGGCGAACCCGCGCACCACCGTCGTCCTGAACACCTCGTCCTCGACCGCGATGCCCTGGCTGCGGCGGACCGCCGCCGTGCTCCAGATGTACTACCCCGGCCAGGAGGGTGCCGCCGCCACCGCGGCCGTCCTGTTCGGCGACTGCGACCCGGGCGGGCGGCTCACCCAGACCTTCCCCGTCGACGACTCCCACCACCCGGTCGCCGGTGACCCGCTCCGCTATCCCGGCCGGGACGGGGTCGAGGAGTACGCGGAGGGCATCCACGTCGGCCACCGCTGGTACGACGCCCGGGGCGTACGGCCGCTGTTCCCCTTCGGCCACGGACTCTCGTACACCTCGTTCGCCTACGACGGCCTGCGGGTCGAAGAGAGCGGACGCGGCCTGGAAGTGAGCTTCACCGTCCACAACACCGGGCGGCGGGACGGTGTCGAGGTGGCGCAGATCTACGTCGGCCGCTCTCCGGACCTCCGGCTCGACCAGGCCGTCAGGATCCTCGGCGGCTACCGGCGCCTCACCCTGCGCGCGGGGGAGCGGCGGCGGGTGGACGTGACCGTCGCCAGGCGCACTCTGTCCTCCTGGGACGCGCGGCGCCACGGCTGGGTCCTCGGCACCGGATGCCGCACGGTCTGGGTGGGTTCGTCGTCGCGTGATCTGCGGCTGCGCACGACCGCGGAGGTGACGAGGTGATACGTCGCGTCGCCGTCGCGCTCACCGCTCTGGCCGCTCTCCTGACCGCACCCGTCCCGGCACAGGCGGCGAAGGACCCCGCTCTCGTGCGCACCGCTGCCGGGTGGGTCCGCGGGGAGACCACCGGCGAGGGGCGGCAGTTCCTCGGCATTCCGTACGCCCGGCCCCCGGTCGGCCCCCTGCGCTGGCGGAACCCGCGGCCCGTCGAACCGTGGCACGGGGTGCGCACCGCAACGGACTTCGGCAACCACTGCGTCCAGGCCCCGAGTTGGGATCCCGGCTACGAGCGGCCCAGCCATACGGAGGACTGCCTCGACCTCAACGTGTACGTCCCGCGCGGCCAGGACGCCCCGCGGCGGCCGGTGATGGTCTGGCTGCACGGCGGAGGGCTCACCGCGGGCGCCGGCGAGGACGTCGTGCCCGACACCTTCGCGCGCCGGGCCGGCGTGGTGGTCGTCACCGTCAACTACCGCCTGGGCGCGCTGGGTTTCCTGGCGACGGACGCCCTGGACCGCGAGGCACGCGACGGCGTCTCGGGCAACTTCGGGATGCTCGACCAGCAGGCCGCGCTGCGCTGGGTGCACGCGAACATCGGGCGCTTCGGCGGAGACCCGGCGCGTGTGACGATCGCGGGCGAGTCGGCGGGCGGGCGCTCCGTCTGCACGCAACTGGCCTCACCGGCCGCGACCGGGCTGTACCGCGTGGCCATCGTGCAGAGCGGCGCCTACGGCGACTGCGCGGCCCGCTCGCACCGGGCGGCCGTCGAGGCCGGCCGGGCCTTCGCCCGGAAGGTCGGCTGCGCCGAACCCTCCGGGGCGTGCCTGCGCGGCAGACCGGCCGCCGAGATCCTCGCGGCACAGGCCGGCTTCGACTGGGGCCCGGTGGCCGGCGGCGGCTTCCTGCCGGTGCAGCCCGTCGAGGCCTTCGCGAACGGGGCGGCGGCCCGGGTTCCGGTACTCAACGGCGCGAACCGGGACGAGGGGCGGCTCTTCGCCTTCGGCCGGTTCGACGCGGGCGGCACTCCGCTCACCGCGGAGCAGTACCCGCAGGTCGTCGTGTCGGCGTTCGGCACGGACCTCGGCGAGCAGGTGCTGCGGCGCTACCCGCTCGCCGCGTATCCGACGCCGACCCTCGCCTACGGCACGGCGTTCGGCGACTTCCTGATGGCCTGCCCGGCGCTGCGGCTCGACGGCGTGCTCGCCGGGCGGGGGCCGGTCCACTCCTACGAGTTCGCCGACCGCACCTCGCCTCCGTTCGCGTCGCTGCGCGCCCTCCACACGGACTTCGACTTCGGCGCGACCCACGTGAACGAGGTGCAGTACCTCTTCAAGCACTTCGGGCTGCCGACGCCGCTGAACGCGGAGCAGCGGGCCCTGTCCCGGCAGATGGTGGAGTACTGGGGCAGCTTCGTGCGCGACGGCGTGCCGCGGGCCGCGGGACGGCCCGCGATGCCCGCACGGCCGGGTCGGGTCCTGTCGCTGCGGACGGCGTCGGCAGGTGGCACCACCGTGAGCACTGCCGTCCACCGGGAGCACCGGTGCGGCCTCTGGGACTCCGCCTCGCGGGGCTGAGCGGGTAGGCTGCCCGGCGTGCGCCCGGGGGGAGGACGCACGCCGGGCGAGCACACGGAGGGGTGCGGGCCCGGACCATGCACAGCGATACGGGAGGAACCGGCGTTGCACGTCCAGGAGTGGCTCGAGACGGTGCCCGCGGTCAGTATCTACGCGCTCGTGGGGCTGGTCATCGGACTGGAGAGCCTGGGCATCCCGCTGCCCGGCGAGATCATCCTGGTCTCCGCTGCGCTGCTCTCCTCCCAGCACGCCGGCATCAACCCGGTCGTCCTCGGGGTGTGCGCCACGGTGGGCGCGATCGTCGGTGACTCCATCGGCTACGCGATCGGCCGCAAGGGCGGACGCCCGCTGCTGGCCTGGCTCGGCGGGAAGTTCCCCAAGCACTTCAGCGAGGGGCACATCGCGACCGCCGAGCGGTCCTTCGAGAAGTGGGGCATGTGGGCGGTCTTCTTCGGCCGCTTCGTCGCCCTGCTCCGCATCTTCGCCGGCCCGCTGGCCGGTGTGCTGCGCATGCCGTACTGGAAGTTCCTCGTCGCCAACGTGCTCGGCGGAATCCTCTGGGCGGGCGGCACGACCGCGGTCATCTACTACGTCGGTGTGGTCGCGGAGTCCTGGCTCAAGCGCTTCTCGTGGGTCGGACTGGTGGTGGCGCTCCTGATCGGCGCCACCTCGCTGCTCGTCGTCCGCCGCAAGACGAAGCAGGCGACGGCGCACGCCGAGGCGGCCCGGACCGGCGAGGCAGAGACCGGGGCGGCCGGCACCGCGGCGACGGGGAACGGCGCCGGCTCCGCAACGGCCGGGACTGCGGCGGCGGCGGGCGCCGGGACCGGTGCGATCGGTCCCGAGCCCGTCCCGGCGCCGGCCGGCGACTGACCGGGCGGCGGGTCACCCCTCCTCGTGCGCGGCGCGGTGCGCCTTGGCCAGCTCCACGTACAGGGTGCCGTTCAGCGAGATGCCCTCGCGCTCCTCCGTGGTCAGCTCCCGCTTGACCTTGGCGGGCACGCCCGCGACCAGGGATCCCGGCGGCACCCGCATGCCCTGCGGCACGAGGGCCTGCGCCGCCACCAGCGATCCGGCCCCGATCACCGCGCCGTTGAGCACGGTCGCCCCCATTCCGATCAGGCAGTCGTCCTCGACCGTGGCGCCGTGCAGCACGGCGTTGTGCCCGACGGAGACCCGCTCGCCGACCGTGATGGGGAAGCCCGGGTCGACGTGCAGCGTGCAGTTGTCCTGGATGTTGCTGTCGGCGCCGACGACGATCGGGCCGCAGTCCGCGCGCAGCACCGCGCCGTACCAGACGCTCGCGCCCGGGTGGAGGATCACCTCGCCGAGTACCACGGACGTGGGGGCCGTGAACGCCTCCGGGTCCACCTGCGGGTCCTTGCCGCCCACTGCCGCGATCAGCGCCTGGTGCGTCATCGCACTCTCCTTGTACGTCGTCGGCCCTTGTCACCGGCACCGTAGGCGATGCCCGGGGGGCCGGCGCGGCCGGGTGGGGCGAAGATCACAGCCGCTCGGCCCCGTGGCCGCACGGCCCGCTGAGTACGGTGAGCGGGTGCCCACGAGCAAGAACACGTTCTCATCATGGCGGCGCGGCCTCGCGCAGCGCGCCGTCCACGCGGGCTGGGCCTGGGTGCAGCGCACCGGCGCGGTCACGGCCGCGCACCCGGGACGGTTCCGGTTCGGCGCGCTGGGGGCCGGTACGCGGCTCGCGTTCCCGCTCGGCACCGTCTTCGGCGAACCGTGGATCCACCTCGGCGCGCACTGCATCATCGCCGAGCAGGTCACGCTGACCGCCGGTCTGATGCCCGACCTCGACCTCGGCCCGGACCCGATCCTGCGCATCGGGGACGGCGTCGTCCTCGGCCGGGGAAGCCACGTCATCGCGGACACCACGGTCACGATCGGCAGCGACTGCTACTTCGGGCCTTATGTCTACGTGACGTCCACGAACCATTCGTACGACGATCCGCACGAGCCCATCGGGAAGCAGTGGCCGCGGATGGACCCGGTGTCGATCGGCCCGGGCTGCTGGATCGGGACGGGTGCCGTGATCCTGCCCGGGGCGCGGATCGGACGGAACGTCGTCGTCGCCGCGGGTGCGGTGGTGCGCGGGACGGTGCCCGACCACGCCGTGGTGGCGGGGGCGCCGGCCAAGGTCGTACGCCGCTGGGACGCGCGCCACGGCTGGCAGCCGCCCCTGCGCACCCCGGCGCCGGTACCGATCCCCGACGGCGTGACCCCGGAGCAGTTGCTCGCGCTGTCGGACCTGGACGCGGAGGAGATCGCCCGGCTCACGGAGCTGCCTCCGTCCGGGGAGACGGCGGACGTCGGGTCGCTTCCGACGGTGCAGGCGCGCGAGGAGGCGGAGGGGACGGGCCGGTTCTCGGGGCTGTCGGCACCCGGCGGCGCGGCGGAGGACGTGCGCGCCGAGCCCTGACGCGGGGCCGGGTCCCGAGATCGCTCGGGGTCGGTGCCCGCCCGGCCATCCTGGGCCCGTCGCGAGGCGGCGGACGTGCGGGCCGGGTCCTGAGGCCGCCCGGGCGTCGTTGCCCGCTCCGCGCCGCGCGGCCGACCCGGGACCCGTCGCGGGTACGGCGGCCGTTGCCGGTTCGCCGAGTGCCGCCGGGCGCGAGCGGCTCGGCCGCCGTGTGCCTCAGCCGGTGGCCAGCAGCACCGTGCCGATCAGCGCCAGGCCGGCACCGGCGGCCTGGACCCCGCGGAGCCGTTCGCTGAGGATGCCGCGGGCCGCCAGCGCCGTGATCACCGGGTAGAGCGAGGCGAGCACCGCGGCGACGGTGACCGGGCCGTGCTGGGCCGCGATCGAGTACGTCCCGTTGGCCGCGACGTCGGCCAGGCCGACGAAGGCGAGCGCCGGCAGCGAGCGCAGGACGACACCCGCCCCGTCGCCCTCCGGAAGGGCCCGGGCGCCCCGCCGCACGGAGACCCAGAGCGCGGCGCCGCCCGCCGCGACGTTGGTCACGCGCTGCACGAACAGGGCGAGGAAGAGGCCGGTGAGCGTCGTGGAGGCCTCGGCGATCAGCGACATGACCGCGCCGAACCCGAAGGCGGCGAGCAGGGTGAGCAGGACCGCCTGCCGCTGGACGGGGGCGCCCCTGAGCTGCGGGCCGCCCGCGAGCACCACCCCGACGACGGCCACCGCGATGCCCGCGAACTGCAGGACACCCGGGCGCTCGCCCAGCATCAGGCCCACGGCGACCGGGACGGCCACGCCGAGCGAGCCGAGCGGGGAGACGACGCCCATCGGACCGAGGGCCAGCGCCTTGTAGAAGGAGAGCATCGCGACCGGACCCACCAGTCCCGCGGCCACCGCGAACCACAGCTGCGGTCCCGCCTCGCTCCAGCCACCGGTCGCCACGACGACCACCCCGAGGACGCCCACCGCGATCGCCTGCGAGACGACCACCACCGTCAGCGCCGGCATGCGCCGGGTCAGCAGCCCGCCGCCGAAGTCGGCCAGGCCCCAGAGGAGGCTGGTGGCCAGGGCGAAGAGTGCTGTCATCGGGGCCTCGCAGTACAGTGCAGTGAACAATCCGGTGCACCCCACCGTAGTTCAATCAAATGAACTCTGTCATCCAGAATATTGGACGGAATGTGTCGGACCTCGACCTGCTGAACCAGTCTCTGGCGCGCAACGTCAAGCGCTGGCGCACCGAGCGGGGCTTCACCCTGGACGCGCTCGCGGCCCGCGCGGGAGTCAGCCGCGGCATGCTCATCCAGATCGAGCAGGCCAGGACCAACCCCAGTATCGGCACGGTCGTCAAGATCGGTGACGCCCTCGGTGTCAGCATCACCACCCTGCTCGACTACGAGCAGGGCCCCAAGGTCCGTATCGTCCCCGCCGAGCAGGCGGTACGGCTGTGGCACACCGATGCGGGCAGCTACAACCGGCTGCTCGCGGGCACCGAGGCCCCCGGCCCGCTGGAGATGTGGGACTGGCGGCTGATGCCGGGCGAGGGCAGCGCCTCCGACCCGCACCCCGGAGGCACGGTCGAACTCGTCCACGTCACGGCGGGCGAACTGACGCTCACGGTCGATGAGGTGCAGCACCGCGTCCCCACGGGGGCGAGCGTCTCGTTCGAGGCCAACGTGCCGCACACGTACGGCAATGCCGGTGACGAACCGGTCGAGATGATCATGGCGGTGTCGGTGCCGCCCGTGCACTGAGACGCCGGCCGGGGTGGGGCGGGGCGGCTGTTAGCGTGCCGGGATGCGCGCACCTCTCGGAGACTTCGACAACGCCACCCCGGCACCGGACTGCCTCGACGTGCTCGCGGCTCCGGTCGCCGACGCCGTCCGCCGCTGGAGCGCCGGCGTGCCCGCCGACCGGATCGTGTACGTCGACACCGAGCCCGAGTGGGCGGACACCGACGTCTTCCTGGAGCACTACGGCAGGGAGCTGCTCGAACGGTCCGCGAACTGCGTGGTCGTCGCGGGCAGGCGCGGCGCCGGGACGACGCTGGCCGCCTGTCTCGTGCCGTCCGCCGCGCGCGTCGACGTGAACGGCGTGGTGCGGCGCCGACTCGGCGCCCGCAAGGCCTCGTTCGCGCCGATGGACACCGCGACCGGGGAGACCGGCATGGAGTACGGCGGCATCACCCCGATCGGTCTGCCGGGGGAGTGGCCGCTGCTCGTGGACTCGGCGGTCGTCGAGCTGCCGTACGTGCTCGTCGGCAGCGGGCGGCGGCGCGGGAAGCTGCTGGTGCCGGGGAAGGCGTTCGCCGAGCTGCCGAACGCGGTGGTGCTGGAGGGTCTGGGCGTCGTCTGACGCGTCGGAGCCTCCTGGTCCGGCGGTGCGGACGTCGACGCCCGGTGGGGGTACGGCACATGTGCCGTACCCCCACCGGGCGTTCGGTGCGTGCGGGCGCCGCGGCCTCGGGATCAGGCGGCGGCGGGGGTCGCCTGCGAGCTCAGCTGCCGGATGACCTCGGTCAGGCCGGTGACCACCTCGTCGTCGTCGGCGGGGTGCGTCTCGGCGAAGCGGGTCAGCGAGCCGGGGATCGACAGCTTGACGTCCTCCAGGACCGTGCCGCCGGCGATGCCCGCGGCCTTGCGGGCCTCGTCCTGCGCCCATACGCCGCCGAACTGGCCGAACGCGGTGCCGACCACGGCGACGGGCTTGCCGCTCAGCGCACCCGCGCCGTACGGACGGGACAGCCAGTCGATCGCGTTCTTCAGCACGGCGGGCATGGTGCCGTTGTACTCCGGCGAGAAGAGCAGGAAGCCGTCGGCCCGGCCGGCCGCGGCGCGCAGGCGGGCCGCCGACTCCGGCACGCCGCCCTCGATGTCGACGTCCTCGTTGTAGAAGGGCACCTCGGCCAGCCCGTCGAACAGTTCGATCTCGACGCCCTCGGGAGCGTGCTTGACGGCGGCCTCGGCAAGCTGGCGGTTGTGCGAACCGGCGCGAAGGCTTCCGACGAGCGCAAGGATGCGTACGGACATGGCGAAACTCCTCTGAGAGCGGTTCAAGGCAAGGTGTGCCGGGGGCACGGGCTGGGCTCCGAACTAAGCGGACCGGGGTCCGTTAAAAGTTGTATCACCTATCCGGACCGGGGTCCACTTGTTCTCGTGAGCGTTACGCTGGGGCCATGACCTCGCTCCCGCCGCCCTCGCCCGCAGCCGCGCACGACGCCCTGGCCGGGCGGCCGGAGCTCACCCTCGCCCCCGCCGGCGAGCCGCCCCAGCTGCGGGCCGACGCCGCCCGCAACCGCTCGCGGCTGCTGGAGGTCGCCGCGCGTCTGGCGGCCGAGCGGGGAGCCGCCAACCTGACGATGGAGGCCGTCGCCCTGGCCGCCCAGGTCGGCAAGGGAACCGTCTTCCGGCGGTTCGGAGACCGCACCGGGCTGCTCATGGCGCTCCTCGACCACCACGAGCAGCAGCTCCAGGCGGCCTTCCTCACCGGCCCTGCGCCACTCGGCCCGGACGCGCCCGCCCTGGAGCGGCTGCGGTCCTTCGGCGCCGCCGTCATCCACCACGAACACCTCCACCGCGACCTCTACCTGGCCGCCCACGCGGAGTCGGGACGCCGCCACACCTCGCCCGCGTACCGCCTCCGGCTCACCCACGTCGCGCTGCTGCTGCGGCAGAGCGGAGCGGGCGGCGACATCGAACTCGTCGCGCACACCCTGCTCGCCTCCCTCGACCCGACCCTGGTCCACCATCTGCTCACCCGCGGCGGCGTCTCCCTGGAGCGGCTGGAGGCCAACTGGTACGACCTTGTGGACCGCTGCACGACACCGCGGTGAGGACGCGGCCTTGGATTCCGGCGGCCCGGCGCGGCACCCGGGACCGGCAGTCGATGATGGACGCATGACGACTCCCAGCAGAAGAGGCGAGATGTTCGTCGCCGCCGACCGGGACCCCCGCCCCACCCGTCCCGCGACCGGTGACGAACGGAGCCTGCTCATCGACTTCCTCGCCGCGCAGCGCGCGACGCTGGAGCTCAAGTGCGCCGGTCTGGACGACGAGTTGAGCAGGCGGTCCGTCCCGCCCTCCACGCTGTCGCTGCTCGGACTGGTGCGGCACCTCGCCGACGTGGAGCGCCGCTGGTTCCGGGCCGTGCTGGCCGGGCAGGACGCGCCGCCCCGCTTCTCCTCGCCGGCCGACCCCGACGGCGACTTCGGCGGCGCGGTGCCCGGCTCCGCGGCGGCCACCGCCGCATGGGCGGCCTGGCGCGCCGAAGTGGCCTTCGCCGAGGCCTTCGTGGCGGACGCGCCCCACCTCGACGTCGAGGGATACGACTCCTGGCGCGGCACCGTGTCCCTGCGCTGGGTCCTCATCCACATGGTCGAGGAGTACGCGCGCCACAACGGCCACGCGGACCTGCTCCGAGAACGGATCGACGGCGCCATCGGACTGTGAGGGGAGCCGGGCGTCAGCCCAGGGTGCCGATCTCGATCGCGGGGCAGCGGTCCATGACCATGTCCCGGCCCGCGGCGCGGGTCCGTTCGTACGCCGCCTCGTCGACGACGCCGAGCTGGAACCAGACCGCCTCGGCGCCGATCGCCACGGCCTCGTCGGCGACGGCTCCGGCCAGCTCGCTGTTGACGAAGACGTCCACCACGTCGACCTTGAAGGGAATGTCGGACAGCGAGGCGTAGCCCTGCTCGCCGTGGACCGTCTCGGCCTTGGGGTGGACCGGGACGATGCGCTTGCCGTAGCGCTGGAGGACGGCCGCGACACCGTACGCCACGCGCTGCCGGTTCGAGGACAGGCCCACGACCGCCCACGTGTCGCCGAGCTCCGTGAGAATCCTGCGGATCGTTGCCTGGTCGCCGTACACCGTCGGCCTCCTGAAGGTCCCAGTGATGAGTGCTCTGCCGGGGAACGGCCCGCGGCATCCGAAGATTCCCCCGCCCGGCGGGAACGGCGGCGTGTCGACGGTGCACCCCTGCTCCGAGCGGCACGCACGGCGCCGGGACTGTCCGGAACGGCGCCCGCCACCCTGCGCGCGCGCCGCCGCCCGCCTACGCTCACCCCGTGCTGCGAATCACCGATGCCCGAACCGGCGAGTCCACGGACGCCGTCACCGCCCCCCGGGGCCTGACCCGCGTCGAGGCGCACGTGCCACCCGCCGCCGACACCTCGGCGCTGCGCGTCCTGCTCGTGGCCGACGTGCTGGCCCGCGCCCTGGAGATCGGCAGGACCCCCGTCGTCACCGTCGCCGATCCGCCCGCCGAACTCCGCGCCCGCGCCCTGGAACTCGGCATCCGGCCGCCCGAGTCCTCCACCGCGCCCGGCGGACAGGCCGTGCACGTCCTCCTCTCGGACGCCACCACGACGGACGGCGAGCCCGTCGCGGCCGACGGCGTCCACGTCGAGGTGGCCCCCGCCCACGGCACCGCCGAGCCCGGAGTGCTGCGCATGGCCCTGCTCACCCGGCCGCGCCGGGAGCCCGTCGAACTCGGCGACGCCGACGTCGCCCGGGCCGAAGAACTGCTGACCCGGTGGCGCAAGGCGGTCGCGACCTGGGCCACCCGCCCCTCCAAGCCCGTCCCCGAGGACGTGAAGGAGCGGCTGCGGGCCGCATGGGAGGACGACCTCGACGTGCCCGCCGTACTGGCGGTGCTGCTCGGCGTGGAGAGCGCCGAGGACATGCCGGACGGCGCCCGCTTCGAGACGTACGCCTTCGCGGACCGGCTCCTGGGCCTCGAACTCACCCGGGACATCGGGACCCCGGGATGATCGCGCGCACCGCCGCGGGACCGCTGCGCCGACTCGTCGTCCTGCGGCACGCCAAGTCCGCCTGGCCCGAGGGGGTCCCCGACCACGACCGGCCGCTCGGCCCCCGGGGACGGCGCGACGCCCCGGCCGCGGGACGCGCGCTCGCGACGGCGGACTGCCTCCCCGACCTCGTCCTATGCTCCACCGCCCTGCGCGCCCGACAGACCTGGGACCTGGTCGCGGCCCAGTGGGGCACGCCGCCGTCCGTGCGCCTCGACGCGCGGCTGTACGCGGCCGGCCCGGCGCACCTGCTGGAGACCGTGCGGGAAGTGCCCGACCCGGTGCGCACCCTGCTGCTGATCGGGCACAACCCGGGACTCGCGGAACTCGTGCTCGCCCTCGCGGGGGACGGACTCGACGACACGCTGGACCGGGTCCGCACGAAGTTCCCCACCTCCGCCCTGGCGGTCCTCGCCTGGCACGGCCGCGGCTGGCGGGACCTCGCACCCGGCGCCGCGCTGCTCACCGACGTGACCGTTCCGCGAGGCCGCCACGGCGACGAGAAGAGGTACTGAACCCGGCGGGCGCCCGGCGGCCCGAGGGCGGCGATCCCTAGCCCGCGGACAGCGCATACGCTGGCGCAATGCAGGACGAGTACCGCACAGTGGCCCGCGCGGGCGTGCACGAGACCGAGATCAACCGCTCGCGCTTCCTCTGTGCGCTCGCTCCCGCGGCCACCGAGGCGGAGGCCCAGGACTTCATCGCCGCCGTCCGCAGGGAGCACGCCGACGCCACCCACAACTGCTACGCGTACGTCATCGGCGCCGACGCCTCCGTGCAGAAGGCGAGCGACGACGGCGAACCGGGCGGCACCGCCGGCGTCCCCATGCTCCAGATGCTCCTGCGCCGCGACATGCGGTACGTCGTCGCGGTCGTCACCCGCTACTACGGCGGGGTCAAGCTCGGTGCGGGCGGACTCATCCGGGCTTACGGCGGAGCGGTGGGCGAGGCACTGGACGCCGTCGGCACACTCACCCGCCGGCGCTTCCGGCTGGCCACCGTGACGGTCGACCACCAGCGCGCGGGCAAGGTGCAGAACGACCTGCGGTCCAGCGGGCGGCTGGTGCGCGAGGTGACCTACGGCGAGGCGGTCACCATCGAGATCGGCCTGCCGGACGCCGACGTGGAGGCGTTCCGGTCCTGGCTGGCCGACGTCACGGCAGGGACAGCAGGGTTCGAACCGGGCGGAGAGGCATATGGGGACGCATAACGGGCTGATACGGGAGTAGCCGTCCGTGATGTCCGACCCGCCCGTTAGTCTCGGGGATCATGAGGCTCCTGCACACTTCCGACTGGCATCTCGGCCGGGCGTTCCACCGGGTGAACATGCTCGGTGCCCAGGCCGAGTTCATCGGTCGTCTCGTCGCGACCGTGCGCGAGCGGGGTGTGGACGCGGTGGTCGTGTCCGGTGACGTGTACGACCGCGCGGTGCCTCCGCTGGCCGCCGTCGAGCTCTTCGACGACGCCCTGCACCGCCTCGCCGACCTCGGCGTGCCGACCGTGATGATCTCCGGCAACCACGACTCCGCGCGCCGCCTCGGGGTCGGCGCCGGGCTCATCGGCCGGGCGGGCATCCACCTGCGGACCGACGCCTCGGCCGTCGGCACCCCCGTCGTCCTGCCCGACGCGCACGGGGACGTCGCCTTCTACGGCCTGCCGTATCTGGAGCCCGCCCTCGTGAAGGACGAGTTCGGGGTGGACAGGGCCGGACACGAGGCGGTGCTCGCCGCGGCCATGGACCGGGTCCGCGCCGACCTGGCCACGCGCGCCGAAGGCACCCGCTCCGTCGTCCTCGCGCACGCGTTCGTCACCGGCGGCCGGGTCAGCGACAGCGAGCGGGACATCACCGTGGGCGGGGTGGCGGCCGTCCCCGCGGGAGTCTTCGACGGCGTGGACTACGTGGCGCTCGGTCATCTGCACGGCAGCCAGACGATCACCGAGCGCGTGCGCTACTCGGGCTCCCCGCTGCCCTACTCCTTCTCGGAGGCCGACCACCGCAAGAGCATGTGGCTGGTCGACCTGGGCCGCGGAGGCAGCGTGGAGGCGGAGCGCGTCGACTGCCCGGTGCCGCGGGCGCTCGCCCGGATCCGGGGCGAGCTGGACGACCTGCTGGCCGACCCCGCGCTCGCGCGCCACGAGGACGCGTGGGTCGAGGCGACCCTCACCGACCCGGTGCGCCCCGCCGACCCCATGGCCCGGCTGGCCGAGCGCTTCCCGCACACGCTCAGCCTCGTCTTCGACCCGGAGCGGTCCCCCGAGGACCCGGCGGTGTCGTACGCGCGACGGCTCGCGGGCCGCGGCGAGCAGGAGATCGCCGAGGACTTCGTGGCCCATGTGCGCGGCACGGGACCCGACCCGCACGAGCGGTCCGTCCTGCGCGACGCCTTCGACGCGGTCCGCGCCGACGAGGCCGTCCGGGAAGTCGCCCGGTGACCCGGCACCGTCCGACGGGACCAGGGGATCGCGTGGCACCCTTCCGGCCGGCCGGCGAACGCCGGGGAGCCCGCGGGCGGGCGGACGGCATCACGAGCCGCCCCGCAACCGTCCGCGCCGACGCCGAGGGGGCCACCCGATGAGACTGCACCGGCTCGACATCACCGCCTTCGGGCCCTTCGGCGGCGCACAGCGGGTCGACTTCGACGAGCTGTCCGCCGCGGGACTCTTCCTGCTCCACGGACCCACCGGCGCCGGCAAGACCTCCGTCCTCGACGCCGTCTGCTACGCGCTGTACGGAGCCGTGCCCGGCGCCCGCCAGAGCGGCCAGGGCCTGAGCCTGCGCAGCGACCACGCGGCCCCCGGCACCCGCACCGGGATCACCCTCGAACTCACCGTGGCGGGACGCCGGTTGGAGATCACCCGGCAGCCGCCCTGGGCCCGCCCCAAGAAGCGCGGCTCCGGCACCACCGTCGACAAGGCGCAGAGCTGGCTGCGCGAGTACGACTCCGCTGCGGGCGCCTGGAAGGACCTCAGCCGCTCGCACCAGGAGATCGGCGAGGAGATCACCCAGCTGCTCGGCATGAGCCGCGAGCAGTTCTGCCAGGTCGTCCTGCTGCCCCAGGGGGACTTCGCGCGCTTCCTGCGGGCCGACGCCGAGGCCCGCGGCAAGCTCCTCGGCCGCCTCTTCGACACCCACCGCTTCGCCGAGGTGGAGAAGCGCCTCGCCGAGCGCCGCCGCACGGCCGAGGCGCAGGTGCGCGCCGCCGACACCGAGCTGCTCGCCGACGCGCACCGCATGCACCAGGCGGCGGGGGACGCCGAGGCGCTGCCCGACCTCGCGCCGGGTGACCCCGGCCTTGCCGAGGCCGTGCTGACCTGGGCCGCCGTCGCCCGCAGCACGGCCCGCGAGCGGCTCACCATCGCCCACTGCGCCGGTACGGCCGCGGAGGCCGCGCACACCGACGCCGAGCGCGAACTCGACGGAGCACGTGAACTGGCCCGGCTGCAGCGCAGGTTCGCCGAAGCACGCGAGCGGGCCGACCGCCTGGCGGAGCGCGCCGACGACCACGGCGAGGCACAGGCGCGGATGGAGCGGGCGCGCAAGGCCGAGTCGGTGGCCCCCGCGCTCGACCTGCGCGAGAGCGCCGAGGCCGACCACCGGCGCGCCACCGCGCGGGAGACACGCGCGCGGGAGCAGCTCCCCGAGACGTTCACCGAGGCCGGCGCCGCCGGGCTCGCGGTCGCCGCGCGCAAGGCGGCCGAGGAGCTGGGCGGGCTGGAATCGGCCCGCCGTGCCGAGCGGCGGCTGGCCGAACTCCTCGCGGAGCGCGACGGCCTGGACCGGCAGGAACGCGCCGACGAGGACGTCCTCCAGGACGCCGCGAGCTGGCTGTCCGCGTGGGAGGCCACCCGCGCGGCCCTGCGGACCGACATCGAGAACGCCCAGGAGGCGGCCACCCGCGCCGAGCAACTGGCCGTCCGGCGGGAGTCGGCCCGGCAGCGCGTCGACGCGGCCCGCCAGCGCGACCAGTTCGCCCGCGACACCGACGACGCCCAGGAACAGGCGCTCGCCTCACGGGAACGGGCGACGGCGGCCCGCGCGCACTGGCTGGACCTCAAGGAGCAGCGCCTGAACGGCATCGCCGCCGAGTTGGCGGCGAACCTGACGGACGGGGCCCCCTGCGCCGTCTGCGGAGCGACGGAACACCCCGCCCCCGCGCGGAAGATCGACGGACACGTCGACCGCGAGGCCGAGGAGCGGGCGCTGGCCGCCTACCAGGACGCCGACGAGCGGCGCGCCGAGGACGACCGGCGGCTCGCCCTCGTGCGCGAGGCGCTGGCCGCAGCCACCGCCGAGGCGGGCGACACGCCCACCGGGCAACTCGCGGACCAGCTAGACGAGTTGGAGCGTCTCCACGGCGAGGCACGCGCCGCGGCGTCCGGGCTGCACGGCTCGCGGGAGACGCTAGCCCAGGCCGAGCGCGAGCACGAACGGCGCGTCGCCGCACAGCAGGCGGCCGAGGTGCGGGCCGCTTCCCGCGTGGCCCGCCGCGACGCCCTGGACCGCGAAAGGAGCTCGCTGGAGGAGCAGTTGGCGCACGCGCGGGGGGAGGCCGACAGTGTCGCCGCCCGTTCGGCGCAGCTGGAGCGCCGGGCCGCTCGGCTGACCGAGGCGGCGGACGCGGCGCGCGGTGCCGAAGAGGCGGCCCAGCGGCTCAAGGCGGCGGACGCCCGGCTCGCCGACGCGGCGTTCCGGGCCGGATTCGACACCCCGCGCGCCGCGGCCGCCGCCCTCCTGGACGTCGCCGCCCACCGCGAGCTGCAACACCGGCTCGACGCCTGGCAGTCGGACGAGGCGGCCGTGCGCGCCGTGCTCGCCGAGGCCGACACCTCGGCCGCCGCCCGGCGACCGCCCGTCGACCTGGGCGCCGCCGAGCAGGCCGCCCAGGCCGCGGCCCGCCGCCTCCAGGACGCCGCTTCCGCCCGGGACGCGGCCGCACGGCGCTGCACCGAACTCGACCGGCTCTCCGCGCGCGCGGTCGCGGGCGTGCGCCGCATGGGCCCGCTGCGCGAGGAGTACGACCGGGTGGCCCGGCTGGCCGGTCTCGCCGCGGGCACCTCCGCGGACAACGAGCGCAGGATGCGCCTGGAGTCCTACGTCCTCGCCGCCCGGCTGGAGCAGGTGGCGGCCGCGGCGACCGTGCGGCTGCAGCGGATGTCCTCGGGCCGCTACACCCTCGTCCACTCCGACGACCGCTCCGGCCGCGGCCGCAGCGGGCTGGGTCTGCACGTCGTCGATGCCTGGACCGGCCGTGAGCGCGACACGGCGACGCTCTCCGGGGGCGAGACCTTCTTCGCCTCGCTCGCGCTGGCGCTCGGCCTCGCGGACGTCGTCACGGACGAGGCCGGCGGAGTCCGGCTCGACACCCTCTTCATCGACGAGGGCTTCGGCAGCCTGGACGACCAGACCCTCGACGAGGTCCTGGACGTGCTGGACTCCCTGCGGGAACGCGACCGCAGCGTCGGCATCGTCAGCCATGTCGCGGACCTGCGGCGGCGGATCCACGCCCAGCTGGAGGTCGTGAAGGGGCGGACGGGGTCGGTCGTACGGCAGCGGGGCTCGGGATGACGGCCCGCGCCGCCGGAACCTCCCCGGTCAGCGGCTCGGGATGACGGCCCGCGCCGCCGGAACCTCCCCGGTCAGCGGGGCTCGGGATGACGGCCCGCGCCGCCGGAACCTCCCGGCCAGCGGAGTTCAGCGGCCGAGCGGGCGACGGGGCAGCGGTGAGGAGTAGACGACGCTCGTCGTCACCGAGCCCAGGGCGCCGATCCTGCCCGACACCTCCTCCAGATGGCTCATCGAGCGCGCCGCGACCTTGATGACGAAGCAGTCGTCGCCCGTGACGTGGTGCGCTTCGAGGATCTCGGGCGTCACGGCGACGAGGTCGTGGAAGGGCTTGTAGTTGCCGTTCGGATAGCGGAGCCGGACGAACGCGAGGATCGACAGGCCGAGGCTCTCCGGGTCGACGACGGCCGCGTACCCCTGGATGACGCCCGCCTCCTCCAGCCGGCGCACCCGCTCGGTCACCGCGCTCGCGGACATGGAGACGGCGCGGGCCAGCTCGGCGAAACTCGCGCGGCCCTCGCGCTGCAGGACATCGAGGATGCGCCAGTCGGTGGCATCCGGGGAATACGCGGTCATGTTCGAGAGATAACAGGGAAATCCCCGGTCGATCAAGAGTCACGCCGTGAATCGCCACTTCAGCGCGCAGGGGGACGGACCGTAGATTTCCGGACAGGACGTCCCGTACGGCCGGAGCGGAAGGCACCGGTGCGGCGGGACCGGAAGGAAGGCCCGACCATGACTGCGACCACCGCCGGTACCGGCACCGCGACCGCCACGAACGCCGTTCTGCGCGTCGCCCCCGCGGCTCCGGCCGTGGCCGCCGCCCACTTCGCCGCGAGTCTCGCCTTCCACGCCGACGTGTCCGACGTCGCCTCCGCCCTCGCGGCCGGTGGGGACCCGGGGTTCGTCGTGCTCGACTCCCGCTCCACGGCGTCCTGGGACCAGGGCCACGTGCCCGGTGCGGTCCACCTGCCCACCGCGCTCATCGCCGAGCAGGCGGAACAGCTCCTCGACCGGTCCGTGCCCGTCGTCACGTACTGCTGGGGCCCCGGCTGCAACGGCGCCACCCGCGCCGCCCTGGCCCTCGCCGAACTCGGCTACCGGGTCAAGGAGATGCTCGGCGGCTTCGAGTACTGGGTGCGCGAGGGCTTCGCCTACGAGACCTGGGAGGGGCGCGAGCAGCGGGCCGCCGACGCGCTCACGGCGCCGGTGGATGCCGCGGACTGCGGCTGCTGAGCCGCCCGCCCGTTTTCCCCCCGCCCTGCGGCCGGGCGGAACAGCGGAATTCGGACGGAGCGGGGGAGCGGAAAAGCCCCCACGGAACCCGGCATGTAGCTTCTGCGCATGGCGCGTTACGCGGAACCGGGTGCGGTGGAGTGGGTCGAGTCGGGCGGCGGGCCGCTCATCGCGATACCCGAGGTGGTGCTGCCGTTCTGGTCGGGGGCCGACGGCGACGACATGTCGTCCGACTACGACCGGGCGTGCGACGTCGAGGGGTTCATCGGGCTGGTGCCCGTGGGGGACACCCGGGCCCTGGTGCTCGGGGACGAACCCGCCTCGACGACGTTCCTGCCCCGGCACGGCACCTTCGTACGCTGGTGCGCGGCCGACTCCGAGGCAGAGCTGCTCGCCGGGGTCCCGGCCGCGCTCGACGCGGCGGTGTGGGAGCCGGAGGTCCAGTGGGACGTCCCCGGAGCCGTGCTGCTCTTCGACGCGGCCTGGCCCGGGCGCGTCTCCGAACGGACCGACCACCTGAGAGTCGCCCTGGAACCCGGCCGGTACGGGGTACGGGCGGCCTATGTGGAACCGGGGCCCGAGACGTGGCTGGGCCTCGTCCAACTGCGCCGCCTGACGGCCTGACCGACTGCCACCTGATGCCCGACCGTCGGACACCTGAAGGCCTGACGGGATGCCTCCAGGGTCGCCGACGGACTGCGTGCCCGACGGACTGCGTGCCCGACGGACTGCGTGCCCGACGGACTGCGTGCCCGACGGACTACGTGCCCGACGGACTACGGACGTGGCCGACGGACTACGTGGTCGACGGACTGAGGGGCCGGCCGACGCCGTGTCCGGCCGGCCGAGTGCCGGGTCGTGGACGGGTGCCGGCGGGCCTCATGCGCTCGGGGTCGGCCTCGGTCCGAGGCTGCCGGCCCGCGCTCCCGCCCGGGTCCGGCCGCCTCGGACGACCGCCGACTACAGCTGGGACAGCTCGTCCACCAGGTCGTCCAGGCCCAGCGACCCCTGCGAGAGCGCCGCCATGTGCCAGGCCTTGGCATCGAAGGCGGAGCCGTGCCGCCGCTTCGCGTTCTCCCGGCCCAGCAGCCACGCGCGCTCACCGAGCTTGTATCCGATGGCCTGCCCGGGGATGGACAGATAACGGGTCAGCTCGCTCTCCACGAAGTCCGCCGGACGGCTGCTGTGGGCGCCGAAGAACTCCTGGGCCAGCTCGGGGGTCCAGCGCTCACCCGGGTGGAAGGGCGAGTCGGCCGGGATCTCCAGCTCCAGATGCATGCCGATGTCGACGATCACCCGGGCCGCCCGCATCATCTGCGCGTCCAGGTAGCCCAGTCGGCGTTCCGCGTCGGTGAGGAAGCCCAGCTCGTCCATCAGCCGCTCCGCGTACAGCGCCCAGCCCTCGCAGTTGGCGCTGACGCCGCCGACGGTGGCCTGGTAGCGGGACAGGTCCTCGGCGACGTGCGCCCACTGCGCGAGCTGGAGGTGGTGACCGGGAACGCCCTCGTGGTACCAGGTGGAGACCAGGTCGTACACGGGGAAACGGGTCGCGCCCATCGTCGGCAGCCAGGTCCGCCCCGGGCGCGAGAAGTCCTCGGACGGGGCCGTGTAATAGGGGGCGGCCGCGCCGCCGGGGGGCGCGATCCGGGACTCCACCCGGCGGACCCGCTCGGCGAGCTCGAAGTGGGTGCCGTCCAGGGCGTCGATCGCCTCGTCCATCAGGCCCTGCAGCCAGTCGCGGACCTCGTCGACACCCTCGATGTGCGTACCGTGCTCGTCGAGGTGCGCGAGTGCGGCCCACGGGGTCGCGGCCCCCGGGAGGACCTTCTCGGCCTCCTGCTTCATCTCACCGAGCAGCCGGTGGTACTCGGCCCAGCCGTACGCGTACGCCTCGTCGAGGTCGAGATCCGTGCCGTTGTAGTAGCGCGACCAGCGCGCGTACCGCTCGCGGCCCACCGTGTTCGGCGCACCCTCGATCGTGGGGGCGTACACGTCGCGCATCCAGTCCCGCAGCGACACCAGGGCCGCGGTCGCGGTGCGGGCCGCGGTGTCCAGGTCCGTGCGCAGGGCGTCGGGGCCGGCCGAGACGAAGTCCTCGAACCATCCGCGGCCCCGGCCGTCCGGGTCGGACCACTCGGTGAGCTGGGTGATGAACGTGGCGGTCGGACGCGGACCGCCGTAGAGCTTGCGCTCCAGGCCGAGGGCGAGGGATGCGCGGTAGCCCTCCAGCGCGGTCGGCACCGCGCGCAGCCGCTCGGCGATCGCGGCCCAGTCCTCGTCCGTGTCGGTCGGCATCAGGGAGAAGACCTCGCGCACCGAGTGCGCGGGCGAGCTCAGGTTGCTCACCACCCGCAGGCCCTCGTCGGCGTCGTGGACGGCGAGCTCCGCGGTCAGGCGCTCACGCAGCAAGCGGGCGCAGCGGCGCTCGATGCCGCTGTCCGCGCCCGGCTGCCGCTCGGCCTCGTCGAGCCGCGCGAGCGTCCTGCGTGCCAGCTCCGCCACGGCCTCCTGGCCGGCCGGTGAGGTGTCCGGCAGCCTGGTCGAACTGGCCTTGTCGCCGAGGTAGGTGCCGGTGACCGGGTCGAGGGCGATGAGCTCGTCGACGTATGCGTCGGCGAGCTCGCGGGGCAGCGGGCTCTTGGTGTCTGACATGCGGACAATCCTCATACGAGGACACCGTCCGCGTCAGCCGGATTCCGCTGAGGGCGTGGCCCCTTGTGCCGCATGCGCCGATGTGGTCCCGGACTCGCGCTGCGGGGGCAGCAGCGGGCCGCAGTCCCACTGCTGGAAGATCAGCCGGGTCTCGACGCGGGCCACTTCGCGCCGGGACGTGAACTCGTCGATGACGAGGCGCTGCAGGTCCGTCATGTCCGAGACGGCGACGTGCACGAGGTAGTCGTCGGGGCCCGTGAGGTGAAAGACCGTACGGGACTCCGGCAGTGCGCGGATCCGGTCCACGAACGGGCCGACCAGCTCCCGCCGGTGCGGCCTGACCTGTACGGACAGCAGCGCCTCCAGGCCGCGCCCCAGCTTCGCGGGATCGAGCCGCAGTTGATGGCCGAGTATCACTCCCGCGCGGCGCAGCCGGGTCACCCGGTCCAGGCAGGTGGACGCCGCCACGCCGACCTGGGTGGCGAGATCGCGGTAGGTCGTCCGGGCGTCGTTCTGCAACAGCCGCAGCAGATGAAGATCCACCGGATCCAGTACGACGGTTTCGGCCATGGCCCGAACGTTACACGGGGTTCGCAGCCGGAGGCCCGGGTGGTGTTCAGGCTGGGCCCATGGACTCCGGCACCCCGAACGCGCACCGCGTTCCCGATCCCCGCCCCGCGCCCCGCAAGCCGGCCACCGAGGCCGTGCACGCCGGACGCGACGACCTCGCGCGGCAGGGCCTGCACGCCCCGCCGATCGACCTGTCCACCACCTACCCCTCGTACGACAGCCGGGGCGAGTCCGCCCGGATCGACGCTTTCGCCGCGGACGGCGCCGAACCGGAGGGGCCGCCGGTCTACGGCCGGCTCGGCAACCCGACGGTGGCCCGCTTCGAGACCGCCCTCGCCCGTCTCGAGGGGACCGACAGCGCCGTCGCCTTCGCCAGCGGGATGGCGGCGCTCAGCGCGGTGCTGCTCGTGCGGAACGCGATGGGACTGCGCCATGTCGTGGCCGTGCGTCCGCTGTACGGCTGCAGCGACCATCTGCTGACCGCCGGACTGCTGGGCTCCGAGGTGACCTGGGTCGACCCGGCAGGCATCGCGGACGCGCTGCGGCCGGACACCGGCCTGGTCATGGTGGAGTCACCGGCCAATCCGACGCTCGCCGAAGTCGACCTGAGGGCCGTCGCCCACGCCTGCGGGTCGGTCCCGCTGCTCGTGGACAACACCTTCGCGACACCGGTGCTGCAGCGGCCGGCCGAGCAGGGCGCCCGCCTCGTCCTGCACAGCGCCACCAAGTACCTGGGCGGTCACGGTGACGTCATGGCCGGTGTGGTGGCCTGCGACGAGGAGTTCGCGGGACGGCTGCGGCAGGTGCGGTTCGCGACCGGCGGGGTGCTCCACCCGCTCGCCGGCTACCTGCTGCTGCGGGGCCTGTCGACCCTCCCGGTGCGGGTCCGGGCCGCCTCCGCCAACGCCGCGGAGCTCGTCCGCCGGCTCGGTGCCGATCCGCGGGTCGCCCGGGTGCACTACCCGCGCATCGGTGGCGCCATGGTCGCCTTCGAGGTGGTCGGCGACCCGCACGAGGTCATCGCGGCCGTCCGCCTCATCACGCCCGCCGTCAGTCTCGGCAGCGTGGACACGCTCATCCAGCACCCCGCCTCCATCAGCCACCGCATCGTCGACCCGGCCGACCGCCGCGGGGCGGGCGTCAGCGACCAGTTGCTGCGCCTCTCGGTGGGGCTGGAGGACGTCGACGACCTGTGGGCCGACCTGGACGCCGCCCTGGGACCGCAGGCGGAACTGCGGGGGCCGGTGCGGGACCGCGAGGCGGTGGCGCAGGTGTCCTGACCGGGGGGGAGGGGACAGGCGGGGCGGCGGGTCCGAACGGGGGTGTCGGATCCGCCGCCTCGTCCTGCGCGGCCGGTCACTCCCGGAGGAGGGGGCTTCCGGGGTGAACGGCGACGGGCGGGCGGCCGGTGCGGCCTTGTGCGGTACAGCGGGCGGCGGCCTCGGCGGAGCCGGCCGCAGCGGCGGCCGGCCGGGCTCGACCGGCGGCCGCCTCGAACGGCGAGGACCGGCTTCGGCGATGAGCGGCCGAACGGTGATCGCTGATCGGCTCGAACGGCGACGGCCGGCCGGCCCTCAAGGGTGACCGGCCTGTAGGGCGAACGGCCCGCAAGGTGACCGGCAGACGGCGACCGGCCCGGCGGGATGCGCCGGGCCGGTGCGTGTGCGTGTTCCTCCGCGCAGTCATGGGTGCGGACGGGGCTCTTGGCCGGGGGTCAGTCCCGTGCGGCGGGCCCGCCGGCCAGGTCGCGGTTCTGCTCGTAGGGCAGCGACGCGGCACCGGGGACGGCGTCGAGCCGGGCCGTGATGACGAGGGTGCCCTCCTCGATCTGGTAGTCGAGGGGCAGGTCCAGGGCACGCATCGCGGCGACCATGCCCGTGTTGGACGCCTGGGTGACGGCGTACACGCTCGCGCAGCCGGCCTCGACCGCCATCGCGACCAGCCGGCCGAGGAGTTCACCGCCGATGCCGCGCCGCTGCCAGTCGTCCTCGACGAGCAGCGCGACCTCGGTCTCGTCGCCGTCCCACAGCAGGTGGCCGAGCCCGACGATGCGCCCCGAGGCCGTCTGCACGGCCAGCGTCCGCCCGAAGCGGGGGCTGAGCAGGTGGTTCAGATAGCGGTCGGCGTCGCTCACCGGGCCGTGGTAGCGCATGCTCAGCGTGCGCGGCGAGCACCGCTCGTGCATGGCCTTCGCGGCCTCGTGGTCGGCGGCGTCGGCCCGGCGCACCGTGATGGCGTTGCCCTCGGGCAGGGTCAGTACGTCCATGCTGCGCGGGATGCGCGGTCCGAGCCGCGCATCCAGCTCCACCAGGGCCCGGGCCCGCGCGAACTCGGTCGGCGTGAACGGCAGGTACGGCCTCTCCACCGTGATCACCCCGCCCTCGGGCGCGCGCAGCCGCATCACCGTGTCCTCCAGTGCTCCCTCGACGGGCGCGGTCTCGGCCGCACGGCCGGAGCCCGGGGACTTGGCGGGCAGCGAGCGGATGGTGCAGCGGCCGAGCAGCTGCCGCAGAGCGAGCGGAAGTTCGGCGGCATCCAGGGCGGTACGCGTGGCCAGTCCGAGCATCCGGGTCGGTGCGTCCACCAGATCGTGGGCGTCGGCCCGCTCGATCCACGTCCCGGTGCCGCCCGCCTGGGCGACGGCCCGGGTGAGCTCGGTGCCGGACAGCCCGGCGGGCGCGCGCAGCAGGAACTCGTCCACGGTGCCCTCGGCCAGCGGATGCGTCTGCAGGCTCAGGATGTCGACCTCGTGGCGCGCCAGCGCGGTGCACAGCGCGGCCAGCGAACCGGGCGCGTCCCGCACCGTGGTCCGCACCCGCCACAGGACGGTCGTCTCCGCCTCGGTCCCGGGCGTCGCGGGGGACGGTGCGGGCCCCTCGCCTCCACCGCCCTGCCCGGCCTGCTGCGCTGCGGCGAGCGGCCGGGCACCGGTATCGCCTGTCGGGGGCGCATGGCCGTGGCGCCGTGCCCACCAGGTGTGGAAGCCGGCCGTGGAGACCAGGACGACGGCCGAGATCGCCAGCAGCGCGGGGCCGTCGGGGCCGTGGCCGATCAGGTTGGCCACGGCGTCCGCCACCGCCACGGCCGTGAACAGGGCGGCGAGCTCGACGAGGTCCCGCCGCCAGTGGTGCACAGGACGACCGTGCTTCGCACGCGTCACGTCAGTCATGTCTGGAGTCATGCAGCCACTGTGAAGGAACCGTGTTGCGTGATCACGAACGCTTTGTGACTGATCGGTAAAGTGTCCTCTGTTCTTTTTGTTCCGATTTCCACTAGGGCTCCGGGGAGAACGTGCTCCGACGGGGGAGCCGGCCCGGGGCGCGGGGCCGTCAGCCGGAGGCGAGGAGCGCACCGGCCCCCTCCTCACCCCTCGGGGCCTTCGCCAGAAGCCGTGCGGCACGTGCGCGCAGGCCGGGCGTCAGCCCGTCCGCCGCCTCCGCCAGCCGGTACCGTGCCCGGTCGTCCTCCAGCCGGTCGAAATGGCGCTCCACGAGGGTGAGCGCCCGTTCCTGGACCGCGGAGTCGTGGTGCCGGAACGCCGGAGCCACCTCGGGCAGCAGCTCGGCCGCCGTGGACGGATCGCGCCTGATGACCTTGTTCAGCAGGATGAGCTGCGTGCGCACGAGCTTCTTCTCGTTGCGCGGCAGCACTCCGCCCGACATCTCCGACAGCCGGCGGGGGCTCAGCCCGCCGTCCAGCGCGAGGCCGCCGAGTACGGACTGGGCGTGCGCGGCCACGGCGGACGGCGCCTCGCACACCAGGGCGATCCAGTCGGCGGTGCGCTCCCGCTGTTCGGCGGGGGTGAGGTCCAGTGAGACCAGCAGCCGCAGGAACACCCGGTGGTCCGCGGGCGAGCCGCCCCGCAGCAGCCGGCCCACGCAGGCGTCGACCATGGTCCGCCGGTCCAGCAGGCCCTCCTCGCCCAGCCGGGCCAGCGCCACCGTCCAGCTGTCGGGCCCCTCCCCGTACTGCCACTCCACCCGGGCGCCGATGCCGTCGGTCGTGAAGAGGGCGGGGGCCAGCTCCGTCAGATGCGGGTCCCTGCGCAGCCGGTCGAGGACCGTGTCCCCCCGCTGCCAGACATGGCCGAGATGCCCCATCCAACCCTGCACATAGGCGTCCGTGGTGGGCGCGGCGCATCCGGAGAGCCGGACGAGACCGGCCATCAGCGCGTACGGCACCCCGCAGGCGAGCGGGCGCTGGGCCAGCCGGTGCGTCACATCGGCGAGCCAGGCCGGGTCCCGGTCCCCGAGCACGTCGAGAAGGACGGCGGGCGACGCCTGTGAGAGGCGCAGGTCGGAGGCGGCGAGCCAGGTGGCGGCCGCGGCGGCGCCGGTCTGGCAGGCCGCCCCCGCCGCGTGCAGGGCGGGCTGGGCGCGCCGGGACTCCGCGTTCCACGGCGCCGCTCTCAGCTCCTTGCGGAGCTGTCTCAACCCCGGCAGGCAGGAACGGCGTTCGGTGTCGGTCATCCCGTCCAGGAGACTCACGACCTCAGCCGTCCGCCCCGCCCGCACGGCCTCCATCAGCAAACTCATCGCACGCCCCCGTCGATCGTCGGTCTCCCGGCCCCCATTGTTCGCATGACCGCCGTGCGGGCGCGGGTGGTCCCGGACCGTGAGACCGGTCGCGCCTCCTGCCGCGCCCCACGGGCGAGGCCGCCGAGGACCGAACCGCCGGGTCCTCGTGGGACCGCGGGCGGCGGCGGGACGGGGCGTGCGGAGATCGCGTCATGGGAGAACCGTAGAGGCGACCACTGACAATGACCCCCGCGCCGACGGGAGTTGTGCGCGGGACGGCGGTGCGGCGGTGGGACGCGGCGGCGGTGCCGCGGTGCCACGGAGCGGCGCACCGGGGGATGACTCCGGTGCGCCGCCCATCTCCTCCGAGAGTACGGGAGAGACCCGGATCAGCGGACCCTCACTGCCCGACACGGCCCGGCTGGAGGACCTTCGTGAACAGCACGGTGCCGTCCTGCTCGCGCAGCCGAACCGTCAGTTCGCCGCTGCCGCCGTCGATGTCGACCTCCCCGAAGAACTGGTAGCCGCCGGCAGGGGACACGTTCGACGCGGTCGGTGCCTTCACGAAGACGCGCTCCGGCCCGAACGTGGGGTCCAGCGCGGTGGCCGGGAACGCGCCGGCGTTGAGGGGGCCGGAGACGAACTCCCAGAAGGGCGCGAAGTCGGCGAAGGCGGCCCGCTCCGGCTGGTAGTGCTGGGCCGAGGTGTGGTGGACGTCGGCCGTCAGCCACACGGTGCCGGTGATGCGCCGGTGCTTGATGTGCCGCAGCAGCTCGGCGATCTGCAGTTCCCGTCCGAGCGGCGCCCCCGGGTCGCCCTGGGCCACGGCCTCGATGTTCTTCCTGCCCTCGGTGGTGTCCGGCACGACCAGGCCGAGGGGCATGTCGGAGGCGATCACCTTCCACACCGCTCGCGAACGGGCCAGTTCCCGCTTGAGCCATTCCAGTTGCTCGGCGCCGAGGATGCCCTGGGGGTCGCTGGTCTGGGTGCCCGCGGAGTTGGCGTTGCGGTACGTGCGCATGTCCAGCACGAAGACGTCGAGCAGCGGGCCGTGCCGCACCACGCGGTGCACGCGGCCTTCCCGGGCCCCCGGCCGCAGCGTGGAGACCGGGAAGTACTCGCTGAAGGCGCGGTTGGCACGCGAGGCCAGGACGTCGATGCTCTTCTCCGTGTACCGCGTGTCCGTCGCCGCGATCACCTCGCCCGGATACCAGTTGTTGCGCACCTCGTGGTCGTCCCACTGGACGATGGACGGCACCTGCGCGTTGAAGCGTCTGAGGTGCTCGTCCAGCAGGTTGTAGCGGAAGTTCCCGCGGAACTCGGCCAGCGTCTCGGCGACCTTGGACTTCTCCTCGGTGGTGACGTTCCGCCAGATGCTGCCGTCGGGCAGGGTCGCGGTGGCGGAGATCGGCCCGTCGGCGTAGATGCTGTCACCGCTGCACAGGAAGAAGTCCGGGTCCAGCGCGGCCATGGCGTCGTAGATGCGGTAGCCCCCGCGGTCCGGGTTGATGCCCCAGCCCTGCCCGGCCAGGTCGCCGGACCACAGGAAGCGCACGCCGTCGCGGCGGCCGGCCGGTGCCGTGCGGAAGGTGCCCGTGACGGGCTCGCCGGTGCGCCGCGGGTCGTCGGGGTCGGCGAGCACGACGCGGTAGTGGATCTGCTCGCCCGGCGGCAGCCCGCGCAGCCGCGTCGTACCGGTGAAGTCCGTGTCGGTCCCGAGGAGCGGGCCGTGCCATCTCCGCGGGTTGCGGAAGGACTCGGTGGCCGACGTCTCGACGGTCATGCGGGCGGGCCGGTCGGAACGCACCCACACCAGACCGGAGTTCGCGGTCACGTCGCCGGCCTGGACGCCCCAGCCCGCCTTCGGCCGCCCGGACAGGGCGAATGCCGGTGCCGCGCCGGCCGCGGCCGGCAGGGCCAGCGCCGCCGAGGCGGCGAGGGAGCCGCGCAGGACGCCGCGGCGGCCGGGGAACATTCGGTGTGACATGGATGCGCCTCCAGGGACGGGTTCCGGCCAGTGTGCAGTGCCACACCTACTGGTGCGCCGCAGCGCACACGGAAACCCCAAGTGAACAACTGACCGCACCCGGAGGGGAACCGGTGTGCGAGCACGGTCTCGGGCTGCCCGGAAACGCTCGGCCACGACACCGCGGAGGAACACACGACGGCACCCCGCGGGCGCCGGTCACCCCGCCTCCACGGCCTCTGCCATGATCCGGACGCCCTCGCGGACCCGGGCCGGTGACAGGTGGGCGTAGCCCAGCACCAGCCGCACGCCCCCGTCCTCCGCCGTCCCGTAGTGGGACAGCGGCCGCACCGCGACCCCGGCGGCGGCCATCCGGCGCAGGAAGCGGCCCGGCGGCCCGTACCGGTCCGGGAGTTCGGCGATGGCGTGCAGCCCGGCGGCGACCCCGGACACCTTCGTTCCGGGGAAGTGCTCGTCCAGGGCGGCCACGAGCGTGTCGCGGCGCTCCCGGTAGGCGCGCTGGCAGCGCCGGAGCTGGCGGTCGTAGTCGCCGCGTTCGAGGAACCGAGCCATCAGCGCCTGGTCGATCGCGGGGTGCCCGAGGTCCATGGTGCGTTTGCGCTCGACGACCTCCTCGGCGAGGGAGGCCGGTACGACGAGCCAGCCGAGCCGGAGCCCGGGAGCCAGGGACTTGCTGACGGAGCCGGTGTACGCGACGTGCTCGGGGTCCAGGCCCTGGAGGGCGCCCACCGGTGCACGGTCGTAGCGGAAGTCCCCGTCGTAGTCGTCCTCGACCACCAGGCCGTCCACCGAGCGCGCCCAGTCGAGCAGTTCGGTCCGGCGCCGTGCGGAGTACGCGATGCCCGAGGGGAACTGGTGGGCGGGGGTCGTGACGACCGCCCGTACGCCCGAGTCGTGCAGCGGCCCGGGAGCCAGGCCCTCGTCGTCCAACGGCAGGGCGACGGCCGTGAGTCCGGCCGAGGCGTAGAGGACGCCGTGCTCGGGGCTCCCGGGGTCCTCCACCCCGACGGTGCGTACGCCGCGCGCGTGGAGCACGGATCCGAGGAGGGTCGTCGCCTGCGCCACCCCGGAGACCACGACGACCCGCTCGGGGTCGGCGACCACCCCCCGGCGCCTGGCCAGCAGCTCGGCGAGGGCGGTACGGAGCCGGGGCAGCCCCCTGGGATCGGGGTAGCCCAGTGCGTGGTGGGGCAGTTCGGCGAGGACTCCGCGCTGTGCGGCGGCCCATGCGGAACGCGGGAAGAGCGACAGGTCCGGGGTGCCGGGCAGGAAGTCGGCGCGGGCACCGGGCGAGCGGGGCGCGAGGTCGCGTACCCGCGGGTGGGCGGCCCGCACGGCCCCGCCCACCCAGGTCCCCGCCCCCCGGCCGCTGCGCAGGTACCCCTCCGCGGTCAGCTGCTCGTACGCCTCGGTGACCAGTCCGCGGGACACTCCGAGATCGGCCGCGAGTTCCCGGCTGGGCGGCAGCCGGGTGTCCGGCGCCAGCCGTCCCGAGCGGACGGCCTCGCGCAGGGCCGCCTGGAGCGTGCGGCCACGCGCCCGTGCGGGCGCCGAGGCGGCCGGTACCAGCAGCTCCCAGGCGGCGGCCCACGGCGGCCGCGAGCCGGGACCCCCGTCGCGATTGGTCCCCGATGGTGTCATGGAAGTGGACCTTAAACCGGACCGCCGAACTTCCTAGCGTCACAGGCATGAACGTCACCACCGCCCGCGGGGCGCTGCTCGCCGCCTTCGCCTGCGTCCTCGTCGGAGGCTCCTTCACGGCCAACAGCGTGCTGGGCGGCTACCCGTACGCCGGAGGCCAGTTCCTGCGCTACGCACTGGCCTGTCTGCTGCTGGTGCCCCTGGTCGGACGGGGCGGCTCGGCGCCGCTGCGGCGGCTCACCCCGCGCCGGTGGACGCGGCTCGCCCTGCTCGCGGCGGTCGGCATGGTCGGCTTCAACCTCGCCGTCATCGCCGCCGAGCGCACCGCGGAACCCGCCGTGCCGGGAGTCCTGGTCGGCTGTGCCCCGGTGGTCGTCGCGGTCGTGGTCCCGCTCCTGGACGGGCGTCGGCCCCAACGCCTGGTCCTGTACGGGGCGTTGCTCGTCGCGGCGGGTGCCTGCACGGTCCAGGGGTGGGGCCGTACGGACGGCGCCGGGATCGTGTTCTCGGTGTGCGCGCTCGCCGGTGAGGTCGGTTTCGCGGTCCTCGCCGTGCCGGTGGTACGGCCGCTGGGTCCCCGGCTGCTGTCCGCGACCGTCTGCGGGATCGCCGCCGTCCAGTCGGCGGTGGCCGGGCTGATCGCCGACCGGGGCGCCTGGCTGCGCGTGCCCGACGCCACGGAGACCGCCGCCCTGCTGTGGCAGGCGGTGGTCGTGACCGTCGTCGGCTTCGTCTGCTGGTACATGGGAATGCAGCGGATCGGGGCGGAGCGCGCCACGCTCTTCTCCGGGCTCATCCCCGTCGCGGCCGCCGCCACGGCGCCGCTCGTGGGAACCGGCGCCTACGGTGCCGCCCAGGGCCTCGGCAGCGCTCTGGTGGGCGCCGGAGTCGCGCTGGGATCAGGGGCGTTGACCGCACGCAGGAGTCGTTCGGCGGCTGCCGTCCAGGATGACCCGCGCCACGAGGGCCGGATCGTCGTTCATGGGGACGTGGCCGCAACCGGGCAGCCGGACGAGACGGGCGCGCGGGATGATGTGCTTGGCACGCACCCCCTGACGGCGCACCAGCAGCCGGTCCCGGGTCCCCCAGGCGACCGTGACGGGAACCTCGGGAACGTCGTCCGTGAACCGGACGGAGATGCCGGCCCTGAGGGTGTCGGCGAAGCCCTCGGCGTGGGCCAGGGCGAGCGTCTCGGCGACGACCGCCTCGGGTGACCGGCGGCCGGGCCGCGCGTAGATGCTGCTGGTCAGCACCGTGCGTCCGGCGGCGCTGCGGGAGAGTGCTTCGACCAGGGGCAGCGGGATCCGCCGGGCCGTCTGCCGCATCGCCGTCAGCACCCCGAAGGCGTACCGCCGTTCGGCCTGCGTCCAGAATCCGGCGGGGGACAGCGCCGTGACGGACCGTACGAGTTTGTCGCGGCCGAGTCCCAGGGCCAGCAGGCCGCCGAGGGAGTTGCCCGCCACGTGCGGGCGGTCGAGGTCCAGCGCCTCGCACAGCGCGCTCAGGGCGAGGTTCATCGTGGCCAGGTCGTGCGGGACGCCGGCGGGCAGCGCGGGGGAGGCGCCGAACCCGGGCAGGTCCACGGCTATCACGTCCCGCTCGGCCGCCAGGATGTGGACGACCGGGTCCCAGGCCTGCCGGTGATGGCCGATGCCGTGCAGCAGGAGCAGTGGTTCCCCGCTGCCCACGCGCGCGTAGGACAGGCTCATCGGCCAGGAGCCGTGCGGAGAGGGGACGGTGAAGGAGACCGTGGCGGACATGGTGCTGCTCCTCGCCTGTGACACGCTGACGGGCACGTTCGCAGACAGCCTGTCAGCGATTGCTACCGACGGGTAGCCCCTGTCGCGGGCGAACCGCCGGAAGCAGGCACCCGCCCCGCCCCGCGAGGACCCGCCCCCGAACCGCCGCCCGGGCGATTCTCCCTGGACACGAGCGCACCGGTCGTTGTGGGATGGAGCCGTGGCCATCGACACCGCGACCGACGTCTTCGAAGAGCACCGCCCCGTCCTCATGGGCGTCGCCTACCGCATGCTCGGCAGGGTCGCCGACGCGGAGGACGTGGTGCAGGAGGCCTGGCTGCGCTGGACGGACGCCGACCGCAGCGAGGTGCGCACGCCGCGCGCCTACCTGGTGCGCATCACCACCCGCCTCGCCATCGACCGGCTGCGCCGGGTCCAGACGCGCCACGAGACCTACGTGGGCCCCTGGCTCCCCGAGCCGTACGTCACCGACTTCGGCGACACCGTCCCGGACACCGCCGAGCGGGCCGTGCTCGCCGACTCCGTCTCCCTGGCCGTGCTCGTCGTACTCGAGTCCCTCTCCCCCCTGGAACGCGCCGTGTTCGTGCTCCGGGAGGCGTTCGGATTCCCGTACGCCGAGATCGCCACCACCCTGGACCGCAGCGAGTCGGCCGTGCGCCAGCTGGCCGGCCGGGCGCGCAGGCACGTCGAGGAGCGGCGGCCCCGCTACGAGGTCGACCCGGCCGAACGCCGCGCACTGACCGAGCGGTTCCTCGCCGCCGCGGTCGAGGGCGATCTCGAAGGGCTCATGAACCTGCTGGCCCCCGAGGTCCGGCTGGTGGGCGACAGCGGCGGGCTGTCCAAGGCGCCGGTGCGCGTCATCGAGTCCGCCGACAAGGTGGGCCGCTTCCTGTACGGGGTGGCACGCCAGGGGGTGCCGGACGCGACCTTCCGCGCGGTGGAGCTCAACGGCGGGGCCGCCTTCCTCGTCCTGTCCGGCGACAAGGTCGACACCGCCTTCCAACTGGACGTCGTGGACGGCCGGATCCGGTGCGTCTACATCATGCGCAACCCGGAGAAGCTGCTCTCCCTCTCACCCCACTAGTCACACCGCTCACAGCGGTCTCTTGAGGCCTCCGCCGTCCCGGCGGGGGCCTCGACGGTGTGCGTCGGCCCCCGAGCGGCGGCCCCGCGCCCGCGCCCCCGCGTATGTGTCCCCGACCTCTCCCGGCGCGAACGCCGTATGAACGCTGCGCGGCAAGACGCCTGTGCAATGCCCATGGATCGAGGATTGGTCTTGACCAAGGGTGGGGCCCGTCCTATGGTCGCAAGGGTTAGTGCAGGAACCTTTAATAAACAAGGGCGCTAAAACGCCGCCGGGCCACGGCGATTGCGGAGGACAGGGTGGGGACCACGCAGCTGGAAACGGTGCCGGAGCCGAAGTACTGGCATCTCAAGACCGTGCTCAGTGAGGCACTCGACTCCGAGTTCTCGGTGGGTGAGATCCTGCCCAACGAGCGTGACCTCGCGGCCCGCTTCGGCGTCGCCCGTGCCACGCTCCGCCAGGCCCTGGAGCAGCTGGAGCTGGAAGGCCGGCTGCAGCGCCGCCGCGGAGTGGGCACCACGGTCGCCCCGCCGCGCGTGGGCGTCGCCGTCGGCTCCGAGCAGCACACCTGGCCGGGCGCCGCCGGCGACGACTGGCAGCCCGCGGACTGCACGGTGGCCGTACCTCCCGGGCCGGTCGCCGCCATGCTGGACACGGACCGCGGCGAGGCCGTGCACACCGTGCGCCGCTCCCGCGTGACGCACGGGCAGCCGGTCGCCGCCGAACTGCTCTACGTCCCGGCCTCCTCGGTGCCGGACCTCACCTCCATCGACGCACCCTCGGGGCCCGCACGCGCGCGTGCGGTGCTGCGCGAGCTGCAGCGGCTGGGGCTGGAGGGCCAGGACCGTGCGGTGGAACTCGGCTCGGCCCGCGCGGACGACGCCAAGGAGCTCGACCGCCTCCCCGGGGCGCCCGTCCTCGTCGTCACGACGCGGTTCTTCGCCGGAGGCCGCACCGTCGCCGTCTCGCTGGCCACCTACCGCGCCGACACCTGCCGGCTGACCTTCGGGGACTCCGGCGGCGTGGAGATCCACCACGACCCGGAGCGCCGCGCCTCCTGAACCCCGCGACCCGCCAGCCGCACGCGCACGCCCCGGACCGTTCCCGGGGCGTGCCGCGCGTCCGGCCGAGGGCCGGGTGCCGGCGGCCTCCGGCTGCGCCCGTCCGGCGCCGCGGGCCCGTCAGCGGCGCGCCGTGACCGTCCCCTCCACCGCGAACAGCTGCTCCTCCACATGGTCGAGGGCGAGCCGCAGCGCGCCCGTCGCGACCGCCGCCTCGCCCAGCAGGGACAGCGCCACCTTCGGCGGCCGCAGGCAGTAACGCGCCAACTCCCGCCGCAGCGGCTCCAGCACGCCGTCCAGGCCGGCGGCCCAGCCGCCGATGACGACCAGTTCCGGGTCGAGCGCGAGCACCAGCGCGGCCACGTCGTGCACCAGGCGCTGGATGAAACGGTCGACGGCGGCGCGGGCCCGTTGGTCGCCCTGCCGCGCCAGCGCGAAGACGTCCGCGACCGCCTGCTCGTCGAGGGGGTGCAGGGGCTCGTCCGTCGTCGACAGCAGCGTCTCCGGCGTCGCGCCCCGGCCCAGCAGGTGCAGCGCCCCGATCTCCCCGGCGGCGCCGCCGTAACCCCGGTGCAGCCGCCCGCCGATCAGCGCTCCGGCGCCCGGGCTCAGCCCGGCCAGCACGAACACGATGTCGTCGGACTCCGTCGCGGAGCCCTTCCAGTGCTCGGCGACCGCCGCCGCGTTGGCGTCGTTCTCGACCAGCACCGGACACTTGAAGGAGCGGCTGAGCCGCTCGCCGAGCCGCAGCCCGGTCCACTCCGGCAGCGCGGTGCCCAGACGTACGGTGCCGTCCGCCTCCACGATCCCCGGGCTGCCCACACCCACCGCCCGCAGGGAACCGCGCGCGACGCCCGCCCGGCGCAGCAGCTCGGCGACCGCACCCCGCAGTCGTTCGAGCCGCTCGTCCGCCGGCGCGGTCTCCTCGACGTCCTTCGCGATCGCACCCAGAACCCGGCCGTCCAGATCGGCGAGCAGCGCGGCGACCCGGTGCGGTCCGATCTCCAGGCCCAGCAGGTGCCCCGCCTCGGCCCGGAACCTGAACCGTCTGGCGGGCCGCCCCTGGCGCCTCGCCGTACTCTCGTCGGCCGCCTTCTCGACGACGAGCCCGCCCTCGATCAGCCCCTCGACGACGCCCTCGACCGTCGGCCGGGACAACCCGGTCACCCGGGTGATCTCGGTCAGGGTCGCGCAGTCCGTGGCACGCAGCGCGTGCAGCACCACCGCGGAATTGATCCTTCGCAGCAGAGAGGGGTCCCCGCCGGTCAACCGCCCCAACGTCTTTCCTCCCAGCTCGCGCGCGTGTTGGCCGGATCGTACTCGGCGCGGCGGACTCCGGCGAGTGCCGGGCACCCCCCAGGTCACCGGCGGGCCCGTTTCAGCCGGGAGACACGAACCCCGACTCGTACGCGGTGATGACCGCCTGCGTGCGGTCCCGAGCCCCCAGTTTGGCCAGTACGGCGCTGACGTGGGACTTGACCGTCTCCGTCCCGACGATCAGCCTGGCCGCGATCTCAGCGTTCGACAGACCCCGGGCCATCAGGCGCAGCACCTCCGACTCCCGCTCCGTCAGCGTGGCCCGGTCCAGCAGCGCGCGCGCCGCGGGGTTCCCGCCGCGGTCGCCGTAGTCGGCGGCCAACTGCCGTACCGAGGCGGGGAAGAGCAGCGACTCGCCCTCGGCGACGAGCCGCACCGCGTGCACGATCTCGGCGGGCCGCGCCCGCTTCAGCAGGAATCCGTCGGCACCGGCACGCAGCGCCTCGTAGACGTACTCGTCGTTCTCGAATGTGGTGATCACCAGGATCTTCGGGGGATCGGCCACAGTCCTCAGCACCGCACGGGTGGCCTCGATGCCGTCCAGCAGCGGCATGCGCACATCCATGGCGACGACATCGGGCCGCAGTTGCCGGACCAGCGGGATCACCGCCGCGCCGTCGGCCGCCTCCCCCACGACCTCGATGTCGGACTGCGCCTCCAGGACGGCACGCAGCCCGGCACGCACCAGGGGTTCGTCGTCGACAAGCAGCACGGTGACCGGCACCGGGCCAGCCTAGATCAGTGCACGGGCAGCTCCACGTGCACCCGCCACTCACCCTCGTCGGGGCCGGTGCGGGCGCGACCGCCGAGCAGCGCCGCCCGCTCGCGGATGCCGCGCAGCCCGCTGCCCCGGCCCGGTCCGGGCACGGCCGCCGGCAGCGGATTGCGCACCTCCAGACGGAGAGTGCCGTCGGCGACCGCGATCCCGACCCTGACCGGTACGGCTCCCGCGTGCCGGAGCACGTTCGTCAGCGACTCCTGGAGGATCCGGTACCCCTCGCGGGAGACCGGTCCCGGCACGCTCTCCACGGGACCCGTCACCTCGACGTCGACCTTCGCGCCCGAGGTGCGGGCGGATTCCAGCAGCCGGTCCGCGTCCGCCAGGGTGGGCCGGCTGCCCACGGGTCTCTCCGCCTCGCGCAGCACCCCCAGCACCCGCTCCAGGTCCTCCAGGGCCGCTCGCCCGGTGTCCTCGATCGCCCCCAGAGCCCGGTCGGTGAACGCCGGATCGCCGGCCGCCCGCGCCGCGCCCGCCTGCACGACGGCCACCGTCAGCGCGTGCCCGATCGAGTCGTGCAGCTCACGGGCGATGCGGTTGCGCTCCAGGAGCTGCTCGGTGCGCTCCTCCAGGGCGGCGAGCCGCTCCCCGGGGGAGGGCCCGAGGAGGCGGCGGGCGAGTGCCGTGGCGAGCTCACCGAGGCCGACGACCGCCCCGTACAGGGCGAGCAGCGGGAGCGGCACGAGCAGGACGTACGCCCAGTGCGGCGAGACCGTCAGCAGGGGGTAGTGCACGGGCGCGTCACCGAACGCGGTCCGGAACAGGTCGACGGCGAGCACCGGCAGCCATACGGAGGACGCCGCGGCCGCCACCCCGAGGGCCATCCGCACCTCCAGCCAGAGCACGGTCCGCAGCCGGTCCCGCCAGGAGGCCGAGGCGGTGACGGAGATCGCCGCGTCCCCGCCGTCCCGTCCGTCGGGCAGGAGCATCAGCCGGGCCTGCACCCCCTCGCCCACCCGCACGGACGGGATGAGCCCCAGCGGGACCAGCAGCGCGGCGGGGACCCAGGGATTCGCCATGTCGATGAACAGCCAGACGCTGACGAACAGCACCGGCACCCACAGGTGCAGCAGGCGGGTGTACGTCGTCCCCCGCGACAGCGGGCGCAGAAAGCGGACCATCGCGTCATCGTGCCAGGCGGCACCGACAGCGGTCCTCCCCCGGGCGGGGGAGACGCTCTCCACCGGCGGGGGATCAACCGGGACGGCCCGGCGGCCAGGCTGAGGCCATGACCAGCATCGACGTACATGAGCTCACCAAGGAGTACGGCGGCAGGCGTGCCGTGGACGACCTCACCTTCCGCGTGCTCCCCGGCCGGGTCACCGGTTTCCTCGGCCCCAACGGCGCCGGGAAGTCCACCACGATGCGGCTCGTGCTCGGCCTGGACCGGCCGACGTCCGGGACCGCCACGATCGGCGGCCGGGCCTACGCCTCGCTGCGCGAACCCCTGCGCCGGGTGGGCGCCCTGCTCGACGCGCGGGCTCCGCACGACGCACGGACGGCCCGGGACCATCTCCGGGTGCTCGCCGCGAGCAACCGCATCCCCGAACGCCGGGTGGACGAGGTGCTGGAGGAGACCGGCCTCACCTCGGTCGCGCGGCGCCGGGTGAAGACGTACTCCCTGGGCATGCGGCAACGGCTGGGCATCGCGGCCGCACTGCTCGGCGACCCGCCGGTGGTGCTCCTGGACGAGCCGTCCAACGGTCTCGACCCCGAAGGCATCATCTGGATCCGCGAGTTGCTGCGGCGACTGGCCCGGGAGGGCCGCACCGTCCTCGTGTCCAGTCACCTGATGAACGAGACGGCGTCCTTCGCCGACCACCTGGTGGTCCTCGGCCGCGGGCGGCTGCTGGCGGACACCGCCATGCGGGAGTTCATCCACGCACGCGTGCAGCCCCGGGTGCACGTGCGCACCACGGACGGTGCGGCGCTGACCGCCCTGCTCGCGCGGCACGGTTACGAGGCCGTCGAGGGCGAGGACGGACGGTGGACCGTCCCGGACGCCCGCGTGGCGGACATCGGGCACCTCACCTCGGGCGCGGGGCTGCCCGTCCTCGAACTGGCGCCGGTGGAGGCCACCCTGGAGCAGGCCTACCTCGATCTGACCGCGACAGCCACCGAGTTCACCACCGCCCCGTCCCCGACGCAGCCCCTGGAGGCATGACCGTGCCGTTCACCCCCGCCCTCCACGCGGAGTGGCTCAAGATCCGTACGCTGCGGTCGCTCGTGGGAGCGCTGCTCACCGTCCTGCTCGTCACCGCGGTCTTCTCGGCGCTGGCCGGACTCGACGACCCCGGTGGGGAGTTCGACCCGTTGTTCGCGGCCTTCTTCGGCGTCTCCTTCGGGCAGATCGCGGCGATCACCTTCGGCGCGCAGGCCGTCGCCGCCGAGTTCCGCAACGGCGCGCTGCGGGTGTCGCTGACCGCGGTACCGGACCGGCTGCGCTGGTTCGCGGCGAAGGCGGTGGCCGTCGCCGTACCGGCACTGGCCGTCGGTCTGGTCACCGGAGGGGTCGGTCTGGCCGTGGGCCGCGCGGTGCTCGGCTCCCGATGGACCGGCGTGACCTGGGGCGAGGGGCTGCGGGGCGCCGTCGCGTGCGGCGTCTACCTCACGCTGATGGCGCTGTTCGCGGCCGGACTGGCCACGCTGCTGCGCAGCGGGGTCGCGACGCTGAGCATCCTGATCCCCTTCCTGCTCATCGTCTCGTTCGTGGTCGGCGACGTGTCGGGCGGCGCGGCCGACTATCTGCCGGACAAGGCGGGCCAGGTGGCGCTGCATCAGACCTGGGACGGTGCCCTCGGGCCGTGGTCCGGGCTCGCCGTCACGGCTGGCTGGGCGGCGGCGGCCCTGTGCGCCGGGGCGTGGAGCCTGCGCCGCCGCGATGCCTGACCACACCGGCCCCGGCGGAGGCGGCACGGTCCTGCTCGCACCGGGGCGGGCTCCCGGCGGCTGACGGACCGCCAATTGTCAGTGCGGGCCGCTTTACTGGACGGCATGACCATCGCGCGGCAACTCGCCACGATCGACCGGCTGTGCTCCGAGGACTTCCCCCCGGAGCGCGGCCGGTCGGACGCCGGCACCGGGGGACCGGGCTACCACCTGGCCGAGCTGGCCACGAGCGGCGACTTCTGGGAGGACGACGGCACGGACCGCGAGGAGACGGAGGAGCAGTTCGAGGCCGACCGGGACGGCCTCTCGGAGCGGCTGGCGGACCGGTGGGGGAGCCCGCAGCGGGTCTCGCTGGCGAGCGTCCTGGAGCGGTCGGCGGGCGGAGAGGCGATACCCGAGCCGTGGGGCACACTGAGCGCGCACGTGCCGGACCTGCACCTGTGGAAGGAGGACCGGCACGGGCGCTGGGTCGCGCTCGGGGTCTCGCAGTGGGACAAGGAGCTTCCCTTCCAACTGCTCGCCGTGATCACGGACATAGACCTGCCGTGAGCACGGACACGGACCCGCCGTGGTCACGGATACGGGCCCCACCGCGACCCGGGAGTCGTCCTAGCCGCGGGCCGTGGCGGCCTCGCGCAAGCGCGCGTACTCCTCCGCCATCGACTCCGCCGTCCAATGGGCGTTCAGACCGCTCGGGTTGGGCAGCACCCACACCCGGCTGCTTCCGATCGTCCGCTCCTGCGGTCCCACCCCGGCCTTGCGGTCGTCGAAGGCCGCCCGGTACGCGGTGACCCCCACGACCGCGAGCCAGCGGGGACGCAGCCGCTCCACCTTGGCGGCGAGCAGCCGTCCGCCCTCGCGGTACTCCTCCGCGGTCAGCTCGTCGGCCCGCGCCGTCGCCCGTGCCACCACGTTCGTGATCCCCAGCCCGTAGGAGAGCAACTCGCCCTGCTCGGACGGCTTCAGCAGCCGTGGCGTGAACCCCGACAGATGCAGGACCGGCCAGAACCGGTTGCCGGGCCGGGCGAAGTGGTGACCGGTGGCAGCCGTCATCAGCCCCGGGTTGATGCCGCAGAACAGCACGCGGAGGCCGTCCGCGACGACATCCGGCACCAGCCGGTCGCGGGCGGCCTCCAGGTCCGCGGGAGTGAACCTCGTCAGAGGATCGCCCCCGGCGTGTAGCCCGCGGCCTGCGGGTACTGCTTCACGATCTCCTCGACGCGGCCGACGACGACGGCCACCTGGTCGGCGGCGGCGCCCGTGAAGGACAGCTTGTCGGCCATCAGCTCGTCGAGCTGCGCGCGGTCCAGCGGGAGGCGCTCGTCCGCGGCGAGCTTGTCGAGCAGCTCGTTCCGCTCGGCGCCCTGCTCGCGCATGGCGAGGGCGGAGGCGACGGCGTTCTCCTTGATGGCCTCGTGCGCGACCTCGCGGCCCACGCCCGCCCGCACCGCGCCCATGAGGACCTTCGTGGTCGCCAGGAAGGGCAGGTAGCGGTCGAGTTCGCGGGCGACGACGGCCGGGAAGGCGCCGAACTCGTCGAGAACGGTGAGGAAGGTCTCCAGCAGCCCGTCCAGCGCGAAGAACGCGTCCGGCAGCGCGACCCGGCGCACCACCGAGCAGGACACGTCGCCCTCGTTCCACTGGTCGCCCGCCAGCTCGCCCGTCATCGACGCATAGCCCCGGAGGATCACCATCAGGCCGTTGACGCGCTCGCAGGAGCGGGTGTTCATCTTGTGCGGCATCGCCGAGGAACCCACCTGGCCGGGCTTGAAGCCCTCGGTGACCAGCTCGTGCCCGGCCATCAGACGGATCGTCTTGGCCAGCGAGGAGGGAGCACCGGCCAGCTGCACCAGCGCGGTCACCACCTCGTAGTCGAGGGAGCGCGGGTAGACCTGCCCGACCGAGGTGAACGCCTGCGTGAAGCCGAGGTGGCGGGCGATGCGCTGCTCCAGGTCGGCGAGCTTCGACGCGTCGCCGCCGAGCAGGTCGAGCATGTCCTGGGCGGTGCCGACCGGGCCCTTGATGCCACGCAGCGGGTAGCGCCCGAGCAGCTCCTCCACCCGGCCGAAGGCGACGAGCAACTCGTCGGCGGCGGTCGCGAAGCGCTTTCCGAGGGTGGTGGCCTGCGCGGCCACGTTGTGCGAACGGCCGGCCATGACCAGCTCGCCGTACTCGCCCGCCAGCTTGCCGAGACGCGCCAGGACCGCCACCGTACGGTCGCGCACGAGCTCCAGCGAGAGCCGGATCTGGAGTTGCTCGACGTTCTCCGTGAGGTCCCGGGACGTCATGCCCTTGTGCACGTGCTCGTGCCCGGCGAGGTCGTTGAACTCCTCGATCCGCGCCTTCACGTCGTGCCGTGTGATCTTCTCGCGCTCCGCGATCGAGGCGAGGTCGACCTGGTCGAGCACGCGCTCGTAGTCGGCGACGGCGGCGTCCGGCACCTCGATGCCGAGGTCCTTCTGGGCCCGCAGCACGGCGAGCCAGAGCCGGCGCTCCAGCTTCACCTTCTGCTCGGGGGACCAGAGCGTGGCGAGCTCGGCGGAGGCGTAGCGTCCGGCGAGGACGTTCGGGATACGGGGCTTTGCAGGCGCGGCAGTCACGTGTACGGATTCTACTGGCGATTCGTGCAGGCCAGCGCCGCGGGGTTGTTCGTGGGAAGCTACGAGTCCGGCGGGCCGCCGCCGGGCGTCCCGGGTGAGGGGGACCCGGTCGGTCAGGACGCGTCGGCCAGCTCCGCAAGGATGTCGCCGTGGCAGAGCTCGGGGGCGCACCAGCAGGCCAGCGTTCTGCCGCGCAGTTCCGGGACCCGGGCCAGCAGGTCGGGCCGTTCGAGGAGGTACGCCCGGTACTGGTCCATGACCTCCGCTCGGGTGCCGTCGCGCTTCCTGGCGGGGGTGTCCGGGGCGAAGGGGTTGTACAGGGGGTGCTGGGGGAGGTCCCAGTGGCCCATGGTCCAGCGGCGGCCGACGTAGACCAGGTCGGCGGGCGCGTGCTCCAGCCGGGGGCCGAAGTCGTGGATCCGCCCCTTGAGGTTGATCACGGAGGTGCTCACCCGGACTCCTTTCGGTACGCGCCCCACCGAACCAGATCCTGCGCCCCGCCGTCCGCCCCCGCCACCGCCCGGGCGCTCCCGTGTCGGGTGACCCCCTAGGTCTCCGGCCGCTCCCACGGCAGCAGATCGGGCCGCTTGGCGGGGAGCCCGTCGCCCGAAGAGCGGCCGGTCAGCCGGCGGCCTATCCACGGCAGCAGGTGCTCACGGGCGAACCGCGCGTCCGCCGTGCGGCGCGCGACCCAGCCGGGCGGCGGGGTGGGCGGGACCGGTGCGTGCCAGTCGGCGTCCTCCGGCTCGTAGCCGAGCGACTGCCAGACCGCCTCGGCGACCCGGCGGTGCCCCTCGGACGTGAGGTGGAGCCGGTCGACGTGCCACATGCGCGGGTCGGAGAGCGAAGCGGCCCCGTACAGGTCGACGACGAGCGCGCCGTGCCGCGCCGCGAGGTCGTCGATGCAGGTGAACAGCTCCTCCATGCGCGGCCGGAACCGCTCCAGCACGGGGCCGTTGCGGCCCGGGCTGCGCATGAGCACGAGCTGCTTGCAGGCAGGGGCGAGCCGCTCCACGGCCTCCTCCAGGAGTCCGCGGACCCGCCCCATGTCGCACTTGGGCCGGAGCGTGTCGTTGAGCCCGCCGACGAGGGTGATCACGTCGGGCTCCATGGCGGAGGCCAGCGGTACCTGCTCGGCGACGATCTGCCCGATCAGCTTGCCGCGCACCGCCAGGTTGGCGTACCGGAAACCGGGCGTGTGGGCGGCCATCCGGGCCGCCAGGAGATCGGCCCAGCCGCGGTAGGTGCCGTCGGGCAGCAGGTCCGACATGCCCTCGGTGAAGGAGTCGCCGACCGCGACAAGGCTGGTGTGGGTGGGATTCGTCTGCATGGCGAAAGCGATGGTAACTCGGCTCCATACCCGCCGGTCGGTCGGCCTCCCGCCCCCACGGCGGGCCGGGCGCCGCAGCCCCGACGCTCCCCGCCGGGTGAGCCCGGCACCGGCGCGGCCCGTCCCGCGGGGTGGGCTGGGCACCGGCGGTCGGCGGGCCCCGCCGTTGAGCCCGGCACTGGCGGTCGACCCGCCGTACCGGGTGAGCCCCGTGCCGGCGACGCCACCCGCCTACCGGGTGGCCTCGTCCCGGCCAGTCCGCAGCGCCCCCCGAGGCCGGGTGAAGCCTGGCGTCGGCAGTCGGCAGAGGCCGCCGGTCACGCGGGCCGGGCGTCGCGTCCCACGCCCCTGGTCGGGCGGTCCGACGGGACGGTGACTCCGCGGTACCCCCGGCCGGGGGCCCGGCACCGGCCGGCCGAGGTCCGGTGCCGGGCCCCCGCCTCGGCGAGCACCGGGTCAAGCCGTCCGCGGGGCGTCCCACCGGGCCAAGGCGCGCGCGACGTCCCACCGGGCCGAGCCGTCCGCCGGGCGGCACACCCGGCCGAACCATCCGCGGGACGTCCCACCGGGTGAAGCCGTCCGCGCGACGTCACACCCGGCCGAGCCGTCCGCGCGACGTCACCTCAGGCGGCCGGGCCGTCCGCCGGGCGGCACGCGCTCCGCCCGGCTCCCCTCACGCCGGCTGGCCGAAGAGTTCCCGCAGGACGTCCTCCATGGTCACCAGGCCCGAGAGCCGGCCGTCCTCGCCCAGGACCGCCGCCAGGTGCGTACGGCTCCGGCGCATGGCGGTCAGGACGTCGTCCAGCGGCGTCGCCTCGCGGACCCGGGCGATCGGGCGCATGTCCCGGACCGGGAAGGGCAGGTCGCGAGGCATCGCGTCCAGCGCGTCCTTGACGTGCAGATAGGCCACGATCCGGCGGCCGTCGTCCACCACGGGGAAGCGGGAGAAGCCGGTCTCGGCGGACAGCCGCTCCAGTTGCTCGGGCGTGACGCCCACGCTCGCGTAGACCACGCTCTCCAGCGGGAGCACGACGTCGCGCACGGGGCGCCGCCCCAGCTCCAGGGCGTCGTGCAGCCGCTCCCGGGCGCGCTCGTCGATGAGTCCCGCCTCGCCGGAGTCCGCGACGAGGCGCGCCAGCTCGTCGTCCGAGAAGGTGGCCGTGACCTCGTCCTTGGCCTCCACGCGCAGCAGCTTCAGGAGCCCGTTCGCGAAGGCGTTCACCGCGAAGATCACCGGGCGCAGCGCCCGGGCCAGCGCGACCAGCGGGGGACCCAGCAGCAGCGCGGTCCGTACCGGCTCCGCCAGGGCCACGTTCTTCGGGACCATCTCGCCGAGCAGCATGTGCAGATACGTCGCCAGGGTGAGCGCGATCACGAACGAGACCGCGTGGCCCGCGCCCTCGGGGACGCCGACCGCGTGGAACACCGGCTCCAGCAGATGCGCGATCGCGGGCTCGGCCACCACGCCGAGGACCAGCGTGCACAGGGTGATGCCCAGCTGCGCCGCGGCCAGCAGCGCGGACACGTGCTCCAGCCCCCACAGCACGCTGCGCGCACGGCGGTCGCCGTCCTCGGCGTGCGGCTCGATCTGGCTGCGGCGCACCGAGATGAGGGCGAACTCGCCGCCCACGAAGAAGGCGTTCACGACGAGCGTGGCCAGACCGATCAGCAGCTGTACGGCGGTCATCGCGCCTCCTCCTTCTGTCCGGCCATGTCGTCGCCGTCCGGCGCGTGCAGCAGCACCCGGGCGGCCCGGCGCCCGGAGGCGTCCGTCACGTCGAGGAGCCAGCCGGACACCTCGACCGAGTCGCCGACCGCCGGAATGCGGCCGATCTCGGTGGCGACGAGCCCGGCCAGCGTCTCGTAGGGCCCGTCCGGCACGCGCAGGCCGACCCGTGCGAGCTGGTCGGTGCGGGCCGAACCGTCGGCCGAGTACAGCGCGCGTCCGGCGTCGTCCGTGCCGGCCGGGGCCAGGTCGGGCGTCTCGTGCGGATCGTGCTCGTCGCGTACCTCCCCGACGACCTCCTCGACGATGTCCTCCAGGGTGGCGACCCCGGCCGTACCGCCGTACTCGTCGATCACCACGGCCATCGTGCGCTTGCCGGCCAGCCGGTCCAGCAGCCGGTCGACGGTCAGCGACTCGGGTACGAAAAGGGCTTCGCGCATGATGTGCGAGACCGAGGTGCGGGCCCGCAGCCCGGCGGACACCGTCAGGACGTCCTTGATGTGCACCACACCGACCACCGAGTCGAGGTTCCCGCGGTAGACGGGGAACCGGGACAGGCCGGTGGCCCGCGTCGCGTTCGCCACGTCCTCGCAGGTCGCCTGGAGGTCGAGGGCGATGACCTGGACGCGCGGCGTCATCACGTTCTCCGCGCTCAGGTCGGCGAGGTTGAGCGTGCGGACGAAGAGCTCCGCGGTGTCCGGCTCCAGCGCACCCTCCTTGGCGGAGTGCCGGGCGAGTGCCACGAGTTCCTTGGGGCCTCGCGCGGAGGCGAGCTCCTCGGCCGGTTCGATGCCGAAGCGGCGCACCATCCGGTTCGCGGTGTTGTTCAGGTGGGTGATGAACGGGCGGAACGCGGCGCTGAACCAGCGCTGCGGGCTCGCCACCCGCTTGGCGACCGCGAGCGGCGACGAGATCGCCCAGTTCTTGGGCACCAACTCGCCGACGACCATCAGGAAGACGGTGGACAGGGCCGTGCCCAGTACCAGTGCGATGGAGTGCGAGGCCGAGCTCGGTACGCCCAGTGCCTCCAGCGGGCCGGCGATCAGTTTGGCGATGGACGGCTCGGCGAGCATGCCGACCACCAGGTTGGTCACCGTGATGCCGAGCTGTGCGCCGGACAGCTGGAACGTCAGGTTCCGTGCGGCCTTGAGGGCGCCGGCCGCACCACGTTCGCCGCGCTCCGCGGCGCGCTCCAGCTCCCCGCGCTCGACCGTGGTCAGCGAGAACTCGGCCGCGACGAAGGCGCCGCAGGCCACGGAGAGCAGGATCGCCACCAGGAGAAGGAGCACTTCGGTCATCGGGTCACCTCCGTCCCATGATCGGCCAGTGGCGGGGGATCGCGCGACGTCGGGGACCGGGAGGGCGGCAGGGCCGCGGACCGGGAGGTTCGCCCATGGGCGGACGCTCACACCTTTCCATGCGGGAGGACGGCTGTTGTGCTCAATGGTAAAGGATCGGCAAAGTGGATCAGTCGGCCAGTGGCTTGACCCACCTGCGCCAGTGTTCCTCGGGCGTGTACCCCGCAGCGCGCCAGGCATGATGCGCCGTCTCGTTCCGCTTCAGCACCATGGCGTCCCCGCGGCGCCCGCCGAGCCGTACGAACCGCTCCTCCGCCGCCGCCAGCAGCGCCGAGCCGATCCCGAGGCGCCGGCGCGACGGGTGCACGGCCAGCCGGTGCAGATGGCAGCGCCAGCCGTCGAAGCCCGCGATGACCGTGCCGACCAGCTCCCCGTCCCACTCCGCGAGGACGAGTGCCTCGGGATCGCGCCGCAGCAGCCGCTCCACGCCGTCGCGGTCGTCACTGATGCTGGTCCCCTCGGCGGCCACTTTCCAGAAGGCGAGCACGGAGTCCAGGTCCTCGGGCGTCGCGGCCCGTATCCGAAGATCGGTCATGCCGCGATCCCACCACGGGCCCTCCGGCCGCGACACGCAGTTTCCACGATCCGGACGCCCATCGGCGCCGGACGCGTCCTCACTCGTGCGCGATGGCGGCCAGCACGTTCATCCGGGAGGCGCGCAGCGCCGGCAGCAGTGCCGCCACGATGCCCACGACCGCCGAACCGACCACGACCGCGACGATCGTGGTCCAGGGGATCGCCAGCGCCGTCATGCCCTGGAGGGCGAGCACCTGCTGTACGCACAGTCCCCACAGCAGACCGAGACCCAGCCCGAGGACCGCGCCGAACACGGCGATCACGACCGACTCCAGCCTGATCATCCGGCGCAGCTGGCGGCGGGCCAGCCCGATCGCGCGCAGCAGCCCGATCTCCCGGGTGCGTTCCACCACCGACAGCGCGAGGGTGTTGACCACGCCGAGCACGGCGATGACGATCGCGAGCCCGAGCAGCGCGTACACGAGGTAGAGCAGCACGGCGATCTGGTCGTGCACCAGCTCCTTGTAGTCGGCCAGGTCGCGCACCTGCACCTGCGGGTACGGGTCGAGCGTCTTCTCCAGGCCGGCCCGCAGCCCGTCGGCGTCGGTGCCGGGCGCCGCGTTCACGTACAGCGCGGAGTCCTGGCCGCCGGGCACGTACGTCCCGATGGTGCCGAAGCCGAAGAAGAGCCCGCCCTGCATGCCGAAGCCCTCGGCGGACTCCTGGTCGGTGAAGGCGGCCGCCTCCAAGTCGGCCGTACGTCCGCCGGGGAACTCCACCGGGACCGTGCTGCCGATCCGTACGCCGTGGTCCTTCGCGAACCCGGCGTCCATGGCGATGTGGCCGTCCGCCAGTGCCGCCTCCGTGTCCCCCCGGGTGTAGGTGACGTGCGCGACGTCGTCCAGCCGGGACTCGTAGGCCGCGGCCGTGGTCTCCACCCGCTTGCCGTCGGGCAGACGCACCGCCACCGGTGTGAACCGCTGTCGTACGACGAGTCCGGTGCCGTCGGTACCGCGGACCTTGTCGGTGATCTCCCGCGGGAAGGGCAGGAAGTTGCTGTTCTGCACCACGAAGTCGGCGCCGAGCGTTCTGTCGATCTGCTGGTCGAACGACTTGCTCATGGACGCGCTCGCCACCGACATCCCGCCCACCAGGGCGAGCCCGACCATCAGGGCGGCTGCCGTGGCACCGGTCCGCCGGGGGTTGCGCAGCGCGTTGCGCTGGCTCATCCGGCCCACGGAGCCGAACAGGGCGGGGAAGGCCCCGCCGAGCACCCGGATCACGGGCCGCACCAGCAGGGGACCGGCGATGACGGTTGCGACCAGGGTGAGGACGACACCGAGCGCCAGCAGGGACGCCGCCGACGACGTCTTCGTCGCCGTCACGCAGCCGACGAGAGCGGCGGCTCCGGCCGCGCCGACGACCGTGCCCACGATCGCGCGCGTGCGCAACGGCCGCCCCACACCGGCGATCTCGGCGTCCGCGAGCGCCGCCATCGGTGACACGCCCGCCGCGCGCCGGGCCGGCAGGTACGCGGCCAGGAAGGTGACGCCCACCCCGACGGCGTACGCCGAGACGGGGGTCGCCCAGCCGATCACCATCTCGGTGGATTTGAGGTTCATGCCGAACGCGCCCATGAGCTCGATCAGTCCGGCCGCGAGCCCGATCCCGGCGGCGAGTCCGAGCGTCGAACCGACCAGGCCGAGCAGGGTCGCCTCGGTCAGCACCGACCGGCGCACCTGACGGCGGTCGGCCCCCAGCGCCCGCAACAGCCCCAGTTCACGCGTGCGTTGGGCGATGAGCATCGAGAAGGTGTTGACGATCAGGAACACCCCGACGAGAACCGCGATTCCGGCGAAGCCGAGCATCACGTACTTGATCACGTCGAGGAAGCTGCCGAGGTCGTCCGCCGCCGACTGGGCCTCCTCGTCGGCGGTCTGCAACTCGTAGTCCCGGGTGCCGATCTCGGCGGCGATGCGCTGCTTGAGTTGCGCGTCGCTCACCCCCGGCGCGGCGATCACGGAGACGCTGGTGACCACTCCGGAGCGGCCGAGCAGCCTGGACTGCGCGGTGGGGGTGTCCAGATAGACCAGTGCGGCTCCGGGGTTGGTGGTGGTGAACGTGGCGATGCCGACCACCCGCACCTCGAACGACCCGGGTTCGGCGAGGACCGTCAGGGTGTCGCCGATCCGCACGTGCTTGTTCTTCGCGGTGTCCGCGTCGAGCAGTGCCTGGCCGGAGCCCTCCGGTGCGTGACCGGACGTCAGCTTCACCGGGCTGCGGTCGGTGACGAACCAGTCGGTGGCGATGGTGGGTGCGCCCGTGGTCGGCCCGACGGACTCGTTCTCCCGGTCGACGACGGTGATGTTCTCCACGGACACATCGCCGTGCGTGCTCGCGACGCCGTCGATCCTCGCCACCCGTTCGGCGAGCGAGGCCGGGACGGTGGCGGTCGCCCCGGAGGGGATCTGCGACTCCAGGTCGTCCCGGGGGGACACGGTCACGTCGGCCGAGGTCGAGGCGAAGAGCCGGTCGAACGTCCGGGTGACGGTGTCCGAGAAGATCAGGCTGCCCGCCACGAACGCGACGGACAGGACGACGGCCAGCGCCGAGAGCAGCAGCCGTCCCTTGTGCGCGAGAAAGCTCCGCAGAGTCGCCTTGAGCACGACCGCCTCAGTCCTTGTCGGGGGTCGTGTCGCCGGAGGGCCGCGCCGCATGGGCGGACGCCTCGTCCGGGGTGCGTGGCGCCGGTGGGGGCGCGGCGGCCCCCGGGGCACCGTCGACCGCGGCACGGGCCGAGTCGAACCGCTTCATACGCTCCAGCACGGCCTCGGCACTCGGCCGTGCCATCTCGTCCACGATCCGCCCGTCCCCGAGGAAGAGCACCAGGTCGGAGTGGGCCGCGGCACCCGGATCGTGGGTGACCATGACGACCGTCTGCCCGAGGTCGTCGACCGCCCCGCGCAGAAAGCCGAGCACCTCCAGCCCGGCGCGCGAGTCGAGGTTCCCGGTCGGCTCGTCGGCGAAGATCAGCTCGGGACGGGAGGCGAGGGCCCGCGCGCAGGCCACGCGCTGCTGCTGCCCGCCGGACAGCTGAGCGGGCCGGTGCCGCAGCCGGTCGCGCAGCCCCAGCGTGTCGATGACCTGGTCCAGCCACTCCCGGTCGGGCTTCTGGCCGGCGATGTCCATGGGCAGGGTGATGTTCTCGGCCGCGTTCAGCGTCGGGATCAGGTTGAAGGACTGGAACATGAAGCCGATCCGGTCCCGTCGCAGCCGGGTCAGCTCCCGCTCCTTCAGACCGGTGATCTCGGTGTCGCCCAGCCACACCTGCCCGGCCGAGACGGTGTCGAGCCCCGCCAGGCAGTGCATGAGCGTGGACTTGCCGGAACCCGAGGGGCCCATGACGGCGGTGAACCGGCCGCGCGCGATGTCCACGTCGACCGAGTCCAGGGCGAGCACGGCCGTCTCGCCGGAGCCGTAGGCCTTGGTCAGACCGCGGGCGCGGGCCGCGATCCCGTCGGCGTGCGGCCGGCCGACGGCCTGCTCCGCTGCGGGTATGGACAAGGCCGCCTCCCGGTCGTTGACGTCCCGACTCCTCGGTCCCGGCCGAGCGTAGTGTGACCGGGGGCACACCCGGTATCCCCCCGAAGTGCCGGACGTTCTCCGCCCCAGGTCTGGCCCCCGACACGCGTGTAAGGGGCACTCTCCACCCGGGGGAGGACCTGTCCGGATTCCCTGGCCCCCTTGCCGCTGCTAGCGCTTCGGCGCTAGCTTCGAGGTATGGCCAAGACTCAGCTGAACGTCCGGGTGGACGAGGGCACCGCCCGTGCCGCCCGCGAGCGTGCCCTGGAGCGTGGCATGAGTGTGAACCGCTACATCGAAGAGCTGGTACGCCAGGACACCGGAGAGGCCGGCCACACGTTCGTGGACGCCGCGGCCGACTTCATGAAGCAGTACGAGACCGTCTTCGCCGAGGAATTCGGCGCGGAGCGCGAAGGTCGTCGTTGATCCGTTGAGCCATCTCCGCATCGATCTCGCCTGGCTCCTCATGATCGCCGAACAGAAGACCCCCGGAGATCCCCAGGTCACCGACTGGGGAGCGCTCGTCGCCGCCGTGAGCCGGCACGAGGCCGAGATCTTCGGCACCCCGGTCTACGACACCCCGCACGACCGCGCCGCGGCGCTGCTCCAACTCCTGCTGCACGTACCGGCGCTGGAGCGGTCCAACGCACTGTTCGCGTCCGCCGTCGCCTACGCCTACCTCGTCGCCGGCGGCGTCAAGGTGGTGATCGCCCCCGAGCAGGTCCGTGACCTGGCCCGGCTGGTGAAGAGCGGGGAGGCCTCCGTCCAGGACATCGCGCGCGAACTGCGCAAGTGGAGCCTGTGAACCCTGCGGTCCCTCGGGCCCGGGCGGGCGGGAGTCCCCGCGCGCACCCGGACACGAAGGACCGCGCGATGACGGGTTACGGGGCCTCGGCGGACGTGAACGTGTCCGCGTTCCACGTGCCGTGCAGCCGGGGCGACAGCCAACCCGGCGCCGCGGCGCGGAAGTCGGCGGGCTCCAGCGATCCGGCGCCCGCGGGCACCGCACCGAGCAGCGGAGCGCCGGACACCTCCGGGAGGTCCACCAGGTTGCAACGGCAGGCCAGATCCGGGGAGTCGGGCCAGCTGCCGATCACGGCGCCCAGGAAGTCGATACCTCGACCGCGCAGCTCACGGGCGGTGAGCTCGGTCGTGTTCAGGGTGCCGAGACCGGCCGAGGCGACGACCAGGACGGGTGCGTTCAGCAGCCTGGCGGCGTCCGCCAGCGTGCCGCCCGCCTCGTCGAACCGTACGAGCAGACCGCCCGCACCCTCGACCAGGACGAGATCGTGCTCCGTGGCCAGCTTGGCCGCGGCGTCCGCCACCTGCCGCGGCCGTACCGGCGGGAGCCCCGCCCGACGGGCCGCCGTCGCCGGCGCCAACGGCTCGGGATAGCGCGCGAGTTCCAGCGTGGTCATGCGCCCGGCGAGCCGCACCGCCTCGTCGGCGTCACCGCGCTCGTCCGGTCCGACGCCCGTCTGTGCAGGCTTGAGCACCGCCACCGACCGCCCGGCGGCGACCGCCGCCGCGGCGACGGCGGCCGTCACGACGGTCTTGCCGACCTCGGTGCCCGTTCCCGTGATCACCAGTACCGATGTGTCCCGCATGTCATCCCTCCCGCGCGGCCGCGCACACCGCGCGGGCGATCCGTGCCAGGTCCGTGTCACTGGTGACGTAGGGCGGCATCGTGTAGACGAGGTCGCGGAACGGCCGCAGCCACACGCCCTCGCGCACGGCCGCCCGTGTCGCCGCCTCCATGTCGACGGCGTGGTCGAGCTGGACCACCCCGATCGCGCCGAGCACCCGGACCTCCCGCACGCCCGGCAGCTCCGCGGCCGGCGCGAGCCCGTCCCGCAGGCCGTTCTCGATCCGCTTGACCTCGGTCTGCCAGTCCTGCCCGAGCAGCAGGTCGATCGAGGCGCACGCGACGGCCGCCGCCAGCGGATTGCCCATGAACGTGGGCCCGTGTGCGAGCACCGGGACCTCGCCGCGCGAGATGCCGTCGGCCACCCGGGCCGTGCACAGCGTCGCCGCCAGTGTCATGTATCCGCCGGTCAGCGCCTTGCCCACGCACATCACGTCGGGTGTCACCCCGGCGTGCTCCGCCGCGAACAGCGCGCCCGTGCGGCCGAACGCGGTCGCGATCTCGTCGAAGACGAGCAGCACGTCGTGGGCGTCGCACGCCTCGCGCAGCACCCGCAGGTACGCGGGGGAGTGGAACCGCATCCCGCCCGCGCCCTGGACCACCGGCTCCACGATCACCGCGGCCAGTTCGTCCGCGTGCCGCCCGATCAGTTCGCGCAGATGATCCGCGTACGACTCCTCGTACGCGACCGGCGGGGTGTCCGCGAACACCTGCCGCTGGAGCACGCCCTGCCACAGCTCGTGCATCCCGCCCTTGGGATCGCACACGGACATCGGCTGCCAGGTGTCGCCGTGATAGCCGCCGCGCCAGGTCAGCAGCCGCTGCTTGCCCGGCCGACCGAGCGAACGCCAGTGCTGCAGGCACATCTTGACGGCGACCTCGACCGAGACCGAGCCGGAATCGGCGAGGAAGACGTGCTCCAGGCCCTCCGGAGACATGTCGACAAGGCGCTTCGCCAGCTGTACGGCGGGCTCGTGCGTGAGCCCGCCGAACATCACGTGGCTCATGCGCTCCAACTGGCCGCGCACCGCGTCGTTCAGCACCGGGTGGTTGTAGCCGTGGATCGCCGACCACCAGGACGACATCCCGTCGACCAGTTCGCCCGATCCGTCGGCCATGCGCAGCCGAACACCGCTGGCCGACTCCACCACCAGTGGCTCCTGCCGACCCGGCATCGGCCCGTACGGATGCCACACATGGCGCCGGTCGAGGTCGAGCAGCTCGCCGACGGACAGCTCAGGCATTGGGCGCGAGGTCCGTTCCGGCGCCCCGGCGGCGCACCGCCACGAGGTCCGTCCGCGCCTCGCTCGCCTGCGGCGCGGGTGCCGAACCGCAGACACCGCCCCCTTCGTGCGATCCGCAGCCCGCGTTCTCGTGCGACCCGCAGCCCGCGGCCTCGTGCGATCCGCAGCCCGCGGTCTCCCGGGAGCCGCACCCGCCGGCCTGCGCCCGGTGCTCGGGAAGCGTGACCTCTCCGGCGCCCTCGACCTCGAAACCGGCGTCGGCGATCATGTCCAGGTCGGCCTTGCCCGCCTGGCCCTCGCTCGTCAGGTAGTCGCCGAGGAAGATCGAGTTGGCCAGGTGCAGCGCCAGCGGCTGCATCGAGCGCAGATGCACCTCGCGGCCGCCCGCGATGCGGACCTCGACGTCGGGGCAGACGAAGCGGACCATCGCCAGGATGCGCAGACAGCGCTGCGGGCTCAGGTTCCACTCCTTGGCGAGCGGAGTGCCCTCGAACGGGATCAGGAAGTTCACCGGGACGGAGTCGGGGTCGAGCTCGCGCAGCGCGTACACCACGTCGACCAGGTCCTCGTCGCTCTCGCCCATGCCCGCGATCAGGCCGGAGCAGGCGGACAGTCCCGCGGAGTGCGCCTTCTGGACCGTGTCCACCCGGTCGGCGTACGTATGCGTGGTCGTGATGTCCCCGTACGTCCCCTCGGACGTGTTCAGGTTGTGGTTGTAGGCGTCGGCGCCGGCCTCGCGCAGCCGCTCGGCCTGCCCGTCGGAGAGCAGCCCCAGGCAGGCGCAGACCTCGACGCTCTCGTTCTGGTCCTTGATCGCCTTGATGGTGTCGGACACCCGGTCGACGTCACGGTCCGTCGGGCCGCGCCCGCTCGCCACGAGGCAGACGCGCTTGGCGCCCCCGGCCAGGCCGGCCGCCGCGGCCTGCGAGGCCTCGTCGGGCTTGAGCCAGGTGTACTTCAGGATCTCGGCCTTGGAACCGAGCCGCTGAGAACAGTAGGAGCAGTCCTCGGGGCACAGTCCCGATTTGAGATTCACCAGATAGTTGAGTTTGACCCGTCGGCCGAACCAGTGCCGGCGCACCTTGCCCGCCGCCGCCACCACATCGAGCAGGTCGTCGTCGGACGTGGCCAGCACGGCCAGAGCCTCGTCCCGGGTCGGCAGCTCGCGCCGAAGCCCCTTGTCCACCAGCGTGTTCAGCAGGTCCATGAGGCCCGATCCTGGCCTATGCGACCGCCCGGGGCCAAGGAGAGTTTGCACAACAGAGACCGTTCGAGGTGTGGGTATTGCCACATCCTGGGTGGCGGGCCGGACGGCTAGGGTCTGTGCACTGCCTACAAAACGACCTCAGGGCCCGGAGGCGCCAGCATGGCCGGATCGCCGTTCGCATGGATCGACGAGCAGGCGCACCACCGCCGCCGGGCGGGTCTGGTCCGCACGCTGCGGCCGCGCCCCGCCGACTCACCGCTCCTCGATCTCGCCAGCAACGACTACCTCGGTCTGGCCCGGCATCCGCAGATCACCGAGGCCGCGGCCGAGGCCGCGCGACGCTGGGGCGGCGGCGCCACCGGCTCCCGGCTGGTCACGGGCACCACGGAGCTGCACGGCGAACTCGAACGGGAACTGGCCGACTTCTGCGGCTTCGAGTCCGCGCTCGTGTTCTCCTCGGGGTACGCCGCCAACCTCGCGGCCGTCACCGCGCTCGCGCCGCACGGCTCCCTCGTGGTCTCCGACGCGGGCAACCACGCCTCGCTCATCGACGGCTGCCGCCTGGCGCGCGGGACGACACAGGTCGTCGCGCACACCGATCCGGAGGCCGTCCGCAAGGCGCTCGGGACCCACGAGGGGCCCGCCATCGCCGTGTCGGACACCGTCTTCTCGGTGGACGGCGACGCGGCACCGCTGGCCGGACTGGCCGCCGCCTGCCGGCAGTACGGGGCGGGACTCGTCGTCGACGACGCGCACGGCCTCGGTGTCCTGGGCGACGGCGGGCGGGGGGCCGCCCAGGCGAACGGTCTCGCGGGCGCGCCGGACGTCGTGGTGACCGTGACCCTCTCCAAGTCGCTCGGCAGTCAGGGCGGCGCGGTCCTCGGTCCGGCGGCCGTCGTCGACCATCTGGTCAACGCGGCCCGGACGTTCATCTTCGACACGGGCCTCGCGCCGGCGGCGGCGGGAGCGGCCCGGGGGGGGGGGGGGGTGGGGGGGGGGGGGGAGAAGAGGGGGGGGGGGGGGGAGAAGAGGGGAGGGAGGATGGGAACGAGGTGCGGAGAAAGGAGAAAAGGGGGGAGGGGGCGA
>NZ_JBVHPY010000006.1:127318-243561 GCF_055567695.1 Streptomyces sp. NPDC026417
GCAACACACCGCCACAGGACAGAGCGTCTTCCTCCCCCGCTGTGTTGCGGCCCCCCCCCCCCCCCCCCCCCCCCCCCCCCCCCCCCCCCCCCCCTCCCCTCCCCCCCCCCCCCCCCCCCCCGAGCCCGGGCGGGCGGCGCGGGCCCGCGAAGTGGCGACGGCCCTGCACACGCGTCTGACGGCCGAGGGCCTGGAGGCGGTACGGCCGGACGCCGCCGTCGTCTCCGTGCGGGCACCGTCCCCGGAGCGGGCGGTGGCCTGGGCGGCCGACTGCCGTGAGGCGGGCCTCGCCGTCGGCTGCTTCCGGCCGCCGTCCGTACCCGACGGCATCTCGCGGCTGCGGCTGACCGCCCGCGCCGACCTGACCGAGGAGCAGATCGAGCACGCCGTACGGGTGATCAGCCGGACGCGGTGAACGCGGCGGCCACCGGCTCGGCGGTCCGGTGCGAGGGACCCGCGGGGCGCGGGGGGCCGGGAGTCAGCTCAGTGCGGCGATGAACCCCTCCCAGGCGGCGGGGGCGAAGAGCAGGGCGGGCCCCGCGGTGTTCTTCGAGTCGCGCACGGCCACCAGTCCGGCCCAGGGGCCCGGTCCCGGCAGCGCGGTCTCGACGCAGTTGTTCATACCGGTGCTGCGGCTGCTGCGCAGCCACCGCACGCCGTGCAGAGAGGTACTGGAAGGTACGTACCGAGGCAGTGCGGGCATGGTGCCTCCTCACGCGCCGTCACGTATCGCGGCGATGTAATCCACGGACTCCTCGGGCGAAAGGGCGTGGATCCGAAGGGTGTCGAAGGCCTCGCTGTAGGCCTGGAGGTCTTCTTTCCGTTCGAGATAGAGGCTACTCGTCATGTGGTCAAGAACAACCACATCCAGATCAGAAGTGTTCGGAAACGAGAAGATAACGAAAGGTCCGGTGATTCCGATGTGGGCTCCGAACGCGAACGGAAGCACCTGCAGCCGCACTTGAGGAAGGTGCGCCGCCTCCAGCAGACGTTCCAGTTGCCGTTCCATCACCGCACGTCCGCCGACCGTCCGCCGCAGGACGGCCTCGTCGAGCACGGCGCTCAGTTCCAGGGGCGGATTCGAACGCAGCACGTCCTGCCGGGCCAGCCGCACCTCCACCAGAGCGTTCAGCTTGCCGTCCTCCAGCCCCTCCACGGCGGCCCGGGTGACCGCCCGTGCGTACTCGGGCGTCTGCAGCAGTCCGGGCACCACGGAGGTCTCCAGCGTGCGCATGGTGCTCGCCTGCGACTCCAGACTGATGAAGTCCCGGTACGCCGGGGGGAGTACACCCCGGTAGGCGTGCCACCAGTGGTGACGTCCGCCGCCCTCGGAGCCGGCCAGTCCCACGAGCAGCTCCCGCAGTTCGGGACTGCGGACGCCGTACGCGTCGAGGAGCCGGCGCACGTCCGGCGGCTTCGCGCCGCTGGTGCCCGTCTCGATCCGGCTCACCTTCGACTGGTGCCAGCCGACGAGCCGGGCCGCCTGGCCGCTGGTGAGTCCCGCCCGGGTGCGCAGCGCGCGCAGTTCGGCGCCCAGCTTGCGGCGCCGCACCGCTGGACCGTGTCGCATGGCCGCCTCCTTCCGCCCGCTGAGCGGCGTTCACGGCGACGGTAGAGGATGAGCCCGGTGCCCGGCCAAATGGGCTCGCTCGTCGGAGAGTTCACCGCTTCGAGCGACAGATATATGCATATCTCGGTGGATCGCGCCCGCGACGCCTGCGGTGGTGGCAGTCTGGCGCGAAGCACCAGTCCGGGACCGTACTCGAACCATCCGCTCCGTGTCGGACTACGGGTCCCGTGGGAAAGGGACGACGTCGCCATGGCAGATCACCAGGAAGCATCCGTCACTCTGCCGAGCGATCCCGCCTCGGTCTCCGCGGCCCGAAAATACGTCACCGGCGTCCTCGCCGAATGGGGTCTGCCCGGTGACGCGGAAGTCGCCGAAACCGTCCGCCTGATCGTGTCCGAGCTCGCCACCAACGCCGTCCAGCACACCCTCGGCCAGTCCCCGACGTTCACCGTCGACCTCACTCTCGAACGGGACGAGCACCTCCGCATCGGCGTCACCGACAGCCATCCGCGGCTCCCGAAACGGTTGCCCGCCGCGGTCCAGCAGGACAACGGCCGAGGCCTGGTCATCATCCGCTGGCTGACCGCCGAGTGCGGCGGGAAGATGATCGTCCGGCCCACCCGGGAGGGCGGCAAGACCGTCGCGATCGAGCTGCCCTGGTCGATCCCCGCCCAGCCGGTGACGGCCGGACAGGAGCCTTGACGCCGCGACTGCCGTACCCCCGGCTCGCGGACGATGGACACGGCACCCGGCGCCTCCGCCACTCCTGGCCCGGCACCCACCGCCGCTCGGCCCGGCGCGCCCCGGCCGGCACCGCCCCGCGCTCCCGAGGACCCCGCTGCCGGCCTTCATCGTGGTCGGGCCGGCCCTGGTGCCTGTTCCGGTGGCCGCGCCGCCCCCTGGACCGCCCGGGAGGCCGCCTGGGCATTCCGGGCGGTCCAGGGCTGCCGCGGCCGTCACGGGCGGCGCGACGACGCTTCCCGGTCCCGTGAACCTGCCGGAGACCCCGTCGACCGGAGGGTGCGCCGCACGAGCCGGGGCAGGACGCCCCACAGCGCCGCGCAGACGGCCAGCGTGCCGGCCGCCGCGCCGATCCCCGCGCCCCTGCCCAGGGTCACGTCCACGACGAGCAGGACGGAGCCGGTGAACGCGAACATCAGGACGCACAGCCCGGCCGAGGCCAGCGCCGAGGACACCCGCACGATGGTGGCCTTGGCGTTCTGCTGGAACAGCGAGCGGTGCAGGGCCGCCGGCGTCACGAACAGGGCCGCGGCCAGCACGGCGAGCAGCAGCGTGGTGACGTACGTGGCGCGCTGCACCGTGTCGAGGGACGGGAACCGCTGGGTGAACGCCAGGGTCAGCAGGAAGGCGAACAGGATCTGCACGCCGGTCTGGACGACGCGCAGCTCCTGGAGCAGCTCGGCGAAGTTGCGGTCGGCGCGCTCGGGAGGCGTCTCGTTCCGCGCGGGCTGAGGGTGTCGGTCGGCCATGTGCGGACGAGTATCCGCCGAGGGCCGTGGTCACGCCCCCGGAGGGGCGACGACTCCTGCCGTCGCCCCTCCGGCACGGGTCAGCCGACCCGGCCGTACCAGACGCTCTTCGTCCAGATCTTCGTGAGCTTCACGACCTCTCCGGTCTTCGGCGAGTGCCAGATCCGTCCCTTCCCGGCGTAGATGCCGACGTGGTAGACGTTCCGGCCCGAGTGGAAGAAGACGAGGTCGCCGGCCTTGCGGCGCGAGGCGGAGACGTGGTTCGTCTTGTTGTACTGCGCCGCGGCCGTACGAGGCAGCTTCTTGCCGGCCTTCTTGTACGAGTAGAGCGTGAGCCCGGAGCAGTCGAAGCGACGCGGCCCCGTGGCGCCGTACTTGTACGGGGCACCCTTCTTGGAGGCCGCGATCTGGAGTGCCTTCGTCGCCGTCGAGGCGGCCGCGGCGTCGGTTGCGACGCCGGGTACCACGAGGCTGCCGCCCACGGCGGCGATGGTGAGGGCCGAGGCCGTACCGGCCCTGGTCCACAGCGACGGGACACGATTGAGCGCAGTCATGCGCAACCCTTCGTCAGCCGCCTGTGAAGGATGACCTGTCGGATTCGGGCTGGCGAAGTAGCCCGGCCGCGGTGTGCGGCTTCACCCCAAGGACCGCCCGGATCTCTCCGGCGGACCGTCGTGCTGGGTCCTCCACTCCTGCCGATCCACTTCTGTCGACCGGTCATCCGGGCGGCGGCAGGACTCGGCGTCCGCCCGGACCGCCCCGCCGCTGTGGCGGGGGCTTGTCGTCGGAGGGATCTTCACTCATGGATGTCGGAAAATCCGAACGGAACCGGGGATTTGTGGGGTTACTCACCACTCACCCGTTCGGGTGGACACCCCCCAATTCGAACGGGGGTTGGGGGTGTCGACCATGCTCGCACCTGCGGCGGAACGCTTCATTCCGGCCTTGGTGTACGCGCGTTGCGCAAGTCGGGGGGGCTCGGAAAAGGGTGCGCGTCTACGCCATTGGGGGGTACGCCGTTCGGTGCGTTTGAGTCCCGGCCCGGACGTCACGTCGAGTGCGCCCGGACCGGCCCGGGTTGCCGGTGTGTCAGTCGGCCGTCGTCACGCGCGGGGCGGCACCGGCTGCCCCGGCCCGGGGCGCGTCAGGCGTCCGCCGCCGGCGGCAGGGCGACGCGCGCGGTCCGCCGCTCGCCGTCGAGGACCCGCAGTGCCCGGGCGAGGGTCGGCGCGTGCACTTCGCTCTCGCCCCGCTGGTGCATCAGAGTGAGCGCGTCCCGCAGCGCCGTCGCCTTGGCGACCAGCGCCTGGGCGGCCCGCAGCCCGCGATAGGTGTCCCCCGGGCGCGCCGGGTTGATCCGGCCGAGCAGATCGACGACGTCGAGGTAACGGTCGATCAACTCCGCCTCGGCGCGGGTGAGCGCGGGCAGGGGAGGCAGTTCGGGTGGCAGCATCCGCGCCTCACCTCCCGTCGGCCGGGACACCCGGCGGCCTGCGGCCCGGCACGACCCGGTCCACCAGCCCGTACGCCACCGCCGCCGGCGCGTCCAGGATCGTGTCCCGCTCGACGTCCGCGGCGATCCGCTCGGGACTTCGCCCGGTGTGCCGGACGAGCATCTCCTCCAGGGTCCGGCGGGTGCGGGCCGACTCCGCGGCGCGCAGCGCCAGATCGCTCGCCCGGCCCGCCATCGGCCCGGAAGCCGAGGGCCGGCGGATCAGGATGCGCGCACCGGGCAGCGCGGCCCGCTTGCCCGGCGTGCCCGCGGCCAGCAGCACCGCCGCGGCGGACTCGGCCCGGCCCAGGCAGACCGTCTCGACGTCGCAGGTCACGGACCGCATCGTGTCGTAGATCGCCGCCATCGCCCGGAACGAGCCGCCGGGGGAGTTGATGTACAGCGAGATGTCCCGGTCCGGGTGCTGGTGTTGGAGGTGCACGAGCCGGGCCACCACGTCGTTCGCCGACGTGTCGTCGATCGGCGTACCGAGGAGGACGATCCGTTCGTCGAACAGCTCCGCATGGGGGGCCGGCGTCCCGGTGCCCGCGCCGGGATGTTCGGTGAACTCGGGCGGGACATGGCGATCTGACGGTTCGTTCATGGCTCGCGCCTCCTCTGGGGGCTCCTGTAAAAAATGTACAAGGCGTACAGAGGGCGGGCGGAGTTTCTCGCTGACAGCAGAGAGCCCGCCGAGCCGCTCGCAGCGGGGATGGAGGGCCCTCTCCGCGTTCTCGGGAGGTCCCGGACCCCAGGTCTAAGCTGGGGAACATGGCCTACGAGATTCCGGTGACGCAAGCCAGGGCTGAGCTCGCCGATCTGATCAACCGCGTGGTGTACGGCGGCGAACGGGTCGTCGTGACGCGGCACGGGAAGCCCCTGGTCGCCCTGGTCTCCGCCGCCGACCTGGAGCGGCTCGAAAAGCTCCCCGACACGGCGGACGAGCAGGTGGTCGGCGCCGTCTCCAACGTCCGCGAGATCACCCCCGTCGCGCGCGAGCGGCACCGCTTCGGCATCGCCGCCGAGCATCGGGGACCGACCTCCTAGACCCCCGGCGCCCGGCCGCGCGGACGACCCTGCGCCGCGCACCTCGACCCGGCCGCATCCCCGCCCCGTACGGCACGACCGTGCCCCCGTCCGCTACGGCGGGGGCACGGTCTGCTTTTCGGGGCACGGCGCCCGCGGGGGTCGCGCTCGCCGGCCGGGGTCAGCGCGCCGGTGCGGGCTCCCGTTCGCGGTCGGCCGCGGCCCGCGGGGCCGTGCGGCGCCCCGCGGGGAGGCCGCGCAGCAGGACGGCGCCCAGGCCCAGCGCGGTCCAGCAGGCCAGCGTCAGTGCGGGGCCGGTCGCCGCGGCGCCGTCGAAGAACGAGACGGAACGCAGCAGGGACGTCCCCGCACCCGGCGGCAGCCACTGGCCGATCGCCCCGACGGGTTCCGGCAGCATCTCGGGGGCGGAGGCGGCGCCCGAGAAGGGGTTGCCGAGCAGGACGACCAGCAGGGCCCCGACCGCGATCCCGGGTGGTCCGGCGAGGGCCGCGAGTCCCGCGACGGCGGCGCTCACCGCCAGGGTTGACAGGCCGAACGCGGCGGCCTCGGCCCACCAGTCCCCGGAGAGCACGCCGAGCCAGCTGTCCGCGAGGGACGCGGCCACCAGCCCGACCAGGGCGGCGGCCCCGGTCAGCGCGACGACCGCGCGCACCCCGCGCAGGCCGAGCAGTGTCGTGACCGCACCGGCCGCCACACCCGCCAGCGCCAGGGGCAGCACACTGGCGCCCAGCACGGCGCCGCGCGGGTCTCCGGCAGCGGTGGGGACGACGTCGGTCGTCCTGATCCGGGAACCCTTCGGTGCCTGCTCGGCCATCGCCTGCTGCAGGAACTGCGCCACGAGCGGGCTCGCGGCCGACGCGGTGAGCAGCTCGGGACCCCGGTCGGTGACGACCACCGCTCCGTATACGGTCCGGTCCGCGATGGCGTCCCGGGCCGCGGCCTCGTCGGCGTACCGGTGGACCTCGAAGGCGCCCGGGCGGGCCTCCAGTCGCTCCTGCAGCGACCCGGCGGCGTTCGCCGGGCCGGCCACGCCCAGCGGGAGATCGTGCGGGGCCAGCCGGGCGGAGGGCCAGGCGAAGGCCCAGAGCGCCAGGGCCACCAGAACCGGGACCAGCACGATGACCGCGACCACGCGACGGCCTCGCGGCACGGACGGCGCGGGTGCCCCGGTGGGCGGGGCGGAGGTGGTGGCGGACATGGTCCTCCTCGATTCGCTACGGACGCTGGGGCTCGGGTCGGGCATCGAGCAGCGGGATGTAAAAAGAATGATCGTTCGTTTTAGTTGTCCCCACTCTCCTTCGACTCCCGTGGCTTGTCAAGAAGGAATGTTCGTTTTACTTTGCTGCCATGGCCCGTGTGTCCCAGGAACACCTCGATGCCCGCCGACGGCAGATCCTCGACGGCGCGGCGCTCTGCTTCGCCCGCAACGGGTTCCACGCCACGTCGATGCAGGACGTCCTCAAGGAGGTGGACCTCTCCGCGGGAGCCGTCTACCGCTACTTCAGCGGGAAGGAGGAGCTGATCGCCGCCATCGTCACCGAGGTGCTGGACCAGGTCCGCGACAGCTTCGAGGAGGCCGCCCGGCAGAGCCCGCCCCCGCCGCCCGACATGCTCGTGCGGCGCGTCCTCGACGAGGTGCTGGGGGCCGGGCGCGGGCCGGCGCACGACCGGTCCACCCCGCTTCCGCGGCTGATCGTCCAGGTGTGGACCGAGACCCTGCGCAACGACGCCCTGGCGGCGGTGCTCGGTGAGGGGTTCGCCAAAGTGCGCGCCGTCTGGGTGAAAGTGGTCGAGGGGTACCAGGCGGCGGGGATGATGCGGGACGACGTCCCGGCCGAGAGTGTCGCCCGGACCATGATCGCGCTGGCTCAGGGGTTCGTCGCGCAGATGGCGCTGTTCGGGGCCGTGCCCGCCGACGTCGTCCAGGAGGGGCTGCGCGGCCTGACGAGTATGGGGGAACCCAGCTCGCGGTCATGAGTGGATCAAGGGCTGGTTAACGTACTTGAAACTCCGTCCAACTAGCCTGCCGATCCACGCCACCAGGGGTTTTTGTATCCGGATTGAGTGCGATCGCGCAATCTGTCTGTGTGTTACACCTATCCCGGCGCGGTGGCTGCGGCAGCCGGACCCCGCACGGTCCGGAGCGAGGACTGTGAGGTGGGACGCCGTGCAACTGACCCCGCACGAGCAAGAAAGGCTGCTGATCCATGTGGCCGCCGACGTGGCCGAGAAGCGCCGGGCCCGCGGACTGAGACTGAATCACCCCGAGGCCGTCGCCCTCATCACGTCGCACATCCTCGAAGGCGCCCGGGACGGCCGGACCGTCGCCGAACTCATGTCCTCCGGACGCAGGTTGCTCACCCGGGACGACGTCATGGAGGGCATCCCCGAGATGATCCACGACGTCCAGGTCGAGGCGACCTTCCCGGACGGCACCAAGCTCGTCACCGTCCACGACCCGATCGTCTGACGGGGGAGCGGCCCGATGATTCCCGGAGAGATCCTGTTCGCCGACGGACCCGTCGCCTTCAACGAAGGCCGTGAGGTCACCCGGCTGACCGTCCTCAACGCCGCCGACCGGCCCGTCCAGGTCGGCTCCCACTACCACTTCGCCGAGGCCAACCCCGGCCTGGACTTCGACCGGGCCGCCGCGCGCGGCAAGCGGCTCGACGTCGCCGCCGGCACGGCCGTGCGCTTCGAGCCGGGGATCCCCGTCGAGGTCGCCCTCGTTCCGCTCGCCGGCGCCCGCGTGGTGCCCGGACTGCGGGGGGAGACCGGAGGTGCCCTCGATGCCTGAGATCTCGCGTGCCGCGTACGCCGACCTGTTCGGACCCACCACCGGCGACCGGATCCGGCTCGCCGACACCGATCTGCTGATCGAGATCGAGGAGGACCGCTGCGGCGGACCCGGACGCGCCGGTGACGAGGCGGTGTTCGGCGGTGGCAAGGTCATCCGGGAGTCGATGGGCCAGGCGCGTGCCACGCGTGCCGAGGGCACCCCGGACACCGTGATCACCGGTGTCGTCATCGTCGACCACTGGGGCGTCGTCAAGGCCGACGTCGGCATCCGCGACGGCCGGATCACCGGCATCGGCAAGGCCGGCAACCCCGACACGATGGACGGCGTCCACCCCGACCTCGTCATCGGGCCCGAGACCGAGATCATCGCCGGCAACGGCCGGATCGTGACGGCCGGTGCCATCGACGCGCACGTCCACCTGATCTGCCCGCAGATCGCCGACGAGGCGCTGGCGTCCGGGATCACGACCCTGGTCGGCGGTGGCACCGGCCCCGCCGAGGGCTCCAAGGCCACCACCGTCACGCCCGGCCCCTGGCACCTGGCGCGCATGCTGGAGGCGATGGAGCAGTACCCGCTCAACATCGGCCTGCTGGGCAAGGGCAACACCGTCTCCCACGAGGCGATGCTGTCGCAGATCCGCGGCGGGGCCCTCGGCCTGAAGATCCACGAGGACTGGGGGTCGACGCCCGCCGCGATCGACGCCGCCCTGACCGTGGCCGACCGCACGGGCGTCCAGGTCGCCATTCACACGGACACGCTCAACGAGGCCGGGTTCGTCGGCGACACCCTCGCGGCCATCGCCGGCCGGACGATCCACGCGTACCACACGGAGGGCGCGGGCGGCGGTCACGCCCCGGACATCATGACCGTGGTCTCCGAGTCGCACGTGCTGCCCAGCTCCACGAACCCGACCCGGCCGTTCACCGTCAACACCGCCGAGGAACACCTCGACATGCTGATGGTCTGCCACCACCTCAACCCGTCCGTCCCCGAGGATCTGGCCTTCGCTGAATCCCGGATCAGGCCCTCCACGATCGGGGCGGAGGACATCCTGCACGACCTGGGCGCCATCTCCATCATCTCCTCCGACTCCCAGGCGATGGGCCGGGTCGGCGAGGTCGTCATGCGCACCTGGCAGACGGCTCACGTGATGAAGCGCCGCCGCGGAGCGCTCCCCGGCGACGGACGCGCGGACAACCACCGGGTACGTCGCTATGTCGCCAAATACACGATCAACCCGGCGCTGGCGCAGGGCCTCGCCCGCGAGATCGGCTCCGTGGAGACCGGCAAGCTCGCCGACCTCGTGCTGTGGGAACCCGCCTTCTTCGGCGTCAAGCCGCACCTCGTCATCAAGGGCGGGCAGATCGCCTACGCGCAGATGGGCGACGCGAACGCCTCCATCCCGACCCCGCAGCCGATCCTGCCGCGGCCCATGTTCGGGGCGATCGGGCGGGCTCCGGCCGCCAACTCGCTCAACTTCGTGGCGCAGCCCGCGATCGAGGACGGGCTGTCCGAACGGCTCGGGCTCGGCAAGCGCTTCGTGTCCATCGAGTCGACGCGGGCGGTGACCAAGGCCGACATGCGGGAGAACAGCGCGCGCCCGCAGGTGCGCATCGACCCCGACAGTTTCGCCGTGCACATCGACGGGGAGCTGGTCGAGGCGGAACCGGCGGCGGAACTGCCCATGGCCCAGCGTTACTTCCTCTTCTGATGTCGCGCGCTGCACTGCTCCTCCTGGCGGACGGCCGCTTTCCCGCCGGGGGGCACGCCCACTCCGGCGGGGCCGAGGCGGCCGTCAAGGCCGGTCGGATCACCGGCGCGGCGAGCCTCGAGGACTTCTGCCGGGGACGGCTGCACACCACCGGTCTGGTGTCGGCCGCCCTGACCGCGGCGGCGGCGGCCGGCGCCGATCCCCGTGCGCTGGACTCGGCGGCGGACGCCCGCACCCCGTCACCCGCGCTGCGCGCCGCCGCGCGACGGCTCGGGCGGCAACTCGTGCGGGCCGCCCGCGCGGCCTGGGCGAGCCCCGAACTGGATGAGCTGGTGCGGCAGTTCCCGAAGGGAGCCCACCAGCCCGTCGTCCTGGGGGTGGCCGCCCGGGCCGCCGGACTGGAGCCGGACGACGCCGCCTACTGCTCGGTGTACGAGAGCGTGAGCGGTCCCGTCACGGCGACGGTACGGCTGCTGAGCCTCGACCCCTTCGAGGCGACCGCCGTACTGGCCCGGCTCGCACCCGAGCTGGACCTCGTGGCACGCGCCGCGGCCGACGCCGCCCGGCGGGTGCCCGCCGACGGGGTCGACGCGCTGCCGGCCGCCGCCTCTCCGCTGCTGGAGATCGGGGCCCAGGCGCACGCCGCCTGGTCCGTGCGGCTGTTCGCTTCCTGATGTCCCGGGAGGGGGTGTCCCCTCCGTCCTGCCCGTTCCGTGTCCGGGGCTCCGCCCCGGACCCCCGTACCGGTCCGACGGCCTCGTCCTCGACGGCCGGACGGGCCGAGACCAGGAGCCGCACCATGCATCTCGACCACTCCCGCCTCCACGACGGGCCCTCCGTCGTCGGGGCCGACGCCCACCGGGCCGACGGCAGCCGTCGCGCGCTGCGCATCGGGCTCGGCGGGCCCGTCGGGTCCGGCAAGACCGCGACCGTCGCCGCGCTCTGCCGGGCGCTGCGCGACGAGCTGTCCCTTGCCGTCGTGACGAACGACATCTACACACGCGAGGACGCCGAGTTCCTGCTGCGGGAGGCGGTGCTGCCGCCCGAGCGCATCTCGGCCGTGGAGACCGGGGCCTGCCCGCACACCGCCATCCGCGACGACATCTCCGCCAACCTCGAAGCGGTCGAGGACCTGGAGGACGAGCTGGGTGCCCTGGACCTCATCCTGGTGGAGTCCGGGGGAGACAACCTGACGGCGACCTTCTCCAAGGGGCTCGTCGACGCGCAGATCTTCGTGATCGACGTCGCCGGCGGTGACGACATCCCGCGCAAGGGCGGCCCGGGTGTGACCACCGCAGACTTGCTCGTGGTGAACAAGACGGACCTCGCGCCCCACGTCGGCTCCGACCTCGGCCGGATGGCCGCCGACGCCAAGGCGCAGCGGGCCGAACTGCCCGTCGTCTTCCAGTCGTTGCGCACCGAGGCCGGGGTGTCGGAGGTCGCCGACTGGGTGCGCCGGTGCCACGCCGCGTGGACGGCATGACGGCAGGGGTACGGGCCACCGCACGGATCGCGGCCCAGCACGACGGCAGGGGCGGTACCTCGCTGCCGGTGCTGGAGGGCGAAGGCCCGCTGGCTCTGCGCCGCACCCGCGCGCAGGGCACCGAGGCGCGCGTGATGATCGTCGGCGCGATGAGCGGACCGCTCGGCGGTGACCACCTCACCGTGGAGGCCCGGGCGGGCGACGGTGCCCGGCTCCACGTCGGCTCGGCCGCCGCGACCATCGCCCTGCCGGGCCAGGCGAAGGGCGAGGCACGCTACGACGTCCGGCTCACCGTCGCCGCCGGGGGCGAACTCCACTGGATGCCCGAGCAGTTGATCTCCGCCAGGGACAGTGAACTGCGCGTGCGGGCCCGGGTGGACCTGGCGGCCGGTGCCCGGCTCGTCTTCCGGGAGGAGCAGGTGCTCGGACGGGCCCATGAGGAACCGGGGCGGCTCACCAGCCGTCTCACGGTGTGCCTGGACGGGACGGCGCTGCTGGACCAGGAGCTGTCCTGCGGGCCCGGCGCGCCCGGTGGCTGGGACGGCCCCGCCGTGCTGGGCGGCCATCGTGCTCTCGGTCAACTCGTGGTCGTCAGGCCCGAGTTCGAGCGGGCTCCGGTGGACGCTCGGCTGTTCGGGGAGTCCGCCGCACTCGTCCCGCTCGGCGGTCCCGCCGTCCTCGTGACCGCCCTCGCGCCGGACGCGCTGGGGCTGCGCAGGACGCTCGACGAAGCGCTGCGCACGCTGGGCTGACCCACCCCACTCCGCTCAACGGAGCAACGCGCACCGGTTATCGGATTAGTAAAGAAGACAGGTCCCCCCTGTTCTCAGGGGGCTCCCAGCCGAAAGGATCCCCGTACCAATCGCAACCATGTACGGGGAGGTCCCACTTGAGTGGTATCAGACCGACTAGGCGGGTGGCAGCGCTCGGCTCGGCCGGAGCGCTCGTCACCGCGACCCTGATAGCCGGTGCGGTCGCGGCGCCGTCGGCAGCGGCCGACACGCGCCACGGTCAGGACCGGGAGGCCCGGGGTGCCGCGATCGCGGCGGCCAAGGCCGCCAAGGCCGGGATCGACTGGCAGGACTGTCCGGCCGACTGGGGCTTCGCCAAGCCGATCCAGTGCGGTTGGGTCACGGTGCCGCTCGACTACGCGCGTCCGAACGGCAAGCAGATCAAGCTCGCCGTCGACCGCATCGGCAACACCGGGACCAAGGAGGAGCGCCAGGGCGCCCTCGTCTACAACCCGGGCGGCCCCGGCGGCTCGGGCATGCGCTTCCCGACCCGGGTGACCAACAAGAACCCGATCTGGGCGAACACCGCGAAGGCGTACGACTTCGTGGGCTTCGACCCGCGCGGTGTCGGCCACTCGGCACCCATCTCCTGCATCGACCCGCAGGAGTTCGTCAAGGCGCCCAAGGCGGACCCGGTCCCCGACTCCGAGGCGGACAAGCGCGCCCAGCGCAAGCTCGCCGCCGAGTACGCGGACGGCTGCGCCGAGCGCAGCGGCGACATGCTGCCGCACATGACCACGCCGAACACCGCACGCGACCTGGACGTCATCCGGGCCGCTCTCGGCGAGAAGAAGCTCAACTACCTGGGCGTCTCCTACGGCACGTACCTGGGCGCCGTCTACGGCACGCTCTTCCCGGGTCACGTCCGCCGCATGGTCGTCGACAGCGTGGTCAACCCGTCGCGCGAGAAGATCTGGTACGAGGCCAACCTCGACCAGGACGTCGCCTTCGAGGGCCGCTGGAAGGACTGGGAGGACTGGGTCGCCAAGAACGACGCGACCTTCCACCTCGGTGACACGCGTGCCGAGGTCCAGGACCAGTGGCTCAAGCTGCGGGCCACCGCGAAGAAGAACCCGCTCGGTGGCGTCGTCGGACCGGCCGAGCTGATCGGCTTCTTCCAGAGCGCCCCGTACTACGACTCCTCGTGGGTGCCGGTCGCGACCGTGTTCAGCAAGTACGTCGCCGGTGACACCCAGGCGCTCGTCGACGCGGCCGCCCCGGACCTGTCGGACGTCGCGGGCAACAAGGCCTCGGAGAACGGCAACGCCGTCTACACCGCGGTCGAGTGCACCGACGCCAAGTGGCCCACCAGCTGGAAGAAGTGGGACCGGGACAACACGCGGCTCAACAAGGACTACCCGTTCATGACGTGGGCCAACGCGTGGATGAACCTGCCCTGCGCCACGTGGCCGGCCAAGCAGCAGACCCCGGTGAGCGTGAAGACCGGCAAGGGTCTCCCGGCCGTCCTGATCGTGCAGTCCACCGATGACGCCGCCACCCCGTACGAGGGCGCCGTCGAGCTGCACAAGCGGTTCAAGGGCTCCCGCCTGATCACCGAGAAGGACGCGGGCTCGCACGGTGTGACCGGTCTGGTCAACCCGTGCATCAACGAGCGGGTGGACACCTACCTGCTCACGGGCAAGACGGACGCGGCCGACGTGACGTGCGCTCCGCACGCCACGCCCAAGCCGTAACCGGCTCGGTACAGCGAGGGGGCGGCCGGTACTCCGGCCGCCCCCTTCGCGTGCGTCGCGCTCCCGTCACCTCGACGGCAGGCGCGGGAACCTGCGGGCCCGCTCCGCCTGCTTCGCACTCTCCTCGGCCTTCGCGACGGCCGCGTACTTGTCGACGTACTCCTGCCCGGAGAGCTGCAGGATGGCGTACATGATCTCGTCGGTGACGGCGCGCAGGATCGCCTTCTCGTTCTCCATCCCGGCGTAGCGGGAGAAGTCGAGGGGGGCGCCGAAGCGGATCACGACGGGACGGAAGCTCGGGATCTTCTGGCCCGGCGGCTGGGCCTCGAACGTGCCGATCATCGCGCAGGGGATCACCGGCACGCCCGCCTTGAGTGCCATGACCGCGACGCCGACCTTGCCCTTGTAGAGGCGGCCGTCGTGCGAGCGCGTGCCCTCCGGATAGATGCCGAGCAGTTCGTCCTTGTGCAGGACACCCAGCCCTTCACGGATGGCGGCCTGCCCGGCCTCCTTGCCCGAGCGGTCCACCGGGATCTGCCCGGCGCTGCGGAAGAAGGCGGCCGTCAGCCGGCCCTTGATGCCGGGGCCGGTGAAGTACTCGGCCTTCGCGAGGAAGGTGATGCGCCGTTTGAGGATGGCGGGCATCAGGAAGTGGTCCGAGAAGGACAGGTGGTTGCCGGCGACGATGGCCGCGCCCGACGACGGTACGTGCTCGAGGCCCTCGATCCGAGGCCGGAAGGCCAGCCTCAACAACGGGCCCAGAAGTACGTATTTGAGCACGTGATAAAACAATCTGCCGCTCCTTCGCGCCCCCGGGGGAGCGATCAGTTTAGGCGCGGCCGTCGCCGGGCGTAACCATCTCGGCGTCACGCTCAGTCGCCACTTGGCCGGTATCAGACCCCTTGCGTCAGTACCTTCTCCAGAGCCCCGAGAGCGGACCGGAGTTCCTCGCCGGTGATGGTCAGCGGAGGGGCGAGCCGGATGGTGGACCCGTGCGTGTCCTTGACCAGAATCCCCTCGCGCACGAGGCGTTCGCTGATCTCGCGGCCGGTTCCGATGGCGGGGTCGATGTCCACGCCCGCCCACAGCCCACGCGCCCGGAAACCGACGACGCCCCGGCCCACGAGCTCCGTGAGACCGCCCCGGAGGAGGACACCCAGTTCGGCGGCCCGGCGCTGGAACTCGCCGGTCTCCAGCAGCTCCACGACGGCCGAGCCGACCGCGGCCGACAGCGGGTTGCCGCCGAACGTGGACCCGTGCTCGCCGGGCCGCAGCACCCCGAGCACCTCGCGGCGCGCGACCACCGCGGAGACCGGCACGATGCCGCCGCCCAGCGCCTTGCCCAGGAGGAGCATGTCCGGCACGACGTCCTCGTGGTCGACGGCCAGGGTCCGGCCCGTTCGCCCGAGCCCGGACTGGATCTCGTCCGCGACGAACAGGCAGCCGGTGCGCCGGGTCAGCTCGCGCACGCCGGCCAGGTAGCCGTCGTCGGGGATGACGACGCCCGCCTCGCCCTGGATGGGTTCGATGAGCACGGCCGCCGTCGTCTCGTCCACGGCCGCTTCGAGCGCCGCCAGGTCGTTGTACGGCACCACCCGGAAGCCCGGCGTGAACGGTCCGAAGCCGGAGCGTGCCGTCTCGTCGGTGGAGAAGCTGACGATCGTGGTCGTCCGGCCGTGGAAGTTGTCGGCGGCCACGACGATCGTCGCCCGGTCGGCCGGGACGCCCTTCACCTCGTACGCCCATTTGCGGGCCACCTTGACGGCGCTCTCCACCGCCTCGGCACCGGTGTTCATGGGCAGCACCATGTCGAGGCCGGTCAGCTCGGCCAGCGATTCGGCGAAGCTGGCGAGCTGGTCGTTGTGGAAGGCACGGGAGGTGAGGGTCAGCCGGTCGAGCTGGCGGTGCGCGGCCGCGATCAGGTCCGGGTGCCGGTGGCCGAAGTTCAGAGCCGAGTAGCCGGCCAGCATGTCCAGGTAGCGGCGGCCCTCGACGTCCTCGACCCAGGTGCCCTCGGCGCGGGCCACGACCACGGGCAGCGGGTGGTAGTTGTGCGCGAGGACGGGACCCTCGGCGCGGATGACGTCGGCCGAGGTGCGCGGACGGGCGGGAGCGGTCATGAGCGGATCTCCTGAGTGCAGCACTTGATGCCGCCGCCGGCCTTGTGGAACTCCGAGAGGTCGACGGGGACGGGGGCGTAACCGTGGCGGTCGAGCTGGTCGGCGAGAGCCGCCGCGCGCGGTGAGATGAACACGTGGCGGCCGTCCGAGACGGAGTTCAGGCCGAACGTCATCGCGTCCTCGTGGGTGGCGATCACCGCGTCCGGGAAGAGCCGCGTCAGCACCTCGCGGCTGCCGGGTGAGAACGCCTCCGGGTAGTACGCGATGTTCGGCTCGCCGCCGCCGCTGCCGTCGTCCAGGACGAACAGCGCGGTGTCCAGGTGGTAGAAGCGCGGGTCCACCAGGTGCAGGCTGATCACCGGGACGCCGAAGAACTCCTGCACCTCGCGATGGGCCTCGCGGGTCGTGCGGAAACCGGTGCCGGCCAGGACGTACCTGCCCACCGGGACGAGATCGCCCTCGCCCTCGCACACCGACTCGGGCCGGTGGACGTCGAAGCCGGCCGTCTTGAACCACGTCTCGTAGGCGAGGGACTCGGCGCGGCGCTGCGGGGCATGGAAGTACGAACCGAAGACGCGGCCCGCGAGGACCAGCGCGCAGTTCGCGGCGAACACCATGTCCGGGAGGTCGGAGACGGGATCGACGGTGTCGACGGTGTGGCCGTGGGCGCGATAGGCGCGGATCAGCTCCAGCCACTGCGCGTGGGCGCGGCCGACGTCGACATGGTGGTCGGGGTGCATCCAGGGATTGATCGCGTACTGCACGGCGAAGTGTCTGGGTTCGCAGACGAGAAAGCGCCGGGGGCGCGGCACACGGCTGTCGGGCACAGAGGGGTACCTCCGCTTCCTGCGGTGTCGACGAGGATGCTTCCACGGTAGGAATCGGGGGATACGGGCGACAAGTGTGGAGAGCTGCGCGTGTGCGCAGCATTGCTGCGTGATCGGGACCGTCAGCGCACGTTTGCTGCGTCGTCCGGCGCGGCGTGGGTCGCTCCCGCCTCCGGGGCCTCCGGCAGCAGGTGGGAGAGCACCATGTAGCTGATCGTCTTCCGGATGAACGGCTCGGTCCTGATCCGCTCCAGTACCTCCTCGAAGTGCTCCACGTCCGTGGCCCGCACGTGCAGCAGCGCGTCCGCGCCCCCCGTCACGGTCATCGCCGCGGTGATCTCCGGATGGTTGCGGACCACCTCGGCCAGCCGCCGGGGCGGGGCCGCGCCCTCGCAGTACACCTCGACGTACGCCTCGGTGCGCCAGCCGAGGGCCGTCGGCTTCACCGTGGCCGTGAACCCGGTGATCACCCCGGTCTCGCGGAGCCGGTCGACGCGCCGCTTGACCGCGGTCGCCGACAGACCGATCACCGCGCCGATCTCCGCGAAGGTGGCCCGCGCATTCGCCGTCAGAGCGGTGATGATCTTGCGGTCGAGGTCGTCGAACATGGCGGGCCTGCTGTTCATGGCGGCACTGTATCCAGCGGAACGCGGGAGCCGGGTCCGGCGCGAGGACACCGCGGGCTGCCGGCCGCCTCCGCGCCCCGTCCGGCGGCAACGTCCGCGACCCGCACGTGTCCACGCGTACGGATTGCTCTTACACTCCACCTTCATGCTGCGCGCGCTCGCCGTCGACGACGAACAACCCTCCCTCGCGGAGCTGCTCTACCTGCTGAACGCCGATCCACGGGTCAGCAGTGCCGAGGGCGCGAGCGGGGCGACCGAGGCGCTGCGCCGCATCAACCGCGCGCTCGAATCCGGTCCCGACGGACCGGAGGCGATCGACGTGGTCTTCCTCGACATCCACATGCCCGGGCTCGACGGGCTGGACATGGCCCGGCTGCTCACCGGGTTCGCCAAACCGCCGCTCGTCGTGTTCGTCACCGCGCACGAGGGCTTCGCCGTCCAGGCCTTCGACCTCAAGGCCGTCGACTACGTGCTGAAGCCGGTGCGCCGGGAGCGGCTCGCGGAGGCCGTGAGGCGGGCCGTCCAGCTCATCGCCGCCGCGCCGCCGATCCCGGTGCACGAACCCGACCCGGACCAGATATCCGTCGAGCTCGGGGGCGTCACCCGCTTCGTGGCCGTCGAGGACATCACCCACGTCGAGGCGCACGGCGACTACGCGCGACTGCACACCGCCCAGGGCAGCCACCTCGTCCGCATCCCGCTCTCCACCCTGGAGGAGCGCTGGCGCTCGCGCGGCTTCGTCCGGATCCACCGGCGCCACCTCGTCGCGCTCCGCCACGTCGACGAACTCCGCCTGGACGCGGGCACGGTCAGCGTCCTGGTCGGCGCCGTCGAACTCCAGGTGAGCCGCCGCCACGCCCGCGAGCTGCGCGATCTGCTGCTCCGCCGGACCACGGGCTGAGGGGGGAGACGTGCCGCAGGATCCGGCCGAACGCCGCGTCGTCGTCACCGGGGTGCCCCGGCGCACCCGCAGGACGTCCGGCTACTACCGGCCCAGGACCGAGATCGACGAACAGACCACGCTGGGGCACACCTACGTCCGCTCCCTCATGCGCAGCCAACTCCGGGCCGCCCTCGCGGTGTTCGCGGTCCTGGTCCTCCTCGTCGGACCCCTGCCCCTCGTCTTCGCCGCGCTGCCCGACGGCGCGGGCCCGGAGTGGGCGGTGCTCGGTTTCTGCCTCTACCCGCCGCTGGTCCTGCTGGGCCGCTGGTACGTGCGCCGCGCGGAACGCAACGAGAAAGACTTCGTGCGCCTCGTCGAGGACCGCTGAGGTGGCCCTCCCGACGGACCCGGGCCGGGCACGGTGAACCAGAGCTACGCCGTCTCCGCGGTCGCCCTGGTGGTCCTCGCGACCGTCCTGGTCGGCGCGTTCGGGCTGCGCATCTCCCGGACCACCTCCGACTTCTACGTCGCCTCCCGCACCGTGGGCCCGCGCCTGAACGCCGCGGCCATCAGCGGCGAGTACCTGTCCGCCGCCTCCTTCCTCGGCATCGCCGGACTCGTCCTGGTCCAGGGCCCCGACATGCTCTGGTACCCCGTCGGCTACACCGCGGGCTACCTCGTCCTGCTCCTGTTCGTGGCCGCCCCGCTGCGCCGGTCCGGGGCGTACACACTGCCCGACTTCGCGGAGGCGCGGCTCGCCTCGCAGGCGGTGCGGCGGCTGGCCGGCGCGTTCGTCGTGGGCGTCGGCTGGCTGTACCTGCTGCCCCAGTTGCAGGGGGCCGGCCTCACCCTGGCCGTGCTCACCGACGCGCCCGACCGGTTCGGCGGGCTGCTGGTCGCGCTCGTCGTGGTCGCCACGGTCGCCGCGGGCGGCATGCGCAGCATCACCTTCGTCCAGGCCTTCCAGTACTGGCTGAAGCTCACCGCGCTGCTGGTTCCCGCCCTGTTCCTGGTCCTCGCCTGGCAGGGCGACGGCGCCCCGCGCCACGCCTTCGGGGAACCGGCCGCCTTCCGTGAACAGCGGGTCGTCCACGTCGACGACAGCCTCGACCTGGAACTGGCCGAGCCGCTGAGCGTCACCGTCAGCGGCGCCGTCGACGGCCGCCGGCACACGCGGGAGCGGCTGCGGCTGCCGGCCGGAGTCCACCACATCTCCGGCGGGACCCGGCTGGCCTTCCCCGAGGGCGCCCCGGTCCCCGCCGCCGACCGCGCCGGAAACGGCGGCATGTCGACCTCGCTGGCCCCGGGACGCGAGGAACGCCCCCTCTACGCCACCTACGGACTCATCCTCGCCACCTTCCTCGGCACGATGGGACTCCCGCACGTCGTCGTCCGCTTCTACACCAGCCCGCACGGCGTCGCCGCCCGCCGCACCACCGTCGCGGTGCTCGGGCTCATCGGCGCCTTCTACCTCCTGCCGCCGGTCTACGGGGCGCTGGGCAGGCTGTACGCCCCTGAGCTCACCGTCACCGGGGACGCCGACGCCGCGGTTCTGCTGCTGCCCGACCGCATGATCGGCGGCCTCGGCGGCGACCTGCTCGGGGCGCTGGTGGCGGGCGGCGCCTTCGCGGCGTTCCTGTCGACGGCGTCCGGGCTGACCATGGCGGTGGCGGGCGTCCTCACCCAGGACGTGCTGCCCGCCCGCGGCGTACGGCACTTCCGCCTCGGGACGGTGCTGGCGATGGCCGTACCCCTGGCGGCCAGCATGCTGGTCGGCGGACTGCCGGTCGCCGACGCGGTGGGTCTCGCCTTCGCCGTGTCCGCGTCGTCGTTCTGCCCGCTGCTCGTCCTCGGCATCTGGTGGCGGCGGCTGACCCCGCCCGGCGCGGCGGCCGGGATGCTGGTCGGCGGCGGAGCGGCCTTCGTCGCGGTGGCCGCGACCATGGCCGGCTACCCGGGCACCGGCACCCTGCACGCCCTGCTCGCCTGGCCCGCCCTGTGGTCCGTACCGCTCGGCTTCCTCACGATGGTGCTGGTCTCGCTGGCCACGCCCGGCCGGGTGCCCGCCGGGACCGCGACGATCCTGGCCCGGTTCCACCTCCCGGAGGAACTGTCCGACGAACCGATGCGGACCACCGCACCGCAGCCGAGGGAGGCCGAGGCATGAGCAGCACACCGGGGACGGGGTGGCCGAACGCCACCGAGGGGGTGCGGGGGTGAGCGGGTTCCTCGCCGGACTGTGCGTCGCCGTCCTCCCGCTGCTGGCCGCGGGTTTCTGGCTCGGCCGGCGCACCTCCCGGCCCACCGCGCTCGGCGGCCTCGGCACCCCCGTCGAGCACGCCACCTTCCAGACCCTGCACACCGCCTCGCTCGCCGCGCCCCCGCTGCGCGCCGGTCTCACCGAGGAGACCGCCCGCAGGTCCGCCCGCCGGCTGCGCACCCTGCTGGGCACGGACGCGCTCTGCCTCACCGACCAGGAGGCGGTCCTCGCCTGGGACGGAGTGGGGGAGCACCATCGCGCCGGGATCATGGAACGGCTCACCGGACCACTGGACTCGGGACGCGGCGAGGCCTTCCGGCTGACCTGCGAGACCCCCGACTGCCCGCTCCGCTGGGCCGTCGTGGCCCCGCTCACCGTCGACGACCGGGTGCACGGCGCCCTCGTGGCCTGCGCGCCCCGCGAGTCCGCCGTCCTCGTCCGGGCCGCGGGCGAGGTCGCCCGCTGGGTCTCGGTCCAGCTCGAACTCGCCGACCTGGACCAGTCCCGCACCCGCCTCATCGAGGCGGAGATCAAGGCGCTGCGTGCGCAGATATCCCCGCACTTCATCTTCAACTCGCTCGCGGTGATCGCCTCGTTCGTGCGCACCGACCCCGAGCGCGCCCGCGAGCTCCTCCTGGAGTTCGCGGACTTCACCCGCTACTCGTTCCGCAGGCACGGCGACTTCACCACCCTCGCCGACGAGCTGCACGCCATCGACCACTACCTGGCCCTGGTTCGCGCCCGCTTCGGCGACCGCCTCTCGGTCACCCTGCAGATCGCCCCCGAGGTGCTGCCGGTCGCACTGCCCTTCCTCTGTCTCCAGCCACTGGTGGAGAACGCCGTCAAGCACGGCCTGGAGGGCAGGACCGACAAGAGCCACATCAGCATCACCGCGCAGGACGCCGGCGCCGAGGCGCTGGTCGTCATCGAGGACGACGGCGCCGGCATGGACCCCGCGCTGCTGCGCCGCATCCTCGCCGGTGAGGACAGCCCGTCGGGCGGCATCGGCCTCTCGAACGTCGACGAGCGGCTGCGCCAGGTGTACGGGGACGACCACGGGCTCGTCATCGAGACCGCGGTGGGGGCGGGCATGAGGATCACGGCCCGGCTGCCGAAGTACCAGCCGGGCGTGCACTCGGCGGGACGGCTGCCCCGGGCCTGAACTCCCGGGGCGACCGGCTGCCGCCCCGGGGAAGAAGCGTCAGGTGGCGCGAGAGGCCACCATGCCCAGCGTGATCAGACCGAGCACGACCCAGCCGAACCACAGCCAGCCGTTACTTCCCAGGGCCACCGTGTAGGCCGTCACCGCGACGAGCCCACCTATGGTGAGCACCCCCATCGTCTTCGTGGAACCGGGCATCGCAACACCCTCCTCATGGTTCGTCCACCTCCATGGTGCCCCGATCCGCCTCGGAACGGTCCACCTGGGACGAGAGGGGCTTGATCCACACCCGCGGGCGGCGGGGACGCGCGGGCTCGATCAGCGGCCGCGGGCGTCCAGGGACGCGAGGTAGGCGTTGTACGCCTCCAGCTCCTTGTCGCCGTCCCGGTCGGCTGCCCGGTCGGTGCGGCGGGCCTGCCGCTGCTCGGAGCCGTACCACTGGAAGAGCAGCGCCAGCAGCACCAGCACCGAGGGGATCTCGCTGAACGCCCAGGCGATGCCGCCCGCCGCGTTCTGGTCCGCCAGCGCGTCGATGCCGAGTGAGGCGGGCGGGTTCTCGTACGTCTGCACCATCGGCGCCGACGCCATCATCAGCGCGATGCCGAAGAACGCGTGGAACGGCATGCCCGCGAACAGCTCCAGCATCCGCATCAGATAGCCGGGCCGGTGCGGGCCGGGGTCGACACCCATGATCGGCCAGAAGAAGACCAGGCCGACGGCGAGGAAATGGCACATCATGGCGATGTGGCCGGTCCTGGAACCCATCAGGAAGTCGAAGATCGGCGAGAAATACAGGGCGTAGAGGCTCGCGATGAACAGCGGGATCGTGAACGCCGGGTGCGTGACGATCCGCATGTAGCGGCTGTGCAGGAACATCAGCAGCAGTTCGCGCGGGCCCTTCCGCCCCCGGGTGGCGGCCACCGGCAGTGCGCGCAGCGCCAGGGTGATCGGCGCCCCGAGCAGGATCAGGATCGGCGAGAGCATGCTGATCACCATGTGCTGCACCATGTGCACGCTGAACATGACCATGCCGTAGTCGTTCAGCCGGGTGCACATCATGAGCAGGACGGTCAGCACGCCGACGACGAAGGACGCGGTGCGCCCGGCCGACCAGGCGTCCCCGCGCCGCGCGAGACGCACCACACCCCAGCCGTACAGACCGAGCCCCACCAGGCAGGCGACGAGGAAGAAGGGGTCCGTGGACCACTGGAGCCCTCGTCCCAGCGTGAACGGCGGCAGATCCGTGGTCATGCCGTGCCCGCTGTGGTCCATCCGCCGGCTCCTGTTTCGTGGGGGGCCTCCCCGGCCCTTTTACGGCACTGGGGGAGGTTTGTGCGCTGTGTGTCCGCACCAGAGTAGAACTGCCCCCGGTCGCGGCTGCGACCGGGGGCAGGACTTCGAACCAGCGTGGCGGAACCGGGGTGCCCGGCGGACTAGAGGACCACTTCCGCCTCGGCGTACCGCTCGTCCGGCACCGTCTTCAGCGTCTCCACGGCGTCCGCGAGGGGCACCATCACGATGTCGGTGCCCCGCAGCGCGGTCATCCGGCCGAACTCGCCGCGGTGCACGGCCTCCACCGCGTGCCAGCCGAACCGGGTGGCCAGGACCCGGTCGTACGCCGTCGGGGTGCCGCCGCGCTGGACGTGCCCGAGGATCACCGGACGGGCCTCCTTGCCGAGGCGCTCCTCCAGCTCCAGGGAGAGCTGGCGGGCGATGCCGGCGAACCGCTCGTGCCCGTAGATGTCCTTGCCGCCCTCGTCGAAGCTCATCGTGCCCTCGCGGGGCTTGGCGCCCTCGGCGGCGACGACGATGGCGAACCGCTTGCCCGCCTCGAAGCGCTCGCCGACCTTGGCGGCCAGCTCCTCGATGTCGAAGGGCCGCTCCGGGACGACGATGGCGTGGGCGCCGGCCGCCATGCCGGAGTGCAGCGCGATCCAGCCGGTGTGGCGGCCCATGACCTCCACGATCAGCACGCGCTGGTGGGACTCGGCGGTGGTCTTCAGCCGGTCCAGCGCCTCGGTCGCGACGCCGACGGCCGTGTCGAAGCCGAAGGTCACGTCCGTGACGGCGATGTCGTTGTCGATGGTCTTCGGAACGCCGACGATGGGCAGACCGCTGTCCGACAGCAGGCGGGCGGCCTTGAGAGTGCCTTCCCCGCCGATCGGGATGATCGCGTCGAGACCGAGCTCCGCGACGTGGCCCCTGGCGCGCTCGACGCCGTCACGCAGGTGCGCCGGCTGGACCCGGGAGGAACCGAGCATGGTGCCGCCGCGAGCGAGAATGCCGCTCACCGCGTCGAGGTCGAGCTTGAGGTAGTCGCACTCCAGAAGGCCCTTCCAGCCGTCCCGGAAGCCGATGACCTCGTCGCCGTGGTCGACGACGGCACGGTGCACGACGGACCGGATGACGGCGTTCAGGCCGGGGCAGTCGCCGCCGGAGGTGAGGACACCAATGCGCATAGCCCGAAATACCTTCTCCACGTGGGCCGGGGACCGGACCACGCTGTCCGGCTGGATCCCCGCCACCCTACCGGCGGGAGGGGGCGGGGCCGCACCGGGCGTCCGCCTGCTGGACGCCCTCGCACAGGTGAGCGGAACCCTTGTCAGACGGGCTCTGCCGAACCGTTTCTCGGGGGCCGCGGGCGGACGGGCGCCGTGCCTCAGGCGGGCTGCTGAGCCGCTGCGATCCGCTCGGAGCGCAGCGCCTCGTACCACCGGTCGTCGATCGGCGGCAGCGCGTTGACGTCGAGCGCCAGCTTCAGCAGCAGGTCGGCGATCAGCGGGTTGCGGGCCAGCACGGGACCGTGCATGTAGGTGCCGAAGACGGTGTCGTTGTACGCGCCCTCGGTGCCGTCGCCGGTGCCGTTGCCCTTGCCGAGCCGCACGTTCGCGAACGGGCGGGCGGTGGGGCCGAGGTGGGTGATGCCCTGGTGGTTCTCGAACCCGGTCAGCGGCGGCAGGCCGAGACGCGCGTCGATGTCGCCGAGCACGTCGCCGACGCACCGCTCGCCCTCGCCGCGGGTGGAGACCACGTCGAGCAGGCCGAGGCCGGGCTCGCGCTGGCCGAGGTCGTTGATGAACTCGTGCCCGAGGATCTGGTAGCCCGCGCAGACGGAGAAGACGATCGCCCCGTTGCCGACCGCGCGGTGCAGACCGCCGTCGCGCCGCAGCCGCTCGGCGGCGAGCCGCTGGGGCCGGTCCTCGCCGCCGCCGATCAGGTAGATGTCGCCCGAGGTCGGGATCGGCTGGTCGCTGCGCACGTCCAGGCGGGCCACGTCGAGGCCGCGCTGACGGGCCCGGCGCTCGACGACGAGGGCGTTGCCCTGGTCGCCGTAGGTGCTGAGCAGGTCCGGGTAGATCCACACCAGCCGCAGTTGGTTGTCAGTCATGGTCATCCTCTTGGGTCAGTTTCCGACGCGGCGGCGCAGGTCCTGGAACGCGGTGTAGTTCGCGATGACCTCGATCCGCCCGGGCGGCGCCGCGGCGACGGCCTCGTCGAGGTTCTCGCAGACCTGGAAGTGCTGGTTGGCGACCTCCAGACGCACCGCGAGGTCCAGCTTCCGGTCGCCGATCACGAAGATCGGGTGGCCGGTGAGCCGCGTGTAGTCCACGTCCCACAGCCAGGAGGTGTCGGTGCCGTCGGCACCGCGCGCGTTCACCGACAGGATGACCGGGGTCGGCGGCGGGTCGATCAGCGAGAACGTCTCCAGCCAGCCCGCGGGGTTCTTGGCGAGCAGCAGCCGCAGGTCGCGCTGCATGAACTGCACGACGTCGTAGCGTCCGGCCACCGCCTGCACCTGGTACATGCGCTCCAGGGCGACCTGGGGCGGCACGCCGAACACGGCGGCGACGGCGGCCGAGGAGGCGGCGTTCGCCTTGTTGGCGCGGCCGGGCAGCTGGAGGTGGATCGGCCAGCTGGAGCCGTGCGGGTCGAGGACGTAGTCGCCGGAGAGCGCCCAACTGGGCGTGGGGCGGCGGAAACCGCACTCCCCGCAGAACCAGTCGTCGCCGGGGCGCTGCATCACACCGCCGCAGGACGGGCAGGACCAGGCGTCGTCCTTCCACATCTGGCCCGCGGCCACCCACACCACGTTCGGCGAGGAGGAGGCGGCCCAGACGACCAGCGGGTCGTCGGCGTTGGCGACGACGACGGACTTGGTGCCGGCCAGGCCCTCCCGCCAGTGCTCGGCGAGCATGCGGGTCTCGGCGGCGCGGTCGAGCTGGTCGCGCGAGAGGTTGAGCAGCGCGATGGCCTTCGGGTCGGTGTCGCGGGCGACGCCGGCCAGGTACTTCTCGTCGACCTCGATGACCGCGAACTTGGCGTCGGACCCGCCGGCCAGGGCCGAGGTGATGCCGGCGGGCATGTTCGCGCCCAGGGCGTTGGACACGACCGGGCCCGCGGCGCGCAGCGCCTCGGCGATCAGCCGTGTGGTGGTTGTTTTGCCGTTGGTGGCCGACACCAGGATGACGTCCAGGTGTGTGGCGAGCCGGGCCAGCAGGTCGGGATCGAGCCTGAGTGCCACCCGGCCGCCGATCACCGATCCGCTGCCGCGTCCCGCGGCTCGCGAGACAGCCGCGGCCGCCTTGCCCGCCGTGACGGCCAGCTTGGCCCGCGGCGTCAGCGGGTCCGAGTTGCCTGACATCGTTCTCGATCCTCCTTGCGTACGCGCCGCGCCTCTGCCCCCGGCACCGTGTGGGCCTCAGCCTATCGAGATCCACTCACGTGCCCGAATCGCGGCACCGTGACGGTGCCCGCGCGACATTCGCGCGACATTGAGGACCGTACCCTTGCCGCCATGCGACAAGGCTCCATCCCGGGCGCCCGAGGGCGAGTCCGGCCCCTCACCCTGCTCGGCGATCCCGTCCTGCACGGACCCTGCGAGGACGTCACGGACTTCGGTCCCCAACTGGCCGGGCTGGTCGAGGACATGTTCGCGACGATGTACGCCGCCCAGGGTGTCGGGCTGGCGGCGAACCAGATCGGCGAACCGCTGCGGGTCTTCGTGTACGACTGTCCCGACGACGAGGACGTCCGACATCTGGGACATGTGGTGAACCCGCGGCTGGTCACGGCGGACGGCGTGGTGCTGCGCGGTCCGGAGGGCTGCCTGTCGCTGCCGGGCCTGGAGGCGGGCACCGAGCGGTACGACCACGCGGTCGTCGAAGGGCTCACGGTGACCGGGGAGCCCGTGCGGGTGCACGGCACCGGCTGGTTCGCCCGGTGCCTTCAGCACGAGTGCGATCACCTCGACGGCCTGGTGTACCCGGACCGGGTCGCGGGGTGGCGGCGCCGCCGGGTGCTGCGCCGGGCGGCGCGGGCGTCCTGGGCCCGCTGACTCCCGGGCGCCGGGCCGACGCGCGGTCAGAAGCCGGGCCCGCCCGCCTTGTCGCCCGCCGCCGCCAGCCGGCCCCACAGCAGGTCGGCGAGGCTCCGCACCAACTCGGCCCGCGGGCACGGCCGTTCGCCGAGCCACCAGTCGCCGGCCGCGTGCATCATGCCGACGATGCCGTGTCCCCAGACCCGCGCCAGCTGCTGGCTGCCGGGGCCGAGGTCGACGCGTTCCTCTATGACCTCGGCGAGTTCCTCGCCCATGCGGCGCAGCAGGGGGGCGGAGTGCAGGCCGACGTCGAAGCCCTGGTCGCCCGGCTGGCCGGCCTCCGCCGGATGCATCAGGAAGCGGTACACCTGCGGGCGGGCCTCGATGGCCGCCAGATAGGTGTCCAGCGTCTTCTCCACTCGCTCCCGCCGGTCGGCCGGAGCGTCCAGCGCGGCCCGCAGCGCCTCGAGGAGCGCGTCCGTGTGCCGCTTGGCCAGGGCTGCGTAGAGTCCGCCCTTGTCGCCGAAGTGGCGGTACAGGATGGGCTTCGTGATGCCCGCCTCCGCCGCGATGGCGTTCATCGAGGCGCCGGGGCCGTCGCGGAGCACCACCCGGTCGGCGGCTTCCAGCAGCTCGCGCCGGCGGCGGTCGGCGGACCTCTGCTGATCGGTCCGCTGCGTGGTCTCCATGTGCTCTCCCCACCCATGCTGATTCGGTGACGCCTGCGCAAACTAACACTCACAGGCATCGTGGTATCGAACGGGCTGCCGACCAGGATCCGGGAGTTGACTTTTCCTACCGGCCGGTAACAGACTCCCGTTACCGCAAGTAACGTGCGATTGCACCGCTGGAGGGGTCATGGCCGAGTTCACCATGGAGCTCAACGACGAACAGAAGGAGGTCCGGGACTGGCTGCACGGCTTCGCAGCCGACGTGATCCGCCCCGCGGCCGCCGAATGGGACGAGCGTGAAGAGACGCCGTGGCCGGTCATCCAGGAGGCGGCGAAGGTCGGGATCTACTCCCTGGACTTCTACGCGCAGCAGTACTTCGACGCCACCGGCCTCGGCATCCCCATGGCCATGGAGGAGCTGTTCTGGGGCGACGCGGGCATCGCCCTGTCCATCGTCGGCACCGGCCTCGCCGCCGTGGGCGTCCTCGCCAACGGCACCGAGGAGCAGATCGGTACCTGGATCCCCCAGATGTACGGCGATGCCAACGATGTCAAGGTGGCGGCCTTCTGCTCCTCCGAGCCCGACGCCGGCTCCGACGTCGCCTCCATGCGCACCCGCGCCGTCTACGACGAGGCCAAGGACGAGTGGGTCCTCAACGGCACCAAGACCTGGGCGACCAACGGCGGCATCGCCAACGTCCACGTCGTGGTGGCGGTCGTCGACCCCGAGCTCGGCTCCAAGGGCCACGCCTCCTTCATCGTCCCGCCGAACACGCCGGGCCTCTCCCAGGGCCAGAAGTTCAAGAAGCACGGCATCCGCGCCTCGCACACCGCCGAGGTCGTCCTGGAGAACGTCCGCGTCCCCGGCTCCTGCCTGCTCGGCGGCAGGGAGAAGCTCGACGAGCGCTTCGCCCGCGCCCGCGAGCGCGCGAAGAAGGGCGGCGAGCGCGTGAAGAACGCGGCGATGGCGACCTTCGAGGCCTCCCGCCCGGCCGTCGGCGCCATGGCGGTCGGCACCGCCCGCGCCGCGTACGAGGAGGCGCTGGAGTACGCGAAGACGCGCGAGCAGTTCGGCCGCCCGATCATCGACAACCAGGGCATCGCGTTCCAGCTCGCCGACATGCGCACCTCGATCGACGCGGCCCGGCTGCTGGTCTGGCGGGCCTCCTGGATGGCGGTCAACGGCAAGCCGTTCACCGCCGCCGAGGGCTCCATGTCGAAGCTCTTCGCCAGCGAGACCGCCAAGAAGGTCACCGCCCAGGCGGTGCAGATCCTCGGCGGCAACGGCTTCACCCGTGAGTACCCGGTGGAGCGGATGCACCGGGACGCCGCGATCTACACCATCTTCGAGGGCACGAGCGAGATCCAGCGCCTGGTGATCGCCCGCACCCTGTCGGGGATGCCGATCCGCTAGCGGCCCGCGGGGCGAGCGCCCTCACGGGCCGCTCGCCAGGTGACGGGCAGGGCCTCCGGACCCCGGATCAGCGCGCCGCGCCGGAAGGGCACCTTGTCCGCGGGGACCGCCAGCCGCAGTCCGGGGACCCCGTCCACCAGCGCGTCGACCAGCAGCTCGGACTCCAGCCGGGCGAGCGTCGCGCCCACGCACTGGTGCGGCCCGAACCCGAAGGACACATGAGGGTTCGGGCTGCGGGAGAAGTCGATCCGCTCCGGGTCGGGGAAGATGTCCGGGTCCCGGTTGGCCGCCAGGTACGACACGTAGACCGCCTCGCCCTCCCGGATGCGTACGCCCCTGATCTCCACGTCCTCCAGGGCGATGCGGGGCAGCCCCACCGCGCTGCGGTGCGGGATGTGACGGAGCAGCTCGTCGACGGCCGCGGGCCGGATCGCCGGATCGGCGCGGACCTGCTCGTACAGGTCGGGGCGGGTCAGCAGGACGTAGAGCATCTGTCCGCTGTTGTGGGCGACCGCCGCGCCGCCGAGCTGGATGAGCACGGCGAGCCCGACGGCCTCCTCCAGGGTCAGCTCGTCGCGGCCCACCGCGGTGCCCAGGAGCGAGGAGACGTCGTCGTCGGCACTCCCGCGCCGTTCGCCGATGAGCCCGGCGAAGCAGGCGCTCATCTCGTCCTTGGCCCGCCGGCCGGCCTCGGCGCCGTGGGAGGAGGACAGGATCAGCCGGGTCCAGGTGTGCAGGGGCTGCCGGTCGGCGGCGGGAACCCCCGTCAGGTCGCAGACGACCGCGCCGGCGAAGGGGCTCAGGACCGCCTCGGTGAGGTCCGCGGGCGGCCCGTTCCGAACCATCTCCTCGACCAGTTCACCGAGCGTGCGGCGGGCGCCGGCGCGCAGCCGTTCCACGCCGCGGGCGGTGAAGGCCGGGCCCACCGAACGGCGCAGCCGGGCGTGGTCGGGCGGATCGGCGAAGCTCACGGCACCGTCCGCCGGGATGACGTGCGGGGCGAGGCGGGTGATCTGCCGCCCCCTGATCGCCTCCCGGCTGAAGCGCGGGTCTTCGGTGACCATGCGCACGTCGTCGTGGCGCGTCACCAGCCAGGCCCAGCCCTCGCCGTTCGGCAGCTGGATGCGGTTCACGGGGCCCTCGCGCATCAGCTCGGCCAGGAGGGGGTCGAACTCCACACCGTTGAGGGGGAGTGCGGGCCAGTGCCGAACGGGCGGCACGACCCCGGTGATCGTCTGTTCCGTCATCCCGTCCTCGTCATGTCGTGGGCGGCGTCCTGCGGGCGTCCCCGGGGCGTCTCCGCGGTGCCGAGGCGCCGGGGATGCGCCTGCTCCCGCTGCCGAGGACCCGTCGTCCCCGGCGGCAGCACGGTTCGCCACGGAAGGGTGGTGTCCCCACGATGGCCCGAGGGCCGCGGGATATCGCGCCGGAGTACGCCGGACCGGGGACCCGCCGACGGCGTGGCAGTCTGGACCCGGGGGCCCCGCAACAGGCGAACCGAAGGAGTGCGCGATGGCGCGGACCGCCGGAGAACTGCTGGCACGGACGACCGCGGAGCTTGCCCCCGACCCGCACGCCAACCGGCTCCTGCCGCTGATCGCCCGGGGTGCGGCCCGGCGTTCCACCCTGGCCGCGCTCGCCGCGGAACAGCGTCACGTGATCGCCGCGGACCGGCGGGCGTTCCTGCATCTGGCCGAGCGGTCGGCCGCCGAACCGGCGAGCGCCGCCTTCTTCGACCTGCTCGCGGAGGGCGAGGCCGTGGCCCGGGAGCGGCTCGGCGCGTACGCCGCGGCGTGCGGGGCGGACGAGGTCGGGGCGGCCGGACACGAGCCGCTCGCGGACTGCCACACCTATCCCGCGTACGTCGCCTGGCTGGCCCTGAACGGCGCACCGGCCGAGGTCGTGCCGGTGCTCAGCGCGAACTTCGCGGCGTGGGGGAGCTGTTGCGCGGCGATCGCGGAGGCCCTGCGCCGCCACTACGACTTCGACGAGGAGGCCTGCGGCTTCTTCGACCTCTTCGCCGGCCCCGCCCCCGAGCTGGAGCGGCGGACGCTGGCCGCCGTCCAGGAGGGGCTGGACGCCGGGCGGATCGACGAGGACACGGTGTTTCGGCACGGCCGGCTCCTGCAGGGCTACGAGGGCCGGTTCTGGCACGCCCTGTGGGAGCTCGACCAGCGCACGGGCTGACCCCGGCCCCGGACCGCCGGCCCGGCCGCGGGCCGGGCGACGGGGCGGCGGGGGGCCGGCGCGCCGTCAGTCCGCGGACGTGCCGCTGCTGTGGGCGATGCAGGCCACGTCGATCCGGTCGGCGAGCTTGGCCAGTTCGATGGTGAGGGTCGCGACGGTGTCCTCGTCGAGCCCGTCCTGGCCGGCCTCCACCAGATGCAGCCACCGGCCGCCCACGGTGCGCAGCAGTTTGCTGACGTCGGCTGCCGACACCTGCAGCGTGCCGCGGTCGTCGACGATCAGGGGGAGGGTCACTTCGCGGTTCACAGGGGGGATCGTAGCTGCCGGACGCTCACGCTCCGTGCCACACCGTGGTGATGTTGCAGAACTCTCGGATTCCGTGCCCGGACAGCTCACGCCCGTATCCGGACCGCTTGACCCCGCCGAACGGGAAGGCCGGATGGGAGGCCGTCATCCCGTTGACGAACACGCCGCCCGCCTCCAGATCACGCACGAACCGGTCCACCTCGGCCTCGTCGCGCGTCCAGACGTTCGAACTGAGTCCGAACGGGCTGTCGTTGGCGATCGCGACCGCCTCGTCGAGGTCGGCGGCACGGTAGAGGGTGGCCACCGGACCGAAGGCCTCCTCGTGATGGATGCGCATCTCGGGGGTGATGTCGGCCAGGACGGTCGGCGCGTAGTACCAGCCGGGCCCGTCGGGGCGTTCGCCCCCGCACAGGACGGTCGCACCGCTCTCCACCGCGTCGTCGACGAGCTCCTCCAGGTCGTCGCGGCCCTGTTCGGTCGCGAGCGGACCGACGTCCGTCCCCTCGTCCGACGGGTCACCGACGGCGAGTTCCCTCATCGCCGCCGTGAACCGTTCGGCGAAGGCGTCGAAGACGTCCGTGTGCACGATGAACCGCTTGGCGGCGATGCACGACTGCCCGTTGTTCTGCACACGGGCCGTGACCGCGGTCTTCGCGGCCCGATCGAGGTCGGCCGACGGCATGACCACGTACGGGTCGCTGCCGCCCAGCTCCAGGACCGTCTTCTTGATCTCGTCCCCGGCGACGGCGGCGACCGCGCGGCCGGCCGGCTCGCTCCCGGTGAGGGTGGCCGCCTTGACCCGCGGGTCGCGCAGGATGTCCTCGACCGCGCCGGAGCCGATCAGCAGCGTCTGGAAGCAGCCGTCGGGGAAGCCCGCCCGGCGGAACAGGTCCTCCAGGTACAGGGCCGTCTGCGGCACGTTGGAGGCGTGCTTGAGCAGGCCCACGTTGCCCGCCATGAGCGCGGGGGCGGCGAACCGGACCACCTGCCACAGCGGGAAGTTCCAGGGCATGACGGCCAGCACCGGGCCGAGCGGCCGGTAGCGGACGATCACCCGGGAGGCGCCGGAGTCGCGCGCCGCCGACTGCTCGGGCTCCTCGTCGGCGAGGTACTCCTCGGCGTGGTCGGCGTACCAGCGCATCGCCTTGGCGCACTTGGCCGCCTCGGCGCGGGCCTGCTTGACCGGCTTGCCCATCTCGGTGGTCATCACCTGCGCGATGTCCTCCTGGTCCTCGTCCAGGAGGTCGGCGGCCCGGTGCAGCAACCGGGCGCGCTCGGCGAAGGGGGTGGTGCGGTAGGTGCCGAACGTGGCCGCGGCGGTGGCGAGCCTGCGCTCGATCTCCTCGGCGCCGAGGGCGTCGTACGTCTTGAGCGTCTCGCCGTTCGCCGGGTTCACCGTCGCGATGGGCATGGCCGACCTCCTGGAAGCATGGCTGTCTCTCGACCCTCCCGCGCGGCACGGCAGTACGCAACGCGGAGGGTTCCTCCGGAGCCGGCACCGCCCCGCGGAACCGGCCCTCAGTCCGAGTGCTCCGCGAGCCGGTCGAGAAACGCCGCCTGCGCCGGCACGATCACGGACCGGGCCCGCTCCAGTCCCAGCCACTCCACCCGGTCGAGCTCCGGGAACTCCTGGACGCGCCCCGACTTCGGGGGCCACTCCATCGCGAAGGTGCCGGGGACCATGTCGGCCGGGTCGAGGTCGGCCTCGATCGCCCAGGCCGTGACGATCTTGCCGCCGGACTGCACGACCTCGCCGAGCGGAACCGCCTCGCCCTCGGGCGGCGCCAGTCCCAGTTCCTCCTGGAACTCGCGGCGCGCGGCGTCCCAGGAGGGCTCGTCCGGCTCGTACTCGCCCTTCGGCACGGTCCACGCCCCCGCGTCGCGCCGCGCGAAGAAGGGGCCGCCCATGTGGCCGAGGAGCACCTGGAGGCCGGCCTCGGTGTGCCGGTACAGCAGCAGGCCGGCGCTGCGCCGGGCGGTCATGGCGCGACCTCGGGGTGGGCGGCCAGCAGCGTGCCGACGGTGTCGGCCTCGGCCGGGGCCTTGTCCTCCCGGTAGCGCAGCACCCGGGCGAAGCGGAGGGTGACACCGGCCGGATAGCGGGTGGACCGCTGCAGACCGTCGTAGGCGATCTCGACGACGAGTTCGGGCCGTACGGTGACCACGTGGCCGTCGTCGTCGACGGCCAGCTCCTGGAGGCGCTCGGTCTGCCAGGCCAGCATGGCGTCGGTCATGCCCTTGAACGTCTTGCCCAGCATCACGAACGACCCGTCGTCGCCGCGGGCGGCCAGGTGCAGGTTGGAGAGCTTGCCGGTGCGCCGCCCGTGGCCCCACTCGGCGGCCAGCACCACCAGGTCGAGGGTGTGCACGGGCTTGACCTTGAGCCAGGAGGCGCCGCGCCGGCCCGCGCTGTAGGGCGCGTCCAGGGCCTTGGCCACCACACCCTCGTGTCCGCGGGCCAGCGTGTCCACGAGGAACGTCTCGGCGGCGTCGGCCTCGTCCGTACCGGACACCAGGGTGCGTCGTACCCGCATCGGCTCGGGCACCAGCCGCGCCAGTTCCGCGTGCCGCTCGGTGAACGGCAGGTCGAGCAGATCCCGGCCGTCGACCGACAGCGCGTCGAAGAAGACGGGGGAGACGGGCACCGCGGCGGCGGCCGTGGCCACGTCCACCCGGGAGCCGACCCGCCCCGCGATCTCCTGGAACGAGCGCGGCCTGCCGTCCCCGTCGAGCGCGATGACCTCGCCGTCCAGGATGAAGCGCTCTCCCGCCAGCTCCCGTGCCGCCGCCGTCAGCTCGGGCAGCCGGTCGGTGATGTCGTCGAGCGTGCGCGTGTAGACCCGGACCCGGTCGCCGTCGCGGTGGACCTGCACCCGGATGCCGTCGAGTTTCTCCTCGACGGCGCACGAGCCCAGTTTCGCGACGGCCTCGGAGACGGAAGCCGCCGAGTGCGCCAGCATCGGCAGGACCGGCTGCCCCACGGTCAGCCGGAAGCCGTCCAGGGCGCCGGGTCCCTCCGCGAGCAGGGCCTGCGCCACGGTCTGCAGCGACCCCGCGAGCATCACCGCACGCCGCACGTCGGCGGCGGGCGTCCCGGTCGCCGCCGCCAGTCCCTCGGCGGCGACGGCGTCCAGCGCGCCCTGCCGCACCTCTCCGGTGAGCAGCCCGAAGAGGAACCGCTGCTCCTCCTCGGTGGCCGCGGCGAGCAGTTCGCCCATCAGGCGCTTGCGTTCGGCCTGGGAGCCGGTGCCGCCGACCGCGCCGAGCGCGGTCAGGCGGGCGTCCACCTCGTGCACGGTCAGGGTCGCCTCGGTGGCCGGCGGGACCGGCGTGCCGAGGAGCTTCCAGCCGATGCCGAGCCGGCCCTGCGGCAGCCTGCCGGCCAGATACGGGATGACGATCGGCACGTCGTCGGCGTCGGCGTCGCGGAACAGCTCGGCGAGCAGAGCGATCTTCCGGGACCGCGCCGAGGTGGCGGCGACCTCCTGGGACACATGGGCGAGCCGGCTCAGCAGCATGGAGCCATGGTGCAACGCGGCCGCCGCTCGCACACCCCCAGCGGCGCCCGCCGCTCATGTCTCGGCCACGGTCGTGGGGCTCAGCCTCGGGCGACCGCCGCGTCGATGTCCGCGAACAGCAGCTCGCCGTTGAGCGCGACGGCGGCGCGGTATCCGGCGCTCGCCGCGTTCACGACCTGCTCGGCGTGGCTCGTGGCGTTCCCCGCGGCCCAGAGGCCCGGCACGGTGGTGCGCCCGGTCCCGTCGACCACCGGGTACGTGCCGAAGTCCGTCTCGTGATGCTCGGCGCCGAGTTGCCGCAGCAGCTCCGTGCGCGGGGCGAGGCGGGCACCCACGAAGAGCACGGCGCGGTCGTGGACCGAACCGTCGGCGAGACGCACCCCGGTGAGCCGGTCGTCGGCGACCACGAGTCCGGCGACCTCGCCGGGCACCACGTCGACCCCGGCGGCGGCGAGTCGGCGCAGGTCCTCGTCGGGGAGCGCGTCCTCCTCGACGGTGTGCAGGAACAGCCGTACGTCCTTCGACCAGTGGCTGACCACGAGGGCCTGGTGGACGCTCGCCGGACCGCCCGCCAGGACGCCGAAGGGCTCGTCGCGCACCTCCCAGCCGTGGCAGTACGGGCAGTGCAGGACGTCCCGCCCCCAGCGGTCGGCGAGACCCGGCACCGGCGGCAGCTCGTCGGCCAGGCCGGTGGCGACGACCAGCCGGCGCGCGTGCACCGCGCGCCCGCTCGCGAGCGTCACGTCGAACTCGCCCGCGCCGTCCCCCGACGCCTCCACGGCACGGTCCCGGACCAGTTCCACGCCGTACCCCTCGACCTCCTGCCGTCCCCGGGCGAGGAACCGGGCGGGCGGCATGCCGTCGCGGGACAGATAGCCCTGCATGTGGGCGGCGGGCGCGTTGCGCGGCTCCCCGGCGTCGACGACGAGTGTGCTGCGCCGGGCCCGGCCGAGCACCAGCGCCGCCGACAGTCCTGCCGTGCCGCCTCCGACGACGACCGCCTCGTATGTTCCGGTCATGGTGACCACCTCCACTCAGAAGGTCGCCGACGGCTGCCGTCTTGACAAATGTCTTTGCCGAATCTGCAATACGGTCATGAGCGAAGCGCGGACGGACGAAACGCAGGCCGACCGGACGGATCAGGCGGGTGCGGACGCGGTCCTGGCGGGCGTCGGCCCCCGGCTGCGGCGGATCCGCAAGGAGCGGGGCGCCACGCTCGCGGGACTCTCCGAGGCGACCGGCATCTCGGTCAGCACCCTCTCGCGCCTGGAGTCCGGGCTGCGGCGCCCCAGCCTCGAACTGCTGCTGCCGATCGCCCGCGCCCACAAGGTCGCGCTGGACGAACTGGTCGGCGCCCCGCCGGTCGACGACCCGCGCGTACGGGCCGAGCCGATCCGGCGCAACGGCCGCACGCACTGGCCGCTGACCCGCCAACCCGGCGGCCTCCAGGCCTACAAGGTCCTCGAACCCGTGCGCCGGCAGGAGCCCGATCCGCGCACCCACGAGGGCTACGAGTGGCTCTACGTGCTCTCCGGGCGACTCCGGCTCGTGCTGGGCGAGCACGACGTGGTGCTGGGCCCCGGCGAGGCCGCCGAGTTCGACACGCGCGTCCCGCACTGGTTCGGGTCCACGGGGGAGGGGCCCGTCGAGTTCCTGAGCCTCTTCGGTCCCCAGGGCGAGCGGATGCACGTCAGGGCCCGGCCCGGCAGGGCTGCCGCGTCGTGACGGACGCGACTGTTCCCTGATCGGCAAGCGACCGCTTAGTATGCGATCGAGCCCGGTCAGACGAAGCAGTCCCGTGGAGGCCCCGCATGCAGGCATGGCAAGTGCACCAGAACGGCGAGCCGAGCGAGGTGATGCGGCTCGCGGACGTGGAGCGGCCGGTGCCCGGCGCGGGTCAGCTCCTGCTCAAGGTGCGCGCCGCGAACATCAACTTCCCCGACGCGCTGATGTGCCGGGGGCAGTACCAGGTCAGGCCGCCCCTGCCGTTCACGCCCGGCGTGGAGATCTGCGGCGAGACCGAGGACGGCCGGCGCGTCCTCGCCAACCCCGCGCTCCCGCACGGAGGCTTCGCCGAGTACGCCGTCGCGGACGCGGCGGCCGTACTGCCCGCACCCGACGCCCTCGACGACGCGGAGGCCGCCGCCCTGCACATCGGCTACCAGACCGGCTGGTTCGGCCTGCACCGGCGCGCCCGGCTGGAGGCGGGGGAGACCCTGCTCGTCCACGCCGCCGCCGGAGGCGTCGGCAGCGCGGCGGTGCAGCTCGGCAAGGCCGCCGGAGCCAGGGTCATCGGCGTCGTCGGCGGGGCCGACAAGGCCGCCGTCGCCCGCGACCTCGGCTGCGACGTCGTCGTCGACCGGCGCTCCGAGGACGTCATCGCGGCCGTGAAGGAGGCCACCGGCGGCCGGGGCGCCGACGTCGTCTACGACCCCGTCGGCGGCGAGGCGTACACACAGTCCACGAAGGTCGTCGCCTTCGAGGGCCGGATCGTCGTCGTGGGCTTCGCGAGCGGCTCGATCCCCAGCCCGGGCCTGAACCACGCGCTCGTCAAGAACTACGCGATCCTCGGCCTGCACTGGGGCCTGTACAACACCAAGAACCCGAAGCTGGTCCAGCACTGCCACGAGCAGCTCACCGAACTCGCCGCACGCGGCGCGATCAAGCCACTCGTCAGCGAGCGGGTGCCGCTGGCCGGCGCCGCGGCGGCCGTACAGCGCGTCGCCGACGGGACCACGACGGGACGCGTCGCCGTGGTGCCCTCCCTGGAGAACGGAGCAGACGCATGACCGACACCGCACGCGAGGACGGCGCACCCGACGCCGCCGGGCTGCGCCGCCGCACCCGGGAGCTGCTGGCGGCACATCCGCCCGCGAGCACCGACCGCCTCGACTTCCTCAGGGCCCGCTTCGACGCCGGCCTCGCCTGGGTGCACTTCCCCGCCGGACTCGGCGGCCTGGGCGCCCCCCGTACCCTCCAGGCCGTCGTGGACGCCGAACTGGCGGCCGCCGGCGCCCCCGACAACGACCCGCGGCGCATCGGCATCGGCCTCGGCATGGCCGCGCCGACCATCCTCCAGTACGGCGACGAGGAGCTGAAGAGGCGCCTGCTGCGCCCGCTGTGGACCGGCGAGGAGGTCTGGTGCCAGCTCTTCAGCGAGCCCGGCGCCGGGTCCGACCTGGCCGCCCTCGGCACCCGCGCGGTCCGCGAGGGCGACACCTGGGTGGTCAACGGGCAGAAGGTGTGGACCTCCAGCGCCCACCTCGCCCGCTGGGCCATCCTCATCGCCCGCACCGACCCGGATCTGCCCAAGCACCGCGGCATCACCTACTTCCTCTGCGACATGACCGACCCCGGCGTCGACGTCCGGCCGCTGCGCCAGATCACCGGCGAGGCGGAGTTCAACGAGGTCTTCCTCACCGACGTCCGCATCCCCGACTCCCTCCGCCTGGGCGAGGTCGGCGACGGCTGGCGGGTCGCGCAGACCACGCTCATGAACGAGCGCGTGTCCATCGGCGGCATGCGCATCCCGCGCGAGGGCGGCATGATCGGCCCCGTCGCCAGGACCTGGCGCGAACGCCCCGAGCTGCGCACCCACGACACGCACCAGCGACTGCTGAAGCTGTGGGTCGAGGCCGAGGTCGCCCGGCTCTCCGGTGAGCGGCTGCGCCAGCAGCTCGTCGCGGGCCAGCCCGGCCACGAGGGCTCCGGGATGAAGCTCGGATTCGCCCGGCTCAACCAGGAGATCAGCGGCCTGGAGGTCGAACTCCTCGGCGAGGAGGGCCTGTTGTACGGGGACTGGACGATGCGCCGGCCGGAACTGGTCGACTTCACCGGCCGTGACGCCGGGTACCGCTACCTCCGCTCCAAGGGCAACAGCATCGAGGGCGGGACCAGCGAGGTCCTGCTGAACATCGTCGCCGAACGCGTGCTGGGCCTGCCCTCCGAGCCCCGCACCGACAAGGACGTCGCCTGGAAGGACCTGGCCCGATGACGGATCTGCTCTACTCGGAGGAGGAAGAGGCGCTGCGCGCCGCCGTCCGCGACCTCCTCGCCGACCACTGCGACGCGGCGGGCGTCATCGCCCGCTCCGAGACCGATGCCCCGCACGACCGCGCCCTGTGGAAGGCGCTCGCCGAGAGCATGGGTCTGGCCGGTCTCCTGGTCCCCGAGTCGCGCGGCGGCCAGGGTGCCACGCACCGTGAAGCCGCCGTCGTACTGGAGGAGTTGGGCCGCGCGGTCGCACCCGTGCCCTACCTCACCAGCGCGGTCGTCGCGACGGAGGCCCTGCTGGCGTGCGACGGCGACGAGGCGGCCACGCTGCTGACCGCCCTGGCGTCCGGTCGCACGATCGGCGTGCTGGCCGTCGCGCTCTCCGTCGCACCCGCCGGCACGCCCAAGACCGTACGTCACGAAGACGGCGCCCTGTCCGGGGAGTTGACCGGCATCGCGGACGCGGCCGTCGCCGATGTGCTGCTGGTCCCGGCCGAGGACGGCGCGCTGTACGCCGTGGACGCCGACGCCGTCACCATCACGCCACAGGTCTCCCTCGACCTCACCCGGCCCGTCGCCACGGTCGTCCTCGACGGAGCCCCGGCGCGGATCGTCGGCCGCGACGCCGCGTCGGCGGTCCACCGGGCGCTGCGCTCCGGCGCCGGGCTGCTCGCCTCCGAGCAACTCGGCCTCGCCGACTGGTGCCTGACCGAGACGGTCCGCCACCTCAAGGAGCGCAAGCAGTTCAACCGGCCCGTCGGCGGCTTCCAGGCGCTCAAGCACCGGCTCGCGCAGCTGTGGCTGGAAGTCGTGGGCCTGCGGGCCGCCGCCCGCAACGCCGCCGACGCGCTGGCCACGGGCAGCACGGACACCGACGTCGCGGTGGTCGTCGCCGGGGCGTACGCGGCACCGGTCGCCGTCCACGCCGCCGAGGAGGCCCTCCAGCTGCACGGTGGCATCGGCATGACGTGGGAGCACCCGGTCCACCTGTACCTGAAGCGGGCCAAGGCCGACTCCATCGCGTACGGCACGGCGGGCCGGCAGCGGGAGGAACTGGCCGAACTGGTCGACCTGCGGGCACCCTGACACCCCGCACGACTCCGCCGAAGGCCCGCCCCGCACGGGGCGGGCCTTCGGCCTGTCCGCGCCCCCGGCGAGGTGAACCGACGGCGGCGGTCCGGCCAACTCCCCGCACACCCCTGCTCCTTGGCGGAGGAGGCACCGCATACTCTCCCCGACCCGACTTCGCCCGGGACGGGCGGCGCCCCACCCGTCCCGCAGGGCACCCCCAGGGAGGCAGAGCATGGCACCCACCACCCGCCGCAGAGCCCTCACCACCTTCGGCGCCGCCCTCGCGGGCTCCGTCACGCTGCCCGCTGCGGCCGCGTGGGCGGGCGAGCGCGGGCACCGCGCGCGTCCCCTGCGGCGCGCCCACGCGCACAACGACTACGAGCACCCGCGGCCCCTCCTCGACGCACTCGACCACCGCTTCGCCAGCGTCGAGGCCGACATCTACCTCGTGGGCGACCAGCTCCTCGTCGCCCACGACCCGGCCGACCTGGACCCCGCCCGTACCCTCGAAGCCCTCTACCTGGACCCGCTCGCCGCGCGCGTCCGGGCCAACCACGGCGCCGTGTACCGGGGATACCGCAGGCCCTTGCAACTGCTCATCGACATCAAGACCGAGGGCTCCTCGACCTACCTCGAACTCGACCGCCACCTACGGCGTCACCGGCACCTGTTCACCACCTACGCGCACGGACGGGTGCATCCCGGCGCGGTCACCGCCGTGGTCTCCGGTGACCGCGCCGCCCGCGCCCCGATGGAGGCACAGCGCGTACGGCGCGCCTTCTACGACGGCCGGCTCACGGACCTCGGCACCGCGGCACCCGCCTCCTTCGTGCCGCTGATCAGCGACAACTGGACACTCAACTTCACCTGGCAGGGCGTCGGCCCGTTCCCGGACGCCGAACGGCAGAAGCTGCGCGGCATCACGGCGGCGGCGCACTCCCGCGGGCAGCGGGTGCGCTTCTGGGCCACCCCGGATCTGGCGGGACCGGCGCGAGAGGCACTCTGGGGCGAACTCGTCGCCGCCGACGTCGACCACCTCAACACCGATGACCTGGCCGGACTCGAAAGGTTCCTCGACGCTCACGACGCGCGGTAGAACACCACACGTTCGGAGGACACGTCAGCAGCCCGGAAGAACCCTCCGCTACGCGACACTTGCGGCCGAATGCCGCGGTGTCGACGTGGCGGAGGAGGTTGACGATGGCCATTTCCATCTCTGTGGTGGTGCTGCTGCTGATCCTGGCGGTGGTCTTCCTGCGCAACGGCGCACTGAAGCTCTCGCACGCCCTGGTCTGCGTCCTGCTCGGCTTCTACCTGGCGAGCACGAGCATGGCACCCACCATCAACGACGGGCTCACCGCGACGGCGGACATCGTGAGCAGCCTCAACCCCTGAGTTCAGGACCCGGCGAACACCCCGATGCCGTTGGGCACCGGCCGCTCGGCCCCGCCGCTCGGGTGATTGCGTACGGTGACGGCGGGCGCCCCGGGCTCCCGGGCCACCAGCGTCGTGGAGCCGCCGCCGTCCAGGCTGAAGCCCTCGTCGGCGCCCAAGGCCCGTAGCGCAGACGCCACTTCGGCGATGGTCAGGCCGCTGCGGTACGCGGGCGCCCCGTCGGTGGCGAGCAGGAACAGGCGCCGCCCGCCGTCCCCGATCCCGGCCGCGGTCCGTACGGCCGACGTCGTGTCGTCCAGCCCGGGCAGCGGCCGGCCGCCGGTGACGACCGGATATCCGCCGAGCGCGAAGCGGTACGCGACCCGGGACCGCGCCGCCACCAGACGGTGCCGCACCTGGACCCGCTCACCCGTCGACAGTTTGCGCAGCCACTGGGCCCCCGCCTCCCGGCCGACCAGGACGGTGGTGCCGACGGCGATCGGACCGCTGCCCGGGCTGTCCGCCGCCGATACCACCCGGCCCTTGCGCACCGTCACCTCGTAGCTGTCCGAACTGCAGGGAGCGGCGCGGTCGGTGTCCGTGCCGCACACGGCCCGGGCCCGCGAGACATTCCCCCAGTCCGAGGTGAACGCGCCGACCGAACCCTCCGGCAGCGCGTACTGGTTGAGCCCGCCGAGTGCGAACGGCCCGTCCTGGGTGCGCACGGAACCGTCGAGGGCCAGGCTGTCCAGCCGGGCTCTGCCGTCGACGCCCACGCCCAGGACGTCCTTGGTGGTGGTCCCGGGCGGCAGGGCCGGGCCGAAGCGCTGTCCGTCCGGAACCGCGGCCTTGAGCGGGCGCCCGCTCGCGATGGCCGGGCCGACGGGGGCGCCCGTCGCCTCGATCCCGGGATGCTGGGTCTCGGTGATGTTGAAGAAGTCGCCGTTCACGCCGGCCACGGCCCCCTGGGAGCCGGCGAGCTGCGAGACGGGGGCCCGGGAGGCCACGGCCCCGGGATGGAGCAGGCCGACGCTCACGCGGGAGGCGCGCAGATCGACGGTGAGCAGATGGGCGTGGGTCACGCCCTTGGCCGCCGCCAGGTCGAACTCCGTGTAGCGCACGCCCGGCGCGATCTCCGTGCCGGTCTCCTCGGCGGCGGCCGGTGTCGCCGTCGTCAGGGCGGCTCCGGCCAGCGCACTCCACGCCGCCAGAGCCGTCAGTACCGTTCTGAACCGTGCGGTGCGACGCGTCACAGTCCCCCCTGATGTCTCGTCAACTGTCCCAGGTATCAGGGGGAGTGCACCAGACGGCGGTGGCCGTGCCGGTGGCTACGTGCCGACGAGGCGGGAACGGATCAGAAAACGCACTCCTTCGGGTGCCTCCAGCGAGAAGCCGCTGCCCCGTCCCGGAACGACGTCGACGATCAGCCGGGTGTGGCTCCACACCTCGTACTGGCTCCTCGACATCCAGAACGGCACCCGCTCCTCGACCCCCGCCACCTCCAGTTCGGCGAGCAGGACGTCGGAGGCGCCGGTGCGGAACTCGCCGTCCGGGTAGCACATCGGGGCACTGCCGTCGCAGCAGCCGCCGGACTGGTGGAACATCAGGGGCCCGTGCAGCGCCCGCAGCCGCCCCAGCAGCCCGGCGGCGGCCGGAGTCAGTTCGACGCGCGGGGTCGTGTCCACTGCGGTAACTCCCGTCCTCGGAGGTCACGCCGACGGCCCCGCCCCGGCCGTGCTCGGCCCGGCGGCGACGGTCTCGGCCGGCTGCGGTCAGCCAACCCCGCACGACGTTGCACGAACGTTGCGGGACCCGGCCGGCCACTGCGCCGGGTACAGGAGGGGGCGTGCTCCCCGGCTACCGCACCGCCTCGCCCTCGATGTCGCGGACCAGTGCGAGAGCCCGGCCCAGCGTCGTCAGCCGTGCGTCGAGGGTGTCGCCGGCGGGGTAGAGGCGGACGGTGTCCACACCGGCGTCGCGCCAGACGCGCAGCCGCTCGCGGACCATGTCCTCCGTCCCGATCAGCGTGGTCGCCAGCACCATCTCGTCGGTGACCAGCCCGGTGGCACCCTCCCGGTCCCCGGCCTGCCAGCGGGTCCGCACCTCGGCCGCCACCTCCGCCCAACCCTGGCGGCTGTACGCCTGGTTGTAGAAGTTCACGGACGTGGAGCCCATGCCGCCGAGGCTGAAGGCCAGCTCCTTCTTCCGTCCGGCGACCATCGCACGGAGGGCGTCCTCGTCCTCGGCGAACGCGACTTCGGCGCCCTGGCAGATGTCGAGGTCGGCGCGGGTCCGGCCGGCGGCGGCGAGGCCCGCGTCCAGGTGGGCGAAGTACGCCTCGCCGGCGCCCTCGGGGACGAAGCTGGTACCGAGCCAGCCGTCGGCGATCTCACCGGTCAGGTGCAGCATCTTCGGCGAGAGCGTCGCCAGGTAGACGGGGATGTCGTGTTCGGCGCGCATCGACAGGCGCATGGGCTTCGCCTCTCCGCCCGGCAGCGGGATCCGGAACTCCCGGCCGGAGTAGGAGATCTTCTCCCCGGTGGCGGCCCGGCGGACGATCTCGACGGTCTCGCGCATCCGTGCCAGCGGGCGGGCGAAGGGCACGCCGTGCAGCCCCTCGATCACCTGGGGGCCGGAGGGACCGAGTCCGAGCAGGAACCGGCCCTGGGAGATCTGCGACAGGGTGATGGCGGCGCGGGCGATCGCCGTCGGCGTGCGCGTGCCGAGCTGGATGATGCCGGAGCCGAGCAGCAGGCGGTCGGTCCTCGCGGCGAGATAGCCGAGCGGCGAGGGAGCCTCGGAGCCCCAGGCCTCGGCCACCCAGCAGATGTCCAGGCCGAGTTTCTCCGCCTCGACGACGTAGTCGACCGTTTCGCGCCAGTCGCCGCCGGAGGCTTCGATCGTGGTCGAGGTACGCATCAGGCCTCTGCCCCTTCGGGGTTGGCGGTCCGCTCGGCCAGGTCCTTGATCGCAGCGACCGTGGCGGTCATGCCGGCCTCGAACTCGCGCATGCGGACGAAGACGATCTTCTGTTCCCGGTCCGGCATGCGGTCGATGGCGAGGGAGAGGCCGGAACGGGCCGGTCCCATCCGCATCCACTGCCGGAGCAGTGTGCCGCCCGCGTCCGGTTCGAGGGTGAACCTCCACAGGGCGGTGGGGTGTTCGGGGTCCTCGACCGCCCAGGCGAAGAGGTGGGGCGGCTCGTGGGCGACGACGTGCGAGGTGGTGGACCACTCGCCCAGCGACTCGTGCCTGCTCCGCCCGACGAAACGGGCTCCGAGGGTGGGCCCGGTCACACCGTCCAGCCAGTGGGCGGACCGCAGTTCCGTGCTGATGCGCGGCATCAGCTCGATGTCGGACACCAGGGGCCACACCTGCTCCGGTGGGACGGCTATGCGGGTCTCCACCTCGACCGTCGGCCCGTCCGCGTAGCGCGCGCCCGTCCATTCCATGGAGCTGCCGCCTCCCTCTGCATCCATCAGGCTTCTACGGAAACTCTCTGACCAGTAAAGTTGCGTAGATAGACTCACCTGTCAAGGGGGAGAGGCGGGGCGGCGGTCGATCAGGTCAGTCCGCGAACCGCTCCCGCACGTCCGGCCGTTGGGCCAGGTGCGGCGGGTATCCGGGGCCCATCCGGGGGTGCGCGTTGTCCGCCGTCATCGGCTCACCGCAACCGGAGCACACCACTCGGGCGTGGCTCTCCTGCCCGCAGGTGTCGTGGTGGATGACGACCGGCGGGCCCGCTTCCTCCGCCAGCCAGCGGTCTCCCCAGCGGTTCATCACGAGCAGCACTCCGTAGAAGTCCCGCCCCTTCTCGGTGAGCACGTAATCGTGGCGGACCGGCTCGGTCTGGTACGGGCGCTTCTCCAGCAGACCCTCGTCCACCAGCCTCCGCAGCCGGTCCGTCAGGGTGTTGCGGGCGATGCCGAGCGACTCCTGGAAGGCGTCGAACCGCCGGATCCCGTAGAACGCCTCACGCAGCACCAAGGGCGTCCACCAGTCCCCGAGCAGATCCATGGTCCGCGCGATCGAGCAGGGCCACTGAGCAAAGGAAGTCCGCCTCATGGGCGTCAGCATACGGTTCGTCTCGTGGTGAGACCCGGCAGGTGAGGGCGGCTGTGGCCGCCGTGCGGGTCCGGCCGGGCGCCCTCGGCACGGACCCGCCGCGGCAGTCAGGGCCCCGGGCGCCGGGACGTGTGCGGGAACGGGGGTGCCGGTGTGGCGCGGATCTGCCGGGTGTCGAACCTGCCGTCGGTGATGTCCCGGGCCAGCTGGGACAGCTTGAGATGGTGCGCGCGGGCGTAGGCGCGCAGGGTGCCGAAGGTCTCGTCGACGCTCAGGTGCCAGCGTTCGGCGAGGACGCCTTTCACCTGCTCGATGATGATGCGGTTGGTGAGGGCGTACTGGAGCTGGTCGCGTTCGGCCTCGGCGTGGGACAGGGTGCGTTGCTGGAGGATCGCGATCGTCGCGACGTCGGCCAGGGCCTGGGCGAGGGTGAGGTCCTCGGGGCTGAGGGTGCCGGGGGTGGTGTGGAACAGGGCGAGGGTGCCGATGACCCGGCCGCGCAGCCGCAGCGGCAGGACGTCGGTGGCCACGAACCCCGTCTCCCGGGCACCGCTGGTGAAGTGCGGCCAGTCGGCGGTGACCTGCGGATCGGTGAGGTCGATGTCGGTGCGGGCCCGGCCGTTGCGGTAGCACTCGACGCAGGGCCCCTGGTCGTGCTGGAGGGCGAAGAGCTCCAGCAGCCGGGTGTGTTCGTCGGAGGCCGCGAGGACGTGCAGGACGTCGTCCTTGTCCGCGAGCAGGATGCCGACGGCCGCCGCGTCCAGGAGCTCCACGCAGCGCACGGACAGCCGCTGCAGGAAGTCGATGACGTCGAAGTCGGCCACCAGGGAGTCGGCGACTTCGACGAAGACCTCGGTGACTTGCTGTTCACGGGTGGTCATGGAATCAGTCCTTGTCTGCGGCGGGCGGGGGTGGGTCGGTGCCGGGGGCCAGCCGAAGCCGTCCGGCCACGATGTCGTGAGCGGTGTCGGAGAGGGTGCGGCCGCTGCCGTAGGCGTGGGCGCGCAGACGCAGCAGGGCGTCGGTCGGGGAGACGGCGAGCTGGACGCCGGCCATCCCGGTCGCCTGGTGGACGACGGCGTTGAGCAGGGGCGGTCCGTCCGACTCCTCGGGTGGCGGCAGCGCGGGAGGGCCGGGGTCCATCAGGTGCATCGCCAGGGCGAACGCCAGAGCCAGGGCGTCATCGGTCTGCCCCTGGGTCAGTCGGCCGGGCGCCCGTCGGACGAGAGTGAGACTGCCGAGGACGATCGCACCGACCCGCAGGGGGAAGCAGAACACCGCCCGCGCCGCCTGGCCCGGCACCTCCACGACCAGCGCGGGCCACCGGTCGCGGCGCACCCGCGTCAGATCGGGCACGCCCACCGCGGTGCCGACGACCAGGCAGTCCACGCCCGGCCCCTCGCCGAGGGTCGCCTGCAGATCCTCGAAGCCGCGGGAGGTGCCGTCGGAGGCCCACAGAGTCTCACCGGGGGCGGGTCCGTAAGTGAGCGAGACGGTCACGCCGTCCACGGCCAGCGCGGCGGCCATGGCAGCGGCGACGCCGGCGCCGCTGCAGGAGGCGTCGCGCCGCTGGAGCATGCCGAGGAGGGCGGCCATGCGGTCACTGATCACCGGAGGCCGTCGGCGGCCCCGGCCCGGGGCCGCCGACGCGCACTCCCCGGGGGCGGAACCGCGGCGTCGGGCCGGGCGGCGTCCAGCAGGGTCGCGGTGCCGGTGAGATCCCACACCCGGCGGACGGCGGGTGTGGGGTGACGAAGCCGCAGCCGGCATCCGCCGGCCTCCGCGCTGAGGGCAGCGGCGAGGAAGACGTTCAGGCCGCTGGCGTCACAGAAGCTGACGCCGGCCAGTTCGACGTCCACGCCGCCCGTCTCCCGGCTGATGCAGTCCTCGACGGCGGCACCCACGGCGGGAGCGGTGTCCGCGTCGATCTCACCCACCAGGAAGACGGTCGCCCGGCTGCCGCGCCGGTAGAGGGTCATCGCGCGTATGCCGGTCATTCCGCCTCGCTTCCCGGACAGCCTGCCCGCCTGCGGACGGGGCCTCGCGGCCCGCGTGTACGGACTGGTGCGTCGTACGTGATGTGTTGCCGGTTCGTGCCCGCCCGCGGGCGGCCACGAGTACATGGCGGTGCGCCCGCGCCGCCTGCGGCGGTCGTCCTGCCCGGACGCCGTCAGCGGCGTGCCAGTTGACGTTCTCCGGCCGCGCCGGCCCGGTAGGGCAGTCCGTAGTGTTTGAAGATCGCTTCCTCCTGGCCGGCGGGCAGGACGTCGTCCACGCCGATGGAAGGGGCCTGCTTCACCAGTGCTCTGGCGTACCCGATCCTCAGGTAGTCCGGTCCGGTGACCGCGTCGTCGAGGGGTACGAAGACCAGACGGCGCCGGGTGGGCAGTCCGATGCGTACCGTGGCCATGGCCGGTTCATCGGTGGTGGTGTCCACATAGACCGCCTCCAGGACACCGATTCTGTGCGACTCGGCGTCCACGACATCGCGTTCGCGCCATTCCCGGACGTCGGCTGTGCGCATCATGACCTCTCCCCATCCCTATACGGACGACCCGGCCGGCCGCCGCGTGTTGCACTGCCGGTTCTGTGCGTGGAAGGTGCGGAGCGTTCGTCGCAGCGCGCGCTGCATCCGGTCCGGGAGCGGCTCGCCCTCCCAGGCGGCGACCATGGCTGCGGCCACCTCCGGAAGCCTGGTGCCGCACTGCCGTGAGACGTTCACGAGCAGACTTCTCGCCGCCCCGCGGGTGCAGGGGGTCAGGACCATCACCATGCCGCGGGCCTGGTCGACGACCGCCCGGCCGGCCAGGGCCCGTCGCAGCTGGTCGTTCTGGCTCCGCAGGACCTCGACGTCCTCTTCCGTCCCCGGGTTCCCCCACGTGGCCTCCGCCCGCAGCTTCCACCAGTCCTCCTGGAGCATGGTTGTGCGTTGCATGGCGTACCTCTCGACTGGCTGAAGGGTCGGGCTCGGCGGTGGTGGTCCCGCAACTCCTGTCGTTGCAGGGCCACTTCGGGATCACCAGTGGCGTTCGCGGTCGCGCCGGTCCTCGCGTCTCCAGTGCGCCCGGTTCTGGCGGCTGTAGCGACGGTCCCAGCGCTCCTGACGGTCCCGCCGGTCCTTGTAGTCCCGGTACTCCTCCGAACCGCCGCCGCGATCGCGGTCGTGGCGGACGGCGGCGAAGAGGACCAGCGCGGCGGCCAGCCACCAGAGCGGGTGAAGGAAACCGAGGCCGAACAGCGGCACGATCAGGACGAGAAGCAGAACGAACACGGTGGGCCTCCCCGGGAGCTGGACACAGCATCGATACCGGGGACCGGGGTCTCACCTGACAACCTAGTCCTGAATGGAGGCTGTGGATACCGTGCGAGGTCAGCGCACCGGTGACGTGCGGGCCGAGCCGGTCGTGGCGGGCCGGGGCGCCGGGATGCGTCTCCGTCGTCCCGCTGACTCGTGCTCAACGCGGCCGCGGGACGGGCGGGTTGAGGATCGGGAGCCCACTCGCTGCTCGGTCGCCGTGTGCGCGGCTGTGGATCTCACGGTCGAGGACCACGTCCGGCCGGCCCGTTCGCATGTTGCGATCTGATCGTTTCGACACGGCACCGGGGCGGTGATGCCTGGGGGTGCCGACGCCGACACTCCGCGTAACTCCCCATCGTCACAGGTCAGAAGGCATTTTCGACATCCGGGAAACCGCGGACGACGGCCGATTCATGTAATCAGCTCTAAATCTTAAGTACAAATTGCACACATCCCTCTCTTCAGGTGGGTCTTCATGGTCTAGATTGACCCTGCTTCGCATGCCGGGACACGAGCCGACAAATGATGATCTATGGGTTGGGCGCTGCGGACAGCCGAATGCGGCCTGTCCGGCGTCGGACATGTGGATGATCGATTCCTGGAGTCCGAAGGGGGCCCTTGGGTGAGGGGAACACCCGTGGTTCAGGCGGGTTCCCACGTACCTCACCTATGGGGCAGGGCACGGGACTTCGGCTGCCGTCCGGGTGGATCGCTCACGCGGCGCTGACGCGGCCGGGATGTGATGTGCGGGAGGCGGGGGCCTCCCGGGGGAGGGACAGTGCGGGAGGCGGGGGCCTCCCGAGGGGAGGAACTGCGCGGGGGGGTGGGGACCCCCCGAGGGGGAGGAACAGTGTTGGGCGAAAACGTCGAATCACTGGGAACCTGGGGGGTTCTGTGACGCAGGGGGGATTAGTCGGCCCGTTTCCGACGACGCGCGAGCGTCTGGCGAACGGGCCGGTCAGCCGGCCCGCGAGCGACTGGGAGCAGCGGTACCGCCGTGCCGTGATCATCAGCGACACCGCGGCCACCGCATTGGTGGTGGCCGCGATCGGCAACTTCTTCGGGGCCCGGGACGCGGCCAACTGGCACGAGAAATGGGGCATTCTCGCATTCGGCACCGAGTTGCTGGTGCTGGGGGCGCTGGCGGTGAGCCGGGCGTGGGCTCCGGTCGTGCTCGGCCAGGGCGCCGAGGAGTTCCGCAGACTCGGCCGTTCACTGTTCGCGGCGACGGTCGTGCTGGCACTCGGCGGGATCGCGCTCACCTCACGCAACATCAAACTCTGGATCTTCGTCGCGATCCCCGCGATCGCCATGGTCACCATGACGGCGCGCTATCTGCTCCGTCTCTGGCTGCACAAACAGCGGAACGAAGGGCGCTGCCTGAGACCGGTACTGGCTGCCGGTAGCCCGGCAACCGTCCGCGATCTCATCGCCCGTACGCGCAGATTCCCGCATCTCGGCTGGCGGGTGGACGCGGTGTGCACGACGGACGGTCTCGGACTCGACGACGACCAGCTGGACGGAGTGCCGGTCGTCGGGCGGCTGGTGGACGTCGCGGGCCACGTCCGTCGCGACGGCTACCGGGTCGTCGCGGTCACACCGGATCCGCACTGGTCACCGGACCGGCTGCAGCGGCTGGCCTGGAACCTCGAGGGCAGCGACGCCGACATGGTCGTGGCCCCCGTGCTGATGGAGGTCGCCGGCCCGCGGCTGCACGTCGACGCGGTGCTCGGGATCCCGCTGCTGCGGGTCAGCATGCCGACCTTCACCGGGGGGCGCCGGGCGGTGAAGGAGGTCGTCGACCGGTTGGGCGCGGCGATCCTGCTGCTGCTCTTCGCGCCGCTCATGGTCCTCGTCGGACTGCTCGTGCTCCTCGACAGCCGCGGCGGCGCCTTCTACCGGCAGCGCCGAGTCGGCAAGGACGGCCGCGAGTTCACCATCCTCAAGTTCCGCACCATGGTTGCCGGGGCCCATGTGGCGAAGGCCGAGCTGGCCGACCGCAACGAGGGCGCCGGCCCGCTGTTCAAGCTCCGCCGGGATCCGCGGGTGACCCGGCTGGGCTCGGTGCTGCGCCGGTACTCGATCGACGAGCTCCCGCAGCTCTTCAACGTACTCACCGGGTCGATGTCGCTCGTCGGTCCGCGGCCTCCGCTGCCCGAGGAATCCGCCGCGTACGGACCGGACATCCGGCGGCGGCTGCTGGTCAAGCCCGGACTCACCGGGCTCTGGCAGATCAGCGGGCGCAGCGACCTGTCGTGGGAGGAGGCGGTACGGCTCGACCTGCGGTACGTGGAGGACTGGTCGCTCGCCCTGGACACGGTGATCCTGTGGAAGACGCTGCGTGCGGTGCTCTACGGCCAGGGGGCCTACTGATGCGCGGGAGCCGTCGTTCGGCCGGCGCACGGACCGCAGGCCGAAAGGGCCTGCCTGGGGGGAGGAACGGGTCATGAGAGTCAGCGTTTTCGGGCTCGGCTACGTGGGCTGCGTGTCGGCTGCGTGCCTGGCCGGGATGGGGCACGAGGTCATCGGGGTCGACGTCAACCAGCTCAAGGTCGACCTGGTGAACGACGGCAAGGCCCCGGTGGTCGAGGAGCGGATCGGCGAGCTCATCGCCGACGTCGTGCGGAGCGGAGCCCTGAGGGCCACCGGTGACGTCCGCGAGGCGATCATGGGCAGCGAGGTGTCGCTGATCTGTGTCGGTACGCCTTCGGAGCCCAACGGCAGCCTGTGCACGACGTACTTGGAGCGGGTCACCGAGCAGATCGGTGCAGCGCTGGCCGAGCGGGGCGGGCGCCAGACGGTCGTCTTCCGCAGCACCATGCTTCCGGGGACCTGTCTGAACCTGCTGGTGCCGATTCTGGAGAAGAACCTCGGCGGCACGGCCGGAGTGGACGTCGGGGTCGCGGTCAACCCCGAGTTCCTGCGCGAGGGCACGAGCGTGCGGGACTTCTTCGACCCGCCCAAGACCGTCATCGGCGAGCTCGACCCGGCGAGCGGCGACGTGGTGGCGGCGCTCTACGAGGGCCTGCCCGGCGAGGTGTTCCGGGTGCCGGTCCCCGTGGCCGAGGCGATCAAGTACGCGGACAACTCGTTCCACGGCCTGAAGATCGGCTTCGCGAACGAGCTGGGCGCGGTGTGCCAGGCGCTCGGGGTGGACTCGCACCAGGTGATGGACGTGTTCCTGGCCGACCACAAACTGAACATCAGCCCCGCCTATCTGCGGCCCGGCTTCGCCTTCGGCGGCTCCTGCCTGCCCAAGGACCTGCGCAGCCTGGTCCACGCGGCACAGCGGGCCGACGTCTCGGTGCCCATCCTCTCCCACGTGCTGCCCTCCAACTCCGCCCATCTGCAACGCGCGGTGGAGATGGTCGAGCGCACCGGCAAGCGCCGGGTGGGACTGTTCGGGCTGTCCTTCAAACCGGGCACCGACGACCTCCGCGAGAGCCCGCTCGTCGAACTGGCGGAGCGGCTCTTCGGCAAGGGCTACGACCTGCGGATCCACGACGCCAACGTGAGCCTCTCCCGGCTGATGGGCGCGAACCGCGAGTACATCGAGACCCGGCTGCCGCACCTCGCGCACCTGCTCGCGGATTCGGTCGACGAGGTGCTCGAACACGCCGAGGTGTGCCTCGTCGGGACCAGCGATCCGGCTGTGCTGTCGGCGCTTCCCCACGGGGAGGGCCCGGCGATCATCGACCTCGTCCGCCTTCCCGACGCCGAGACGCGTCGGACCGAACCGGGATACATGGGCCTTGCCTGGTGACGCAGTCAGCGGCGACCGGCCGGACCGGCGCGCGCTGATCCTCGTGGAGAACCTGTCGGTGCCGTTCGACCGCCGGGTGTGGCAGGAGTGCACGACACTCCGCGACGCGGGCTGGCAGGTGCACGTCATCTGCCCCCAGGGGAGCAAACGGGACACGGAGCCGGAGGCGGAGATCGACGGGGTGCGGATCCACCGCTACCCGCTGCGCGCGGCCACCGGAGGGCCGGCCGGCTATCTGCGTGAGTACGGCTCCGCCCTGTGGCACACGGCCCGGCTGGCCCGCAAGGTCGGCCCCGTCGACGTGGTCCACGCGTGCAACCCGCCCGACCTGCTCTTCCTGCCGGCACTGTGGCTGAAGCGCCGCGGCGCCCGCTTCGTCTTCGACCAGCACGACCTGGTCCCCGAGCTGTACCTCTCCCGGTTCGACCGCGGCGAGGATCTGCTCTACCGCGGCGTGTGCGCGCTGGAACGGCTCACCTATCGGGCCGCCGACGTCGTGCTCGCCACGAACGAGAGCTACCGGGACACCGCGGTGCGCCGCGGCGGCCGTCGCCCCGAGGACGTGTTCGTCGTGCGCAGCGCGCCGCAGGTCGACCGCTTCCGACCGGTGCCGCCCGAGCCCGAGCTGAAGAACGGCAAGCCCCATCTGCTGTGCTACCTGGGCGTCATGGGCCCCCAGGACGGTGTCGACTACGCCCTGCGCGCCCTGGCGAAGCTGCGCGACGAGCTCGGACGGACGGACTGGCACGCGGTGTTCGTCGGTGCGGGCGACGCCTTCGACGCGATGGTGGAGCTGTCCGGGCAGCTCGGTCTCTCCGATCAGGTGCAGTTCACCGGGCGCATTCCGGACGCCGACCTGGTGCGCTACCTGTCCACCGCCGACGTGTGTCTGTCCCCCGACCCGCGCAATCCGCTCAACGACGTGTCGACCATGAACAAGGTCCTGGAGTACATGGCGATGGGCCGGCCGATCGTCTCGTTCGACCTCCGGGAGGCGCGCGTCTCCGCGGGTGACGCCGCCGTCTACGCGCCCGCCAACGACGAGGCCGCGTTCGCCGGGCTCATCGTGCAGCTACTCGACGATCCGGAGACCCGCGCCCGGATGGGCAAGATCGGCCAGGAACGGATCACCGGAGAACTCTCCTGGCGCAACTCGCAGGCGTCGCTCCTCGCCGCCTACGCCGCCGCCTGCCGCGACCGCACCGCGGTGTCGGCGGCCGGCCCGGAACGAACAGGGAAGAGGCCGCGCCGTTGAGTGATGACACGATCCGCCTGGTCACCCTCGGGCGGATACTCCGTCGGCGATGGCGGCTCCTCGCCGTCCTCGCGGCGGTGGGCGCCCTCGTCGGCTACGGCACCTCGCTGGTGTTCCCGCCGCGGTACACGGCGTCCGCATCGGTACTGCTGCCGGGGCAGTGGGAGGAACGCGAACTGCTGACCCAGGTGGACCTCGCGAGCAGTTCGACGGTGGTCGACCGCGCCGCCGCCGCGCTCGGCTGGACGCGCGTGGACGGCGACGAGTTGCGGGACCGGGTGAGTGCCAAGGCCGCAGACGGGAACATCATCACGATCTCGGGCAGGGCCGAGACCCCGGAGCGGGCACAGCAGCTCTCCGACGAGGTGGCCCAGCAGTTCGTCGGATTCGCCACCCGGATCGCGGGCGGCGGCACCGACCAGTCCACCTCGGAGGCCGAGGCGCTGCGGCAGCAGGTGAAGGACACCAACCGCCGCATCTCCGACCTGGCCAAGGCGGCCGACCCGGGCCGCAACGTGGAGAGCGTGCAGGCCCGCACCACGCTCGAGAAGCTGCGCCAGTCGCTGGAAGAGGCCATGACGAAACTGGACCAGGCCGACCCGGCGAACAACAAGGCCGGCATGGTCGTCATGGGGCCGGCGGCCCGGCCGACCGGGGAGACACCGCCGACGCGGATACAACTCGTCGTCGGAGGGGCGCTCCTGTTCTTCCTGCTGTCGGTCGTCGGTCATCTCGCCGCCGCACGCATGAACCGCCGGCTCCGCACCGAGGCGGAGATCGCCGCGGCGCTGGACGCGGCACTGCTGGGCGCCGTCGACGTGCCCGACGAACGAACCGCCCACCGGCCGGACGACCGGACCTCGCGGGCCCGGTTCCGGCGACTCGTCGGCCTCGACACCCGGTGGGACGTACCGGCCCCGCGGGAATCCGTCGACGAGGCCGGCAGGCGGATCCGCTACCGGCGCGTGTGCGCCCGCCTCCGGGAGCAACTGCCCGCCCCGCGGCGGCTGCTGGTCGTCGTACCCGCAGGCGACACCGTCGCCCGCCGCGCCGCCGGGCAGCTCGCCGCCGAGGCCGAGGGCGATCCGCTGCTGCGGGTGGCGGAGGTCTCGGTGTCCCGGCCGCTGGTACCGGACCGCGACACCGAGTCCGGTGCCCTGGTCGTCCTCAGTCCCGGCAGCTGGACCGCGGAGGAGCTCGCCGGCATCGCCGGGGCGTGCGCGGACGGCGGGCACGAGCTCGTCGGCATCGTCGTGGCCGGCACGGTCCGGGACGGTACGACGCGCTCTGCCGGACTGCCCCTCGACGGTCCCACTCCGGCGCTCGCCGCTCGCGGCCGCGCGACGGGAGGCTCAGCGTGACGACGCACACGTCCTCGAACCAGTCGGCCTCCGTACCGCTCCTCGACCTGCAGGCACTGGTGGTGGCGGTGCGCAGACGCCGCCGTCTGTGGTGCTTCACGGCGCTCCTCGGGCTGCTGGTCGGCGTGGCGGTGGCGGTCCTGCTGCCGCCGCCACCGACCGCGGTGACCAAGGTGCTGGTCTCGCACCAGGAGGACCAGCCGAACGACACGGGAACGCTGATCCGCACCGACGTCGAGCTGCTGGGCACCACGCGGATCGCCACCATGGCGCTGCGGGCCCTCGACTCCTCCGAGAGCGCCGCGGACTTCATGAAGGACTACCGGGGCACCGGCCTGACCAACAACCTGCTGCAGATCGACGTGACCGGTGACACCGACGCGGAAGCGGTGGCCCGGGCCAAGGCGCTCGCCGACGCGTTCGTCGCCGACCACGTGCGGCGGATGCGGGACACCGCGAAGGCCGAAGCCGCCGCCCTGCGCGACCAGAGCGACCGCATGCGCGACGAACTCGGCCGGGTCAACAAGGCCATCGGGGACCGGTCGCCGGAGCAGACCGACCCGAAGGCGTCGGCGAGCATCGAGTCGCTCTTCGCCCGCCGGGCCGAACTGAACTCGCGGATCGCCGACTTCGACCAGCGCGCCGCGGAGGCCCGCACCGGCACACCCAAGATCATCTCCGGTACCCAGATCGTGGACGCCCCGCGCGCGGTGCGGCACTCCCTGCCCAAGGCCGCCGCCACCCACGCCGCGATCGGCCTCGTCCTCGGGCTCGTCCTCGGGCTCGTGCTGGCGGCCGTCGGCGCGGTGGTGGCCGACCGCCCCGTGCTGCGCCGGGACATCGCGGCGAACCTGGGAGCCTCGGTCATGGCGGAGCTGCCCCGCCGGTCGGGCGGACGGTGGCGGCGCCGACGGACCCGGGCGGCACGCGACCGGCTCACCGCGACGCTCGCCCGCGCCGTACGCGGCTCCGCCGGTCCCGTCTCCCTGCTGGAACTGGGCTGTGCACGAGCCACGAGCGCGCTCGCCCTGGACCTCGCCGCGGCCCTGATGCCGGAGGGCTCGGTGGTCGTCGTCGACGGACTGCCCGGCCGGCAGCTGGCGGGCCGCCGCCCGAAACCGGGCGACCCCACCGTGGTCGGCGGCGAGCGCGCCGAGACCGTGCCGCCCGAGCAGCGCCGCCTCGGTGTCGGCTCGGTGGCGCCCGGCACGGCCTGGACGGACCTCCAGTACCTCGGTACCCGGACGGTACTCGTCGTGCGCGCCGGGCACAGCAGCGCGGCATGGCTGCACACCGTGGCACGGCAGCTCGCGGACCAGCGCATACCGGTGATCGGGGTGGTGCTGATCGACCCCGATCCGCGGGACCGCACCGACGGCACGCTGTGGGACGGCCTGTACACCGCGCTGCGCGGCCGGAGCGAGCGTCCGGACCGGCAGAACGGGGACGGCCGGCTGCGGGCGGAGCGCCTGCCGCTGTGGGCCGCACGGGTCCCGGACAACGATCAGGAGGCGCGCTAGCACATGTGTGGCATCGCAGGCACCTACCGATGGCCGGAGGGGAAAGTCGTCACCGACCGGCTCACCGACACCCTCGCCCACCGCGGTCCGGACGGGGCGGGCCGGTACAGCCACCCCGTCGGCGACGGCGAGGTGCACCTCGGGCACCGTCGGCTGGCCATCATCGACCTGTCCGAGACCGGCGCCCAGCCCATGGTCTCCGACGGCCTCGTCCTGACGTACAACGGCGAGCTGTACAACGCGCCCGAACTCCGTGCCGAGCTGACGGCCGCCGGGGTGCGCTTCCGCGGTACCTCCGACACCGAGGTACTGCTGGAGGCCTGGCGGCGCTGGGGCACGGACTGTCTGCCCCGGCTGCGCGGCATGTTCGCGTTCGGGATCTTCGACGAGCGCACCGGTGAACTGGTACTCGCCCGCGACCAGCTCGGCATCAAGCCGCTGTTCCTGCTCCGGCGCGGCCCGGGCCTGGTGTTCGCCTCCGAACTCAAGGCGCTCGCCGCCGCGACCGGCGGGTCACTGGAGGTGGACCACGCGGCGCTGGTGGCCTCACTGCTGTACTACTGGGTGCCGGACTCACGGTGCGCGTTCCGCGAGGCGGAGAAGCTGCCGCCGGGGAGCTGGCTCCGGTGCCGGCCCGACGGCCGGGTGGAGCGCGGCCGGTACTGGCACCTGAAGGACGTCGCCGCCGAGGGGCAGGAGTCGGCCCGCAGCGGCGCACAGCCGGACCTCGCCGGGATCGTCGAGGAGTCGACCCGGCGGCACATGCTGTCCGACGTGCCCGTGGCGACCTTCCTCTCCGGAGGTCTCGACTCCAGCTACCTGACCGCGCTGGCGGCCCGCCACCAGCCGGGGATCTCCGCCTACACCATCGGGTTCCGCGCCGAGGACGCCAAGTTCGAGGCGATGCCGGACGACCTGCGCTACGCCCGGCAGGTGGCCCGGCGGTTCGGGGTCGATCTGCACGAGATCGAGATCGCCCCGAACGTCCTCGACCTGCTGCCGCGGATGACCTACCACCTGGACGAGCCGATCGGCGACCCCGCCGCGATCAACACGTTCCTGATCTGCTCGGCCGCCCGGGAGGCCGGGGTCAAGGTGATGCTCTCGGGGATGGGCGCCGACGAGCTCTTCGCCGGGTACCGCAAGCACCTGGCCAACCTGCTCGCGCTCCGCTACCAGCGCGTGCCCCGGCCGCTGCGCCGCGGGCTGTCCCGGGCCGTGGACCGGCTGCCGGTCGCCTCGGCCCGTCGGGGATACCGCTCGGTGCGGTTCGCGAAGCGGTTCCTCTCCTTCGCCGACCTGCCGGAGGAGACCGCGTTCCGGCGCAGCTACACCATGTACGACCAGGACGAACTGCTCGCCCTGATCGATCCGGACCTCGCCGGGACCGTCGACGACGTCCTGACCGAACACGCGGACGTCTACCAGGACAACGACCTCGACGACTTCGTCAACCGCATGTGCCTGGGCGACGCCCGGATGTTCCTGCCGGGCCTGAACCTCACCTACACGGACCGGTCGAGCATGGCCGCGTCGACCGAGGTGCGGGTGCCGTACGTGGACGTCGAGGTGGTCAAGGCGGCGTTCGCCGTGCCCGGCGAACGGAAGATCGTGGGGCGACAGGGCAAGGCCGTCCTCAAGGAGGCCGCCCTGTCGGTCCTGCCGCGGGAGATCGTCCACCGGCCCAAGGGGCTGTTCAGCGCCCCGCTGCGGGCCTGGATGAGCCGGGATCTGGCACCGCTGGTGCGCGAGGTCGTGCACGACGGCGTGCTCGTCAACTCCGGGATCCTGCGCCGCGAAGCGCTGGCGCGCATGGTCGCCGAGGACGCGGCCGGACAGCGGGACTACTCCAAGCACCTGTGGCATGTGCTGACCCTCGAGTACTGGTACCGGGACGCGACCTCCGGCTCCGGCCGGAGCGCTCACTTCTCGGCGTAGCAGACGACGTTAGGAACAAGGGGACTTTCGCGTGAAACAGGTTGTCCAGAACTACAAGAGCGGCGAGCTGGCCGTGCTCGACGTTCCGGTACCGGGCTGCAAGCCGGGCGGGGTGCTGGTCCGCACCGCCTACTCGCTGATCTCCACCGGGACCGAGCTCATGAAGGTGTCCGAGGCCGGCATGTCGATGCTGGGCAAGGCCCGGTCCCGGCCGGACCAGGTGGCCAAGGTCATGCAGAGCGTGGCCACCAACGGGGTGCCTGCCACGTACCGCAAGGTGATGGGCAAGCTGGACTCCTACACGCCGCTGGGCTACTCGCTGTGCGGCGTGGTCGAGCAGGTCGGCGCCGGGATCGACGACGTGAAGGTCGGCGACCTCGTGGCCTGCGCCGGCAACGAGCACGCGCTGCACGCCGAGCTGAACTGGGTGCCGAAGAACCTCTACGCCCCGGTTCCGGACGGCCTCGCGCCGCGGCACGCCGCCTTCGGCACCGTCGGGTCGATCGCGATGCAGGGCGTGCGCCAGGGCGAGCCGCAGCTCGGCGAGGTGGCGCTGGTCATCGGCCTCGGCCTGATCGGGCAGCTGGTGGCGCAGCTCCTCACCGCCTCGGGGGTCCGCGTCGTCGGCGCCGACCCCGACCCGGCGCGCTGCGAGCTCGCCGAGCGCCTGGGCGCGGCGGCCTGCGGGGATCCCGCGTCCGCGGCCGTGGAAACCGCCGTCGCCGAACTCACCGGCGGTCACGGTGTGGACCAGGTGTACCTGGCCGCCGGCGGCGGCAGCAACCAGCCCGTCGAGCTGGCCGCCCGGCTCTGCCGGGACCGCGGCCGGGTCGTCGACATCGGCAAGTGCCGGCTGGACCTGCCGTGGAACGCGTACTACGAGAAGGAACTCGACGTCCGGTTCTCCCGCAGTTACGGCCCCGGGCGCTACGACCCGGAGTACGAGCTTGAGGGGCGGGACTACCCGATCGGGTATGTGCGCTGGACCGAGCGCCGCAACCTGGCGTGCTTCCTCGACCTGCTGGCCCGCGGCAGCGTCGACGTGGAGCCGCTGGTCTCCCACGTCGCCGACTTCGACGACGCCGTCGAGACGTACCGACGTCTGAAGGACGGCGACCTGAAGGCGGTGGCCGTGCTGTTCCGCTACCCCGAACACGCGGCGGACGCGGCGGCCCCGGCGGTGACCGTGCCCGCGGTGAGCCGAGGGAGTGGCCGGGTACCGGCTTCCACCCGGGCCGCCGCGGCGCCGGTGCGGCTGGCGTTCGTGGGCGCGGGCAACTACGCGACGTCGATGCTGCTGCCGCACCTGACACAGCGCGACGGCGTCACGCTGTCGACGGTCGTCACCACGACGGCACTCTCCGCGGCCAACGCGCAGCGGAAGTTCGGCTTCGCCGAGGCGACCACCGATCTCGACGCCGTGCTCGGCGACAAGTCGATCGACGCGGTGTTCGTGGTGACCCGGCACAGCTCCCACGCCGAACTGACCCGGAAGGCCCTGCTGGCCGGCAAGGCGGTGTTCGTGGAGAAGCCGCTGGCGCTCACCGAGGACGAACTGGCCGGCGTGCTCGCGGCCGTGGAGGAGTCCGGCAACGACCGGCTGCAGGTCGGCTTCAACCGCCGCTTCGCGCCGATGCTGAACGAGGCCAGGAAGCGGTTCGGCGCCCGGACCGGTCCGGCGAGCCTGCGCTACCTGGTCAACGCCGGCCGGTTGCAGCACGGCAGCTGGTACCTCCAGCAGGGCTCGGAGGGCTCGCGGTTCGTCGGCGAGGGCGGCCACTTCATCGACACGGCGAGCTGGCTGCTCGGGGCCGACCCGGTCTCGGTGTACACGATCGGCACGTCCGACAACGAGGACCTGCAGGTCGTGCTGCGCTACCCCGACGGGTCCACCGCCACCATCAGCTACGTCACCACCGGCGCGCCCGGCTTCCCCAAGGAGACCCTGGACCTGGTCGCGGACGGCAGGGTGCTGCGGCTCGACGACTTCGTGCGTGCCTCGGTGTACGACAGCCGCCGCAAGCGGTGGGTCAGTTCGCGGCTGCCCAAGGCCCGGGACAAGGGCCAGTCGGCCGAGCTGGCCGCCTTCGTCAAGGCCGTGCGGACCGGCGGGCCCATGCCGGTGCCGCTGGAGTCGCTGGTCGCCACCACGGCGGCCACCCTCGCCGTGCAGGCCGGGCTGGCCGGCGGCGCGCCGGTGACGTTGGCGAGAACGCGATGACCATGAGTGCGGGCTGGTACCTGCGGCGGCTCTCCCGGATGGGACCGCGGGAGGTCGGCGGCCGGGTGGGCGACGCCGTGCGCAGGCGGCGGTGGCGCTCGGCGCGACCGGAGTGCCCGAAGCCGACCGGGGCCCGGTTCACCGCGGTGCTGCCCGCCGGGACGATGGCCGCGTTGCCTCCGGACGCCGTGAAACGTCTCGTCGCCGAGGCCGACCGGCTGATGGACGGGCACGTCGAGTACTTCGGGGTGGTCCGCGACGACCTGGCCGACCCGGACTGGTGGTACGACCCGAAGACCGGCCGCCGGGCTCCCTCGGGCTACGCCTTCGACGTGCCGTACCGGGACGAGGACACGGCCGGGGACATCAAGCAGATCTGGGAGCTGTCCCGGCACCAGTACCTCACCGTGCTCGCCGCCGCCTACGCGATCACCGGGAACGAGCGGTACGCCGAGCGGGTCGCCGCGCACCTGCGGTCGTGGTGGGCGGCCAACCCGCCGCTGCGCGGCGTGCACTGGATCAGCGGCATCGAGCTGGGCATCCGCCTGCTGTCCTGGGTGTGGATCCGCCGGCTGCTCGACGGATGGCCCGGCGCGGCCGGGCTGTTCGAGGACGACCCGGTGGCGCTGGAGCAGATCTGGCACCACCAGCGCTGGCTGGCCGCCTTCCCCAGCCGGGGCTCCTCGGCGAACAACCACGTCGTCGCCGAGGCGGCCGGGCAGTTGGCGGCGGCCTGCGCGTTCGGGTGGTTCCCCTCCTCGGAGCGCTGGCGGGCCGGCGCGCTGCGGCTGCTGGAGCGTCATCTGCGCGGCAACACCTTCCCCTCCGGACTCAACCGGGAGCTGGCCACCGAGTACCACGGACTCGTGCTGGAACTCGGCCTGGCCGCAGTGGCCGAGGCGGATGCCGCCGACGTGCCGGTGCCCTCGTCCGTCCGGCTGGTGCTGCTGCGGATGACCGACGCGCTCGCGGCCGTCGTGGACAACCGGCTGCGTCCGCCGCGCCAGGGGGACGCGGACGACGGGCACGGTCTGGTCCTGGACGGCCCGGGCACCGACCGCTGGGCCTCGCTGCTGGCCACCGGGGACGCCGTGTTCGGCCGGCTCGACTGGTGGCCGGCCGTGACCGGCACCGATGTGCGCACGCCCCTGCTGACGGCGCTCATCCGGCCCACCGCACCGGCCGTGACCCGCCCGGCGAGCCGGCCGGACCACTTCGCCGACGCGGGCATGACCGTCCTGCGGGGCCCCGAGGAGATCTGGTGCCGCTGCGACGGGGGCCCGCACGGCTTCCTGTCCATCGCCGCGCACGCCCACGCGGACGCGCTGTCCGTGGAGGTCCGGCACGACGGGATCGATGTGCTCGCCGATCCGGGAACGTTCTGCTACCACGGGCAACCCCGGTGGCGGCAGTACTTCCGATCGACCCTCGGCCACAACACCCTCCAGTTGGACGGCGAGGACCAGTCCGGCTCCGGCGGCCCGTTCCTGTGGACCCGGCACGCCCGCACCCGCGTCCTGGTGGCGGACACCTCCGGGGACGGCGTGGCCCGCTGGTCCGCCGAGCACGACGGATACCGGGGCTCCGTGCACCGCCGCCGGGTGGAGCTGACGGCCGCGAGCCGGGAGCTGAAGGTGGTCGACGAGGTGAGCGGCCCCCGCCGGGCCGTGCGCCTCGCGTTCCACCTCGGTCCGGCGATCGCCGCGGACCTGGTGGGGGACCGGGCACGGCTCACCTGGATCAGGGACGGCGAGGGGCGCTCCGCGGTGCTCGACCTGCCCGGCGGGCTCAGCTGGCAGGCGCATCGGGGCGAGAGCGACCCGCCGCTGGGCTGGTACTCGGCCGGCTTCGGGCGCAAGGAACCCACCACGACGCTGGTCGGCACCGGTTTCGCCGACGGCGCGGAGGGCTTCACCACCGTGCTCAGGTTCCACGGCTAGGGGGGCGCGTGGGAATCAAGAGGCGGCACTGGGCGTGGGCGGCGGCACCGCTGACGCTGATCCTGCTGACGGCGACCGGCTGCGAGAGCACCCCGGGCGCCGCGGCCGAGCCGAAGGCCGCGCCGTCCACGTCCGCGGCCCGCTCCGTGGCCCGGGTGTGCGCCAAGCCCGCGGCCGGACCGGCGAAGGCGCCGGCCGGTGCGGTGACAGTCGACCCGGCGGTGGTCGGCGACCTGGCGGCGAAGACCAAGAGCAGCCCTCCGAACACCACGTTCTGGCTTCGACCGGGCAGGCACAGGCTCGACCCGGACCGCTACGCCCAGGTCATCCCCAAGCGGGGGGACCGCTACCTCGGTGCGCCGGGCGCGGTGCTCGACGGCCGGAAGAAGAACCAGTACGCGTTCGGCGGCAGCGCCCGCGACGTCACCATCCGCCACCTGACGGTGCAGCATTTCGTGGCGCCGCGGGACGAGGGCGTGGTCAACCACGACTCGGCCGACGGGTGGGTGATCGAGAACGCGACGATCCAGAACAACTCCGGCGCCGGGCTGATGGCCGGTGCGCGCCAGCAGGTCCGCGCCAACTGCCTGCGCGACAACGGCCAGTACGGCATGAACGCGTACAAGGCCGGCGGCCCCCTCCGCGACCTGGTGGTCGAGGGCAACGAGATCGTGGGCAACAACACCGGCGACTGGGAGCGGCGGCGCAAGGGCTGCGGCTGCACCGGAGGCGTGAAGTTCTGGGCCGTCGACGGCGCCGACATACGCGGGAACTGGGTGCACGACAACCGCGGGACAGGGTTGTGGGCAGACACCAACAACAACGACTTCCGCATCGAGAACAACGTGTTCGAGACCAACGACGGGGCCGCCCTGATCTACGAGATCAGCTACAACGCGGTCATCCGGAACAACACGATCCGGCGCAACAACTGGGTCGAGGGCCGCAAGGCGGCGGACCGCGGCGACAGCTTCCCGTTCGCGACCGTCTACCTGTCCGAGTCCGGGGGCGAACCGCGGATCCCGGCCCGTACCGACAAGATCGAGATCTACCGGAACGTGCTGGAGGACAACTGGTCCGGCATCACCCTCTGGGAGAACGCCGACCGGTTCTGCAACAGCCCGGCCAACACCTCGTCCGGCGACTGCACCCTGCTCGTGCGGGACACCGACCGCTGCACGAAGCCGGCGATCGCCACCTCGCCGCTGTACGACGACTGCCGGTGGAAGACCCAGCGGGTGGACATCCACGCCAACCGCTTCGTGCTCGACAAGTCCGTCGTGAAGTGCACGTCGAAGTGCGACCGCATGGCCGTGCTGGCCAACTACGGCACCTATCCGGACTGGTCGCCCTACCAGGGCGAGCGGGTCGCCGAGGCCGTCACCGACAAACAGCACAACCGCTGGCACGACAACGTCTACGCAGGACCCTGGAAGTTCGTCGCCCACGACCCGAGCCGCGTGCTCGACTTCGTGCAGTGGCAGGCCGCGCCCTACCGGCAGGACAAGGGCAGCACCCTCGACCCGCGGGCCGGTGGTTGAGATGACCGAACACCTGCGGCCGGGGGCACCGGGCGGACCGGACACGGCGGGCACGCGGCCCCGCACCGAACCGCGCCCTTCCGGCACACCGAAGATCATCGGGACCGTCTGGGGACTGCTGGTCCTCAACACCCTCGGGTCCGCGGGGGCGAAGACCATCGTCCCGCTGCCCCGTTCACTCATCCAGATGGTCACCATGGGAGCGCTCGTCGCCGCGTTCGCGCTGGCGCTGGCGGTGAATCTGCGGCTGCGCATCCGGCCCAGCGCCTTCGTGCTCCTCCTCACGCTGCTGCTGGTGCCGAGCCTGATCTCCAGCGCGAACCTGGGGTCCGGGTTCGGCGCGCTGTTCCGCTGCGCCCGGCTGGCCCTCTTCGTCGGCACGCTGTGGCTGATCAGCCGCTGGTGGGACGGAGGTCCGACGTTCGTCCGGCACCACATACGGATGTACTTCGCCGTGCTCGGGTCGGTGGCCGCCGGCCTGGTCATCTCACCCGGTGCGGCCCTGCCCGAGCTCTACGGCGGCCGGCTGGTCGGCGCGTTGTGGCCGCTCACCCCGCCGCAGATCGGGCAGTACGCGGCGGTGATCATCGGACTCACCGTGCTGCTCGTACTGGGGCGCCGGACCGACAGAGCGGGCGCGGCGGTGGTCATCGTGCCGTCACTCGTCCTGCTCGCGCTGACCCATACCCGCACGGCGACGCTCGGTCTGCTCATCGGGCTGACGCTGGCGATCGGCTCGCTCGTCCTGACCAGCGCCGCCGCCCGCCGGTTCTTCACCTGGGCGGTGCTCTGCGCCGCGGTGGCCGCGGTGGGGTTCGCCTCCGCGCTGCGGGCATGGTTCCTGCGCGGTCAGAGCCAGGAGAACTTCTCCGAACTCACCGGCCGGGCCAAGGTCTGGGACGCCCTGCTGGCCGCGCCCCGGACCACCGGGGAGAAGGTGTTCGGCATGGGCCTGGGCGACAAGTCGTTCGGCGGCCTGCCGATCGACAACAGCTGGCTCGCCGTCTACCACGAACAAGGTCTGACCGGTGTCGCCCTGGTGGCGGCGATCATCGTCGTGCTGGGCGGCGTCGCACTGCTGCGGCCGCCGTCCCTGCCGCGGGCCTGCGCGATCTTCCTGATCAGCTACTGCGCGATCGCGTCCTACACCGAGGCGGGCCTCGGCGACGCCTCGCCGTACCTGCTGCATCTGGCCGTGGCCGCCTCGCTGCTGGCCGCGCCCGCCGCCGCCACCGGTCTCCCGACGCCCGCGGACCCGCGACGGCACATCCCGCGATGGGCCCGGAAATCGGAGGTGACCTGAGCATGCGCGTCCTCGTGGTGCACAACCACTACGCCTCGGCGCAGCCCAGCGGGGAGAACAAGGTCGTCGACCAGGAGGTGGAGCTGCTGCGCGCGGCCGGCCACCGGGTCGAGGTGTTCGAGCGGCGCAGCGACGACATCGCCGCCATGTCCTTGCTCGCCAAGGTCGCGGTGCCGCTGCGCGTGCCGTGGAACCCGGCGGTCCGCACCGAACTCGCCGCCCGGCTGCGCGCCGAGCGACCGGACGTGGTCCACGTCCACAACGTCTTCCCGCTCCTGTCGCCCGCGGTGCTCGCGGCCTGCGCCGACGTCGGCGTGCCCGCCGTCGCCACGCTGCACAACTACACGCAGATCTGCCCGCCCGGCACGCTGCAGCGGGACGGACGGCCGTGCACCGAGTGCGTCGGGTCCACCCCGCTGCCCGCGGTCCGGCACGGCTGCTACCGGAACTCCCGGCTGGCGACGGTGCCGCTCGCGGTCAGCCTGTCGGTCAACCGGCGTCGGTGGTGGTCCGGCGTGGAGCGGTTCCTCTGCATCTCCGCGGCCCAGCGCGACGTCCTGGTGCGGGCCGGTCTGCCGGCCGAACGGCTGGCGGTGAAGCACAACTTCGTGCCCGACCCGGGGGCCGGCCGGGAGGGTCCCGGCGAGCACCTGCTCTACCTCGGCCGGCTCGCGGAGGCGAAGGGCGTCCGGCTGCTCATGGCGGCCTGGGACGAGATCGCCGCCGGCGGCGGTCCGGGGGTGCCGCTCGTCATCGCCGGCACGGGGCCGCTGGAGCAGGAGGTGACCGCCTGGGCGGCGGGCCGGGACGACGTGCGTTACGTCGGCCTGTACGACGCGGCGGAGAGCCGCGAGGCCGTCGCGCGGTCGGTCGCGGTGGTGGCGCCCTCGACGTGGCTGGAGGCCTTCGGCCTGGTGGTCGTGGAGGCGATGGCGGCGGGCGTCCCGACGGTCGCCGCCGGTCACGGCGCCTTCGTCGAACTGGTCGAGGACGGGGTGACCGGGTTGCTGCACCGGCCGGGCGAGCCCGCCTCGCTCGCGTCCTGCCTGCGCCGGATCGCGGCCGAGCCGGACCGCAACCGGGAGATGGGGGAGGCGGCCCGGCGCCGCTACGAGAAGGGCTTCAGCCCGGCTGTCGGGCTGGAGCGCCTCCTGGAGGAATACCGCACCGCGATCGCGGGTCGGTCAGCACTGGCTCGCGGCGGGGACACCCGCGCGAGCAGGGGGGATGGGGAACAGTAGATGACACGATGCCGACTCTGCGGCTCGGCGACGCTGGCGAGCGTCGTCGATCTGGGGGCGACCCCGCCGTGTGAGAGCTTTCTCGCCGCGGACGAACTGGACCGGCCGGAGCCGACGTACCCGCTGCACCTGCGGGTCTGCACCGACTGCTGGCTGGCGCAGATCCCTCCGCTGATCACACCGGAGGAGACGTTCACGCAGTACGCGTACTTCTCCTCCTACTCGACGTCCTGGGTGGAGCACGCGCGCACGTTCGTCACCGACACCGCGGAGCGCCTGGCGCTCGGCACCGACGCCTTCGTGGTCGAGGTCGCGAGCAACGACGGGTACCTGCTGAGGCACGTGGTGGACCGGGGGATCCGCTGCCTGGGCATCGAGCCGTCGGTGAACGTCGGCGCCGCGGCACGGGAGGCGGGTGTGGCCACGCTCACCGCCTTCCTGGACCCGGACACCGGCTCGGCCGTCCGCGCCGAGCACGGCCCGGCGGACCTGGTGGTGGCGAACAACGTGTACGCCCACATCCCCGACGTGGTCGGGTTCACCCAGGGGCTGCGCGCGCTCGTCGCGGACGACGGCTGGGTCTCCATCGAGGTGCAGCACCTGCTGACCCTGATCGAGGAGAACCAGTACGACACGATCTACCACGAGCACTTCCAGTACTACACGGTCGCCTCCGCGATCCGGGCGCTGGCCAGCGGCGGACTCGCGCTCGTGGACGTCGAACTGCTGCCCACGCACGGCGGTTCCATCCGGCTGTGGGCCCGGCCCGTCGAGGTGGCCGGCGAGCCGACCGCGCGCGTGGTCGACGTGCTGGCCCGGGAGAAGGCCGCCGGACTGCAGGAGCTGTCCGGATACACCGAGTTCTCCGACCGGGTGGCCAAGGTACGCCGTGACCTCCTCCGGTTCCTCGTCGAGGCCGCCGAGCGCGGCGAGACGGTGGTCGGCTACGGCGCCCCGGGCAAGGGCAACACCCTGCTCAACCACTGCGGCATCCGGCCCGACCTGCTGCCGTACACGGTCGACCGCAACCCCTACAAGCACGGCAGGTTCACGCCGGGCACCCGCATCCCGATCCTGCCGCCCGAGCAGATCGCCGCCGACCGGCCGGACTACGTGCTCGTCCTCCCGTGGAACCTGCGGGCCGAGCTGGTCGAGCAACTGTCGTTCGTGCACGAGTGGGGCGGCCGTCTCGTCTTTCCCATCCCGGAACTGAGCATTGTCGAGGTCAAGTCGTGAAGGTCGTTCTGTTCTGCGGCGGTTACGGGATGCGCATGCGCAACGGCGCCTCCGACGACGTGCCCAAGCCGATGGCGATGGTCGGCCCGCGCCCGCTGATCTGGCACGTCATGCGCTACTACGCGCACTTCGGGCACACGGAGTTCATCCTGTGCCTCGGGTACGGCGCCCACCACATCAAGGACTTCTTCCTCGGCTACGAGGAGACGACGTCCAACGACTTCGTGCTGCGCGGCGGGCGGACCGAGCTGCTGTCCACCGACATATCGGACTGGACGATCACGTTCGTGCAGACCGGCATCGAGTCGCCGATCGGGGAGCGGCTGCGCCGGGTACGCCACCACCTGGACGGCGACGAGATGTTCCTCGCCAACTACGCCGACGTGCTCACCGACGCCCCGCTGCCGGAGATGATCGACCGGTTCGCCCGGCGCGACGCGGGGGCGTCGATGATGGTGGTGCCGCCGCAGTCCTCGTTCCACTGTGTGGAACTGGGCGAGGACGGACTGGTGGGCGGCATCACCGCGGTGAGCGAACTGCCGCTGTGGGAGAACGGCGGCTACTTCGTGCTCCGGCAGGAGATCTTCGACCACATCCCGGAGAACGGGGACCTGGTCGCCGACGGATGCGCCCAACTGGCCAAGCAGGGACGGCTGGTGGCACACCGGCACCGCGGCTTCTGGAAGCCGACCGACACCGTGAAGGAACGGGCCGCGCTCGACGACGCCTACGCCCGGGGCGAGCGCCCCTGGGCCGTGTGGGAGCGGGACGGCATACCGGCCGGCGCGACCGGCAGCAGGGGAAGGACCGCGTGATCAGGCTCGGAACCGGCCGCCTGGACCGGATCGTCGCGGTGGGGGCGCACTGCGACGACATCGCCATCGGCGCCGGTGCCACGTTGCTGACGATGTGCCTGGCCCGGCCGGGGATCCGCGTCGACGCGGCCGTGCTCTCCGGAGGCGGCAGCGAGCGGGAGGACGAGGAGCACGCCGCGCTGGCCGCCTTCTGCCCGGGCGCCGACCTGCGGCTGACCGTGCACAAACTGCCGGACGGCCGGCTCCCGGCGCACTGGGAGGAGGCCAAGTCCGCCGTCGAGGAACTGCGCGCGCAGACCGAGCCGGACCTGGTGCTCGCCCCGCGGACCGACGACGCCCACCAGGACCACCGCGGACTGGCCCGGCTGATGACCACGGCATACCGGGACCACCTGGTGCTCGGCTACGAGATCGTCAAGTGGGACGGCGATCTCGGCCGTCCGGCCGCCTACCAGCCGCTGTCGCCGGAGACCGCCGAACGGAAGGTGCGGCTGCTGCAGGAGCACTACCCCTCGCAGCGGCACCGGCCCTGGTACGACCGGGAGGCCTTCCTCGGCCTCGCGCGGATCCGCGGCATCGAATGCCACGCGCGCTACGCCGAGGCCTTCGCCGTCACCAAACTCACTCTCGACCTGGGGGAATGAACCTTGCGCGTACTGCTGACCGGACATCAGGGCTACCTGGGCACCGTGATGGCCCCGGTCCTCGCGGCCGCCGGACACGAGGTCGTCGGCCTCGACGCCGGCCTGTTCGCCGACTGCGTGCTCGGCCCGCCGCCCGCGGACCCGCGGGGGCACCGGGTGGACCTGCGCGACGTCACGGCCGAGCACCTGGCCGGGGTGGACGCCGTGATCCACCTGGCCGCGCTGTCCAACGACCCCCTGGGTTCGCTGGCGCCGGAGCTCACCTACGACATCAACCACCACGCGTCCGTGCGGCTGGCCCGGCTGGCCCGCGACGCCGGAGTGCGGCGCTTCCTGTACGCGTCGACCTGCTCGGTCTACGGCGCCGCCGGCGGTGACGACCTGGTGGCCGAGGACGCGCCGCTGCGCCCGGTGACGCCGTACGCGGAGTCCAAGGTGCGGGTCGAGGACGACCTGCACGCCCTGGCCGACGGCGACTTCAGCCCCGTGTACATGCGCAATGCCACCGCCTTCGGCTTCTCACCCCGGCTGCGCGCCGACATCGTCCTGAACAACCTGGTGGGCCACGCACTCCTGTCCGGCGAGGTGCTCGTGCTCTCCGACGGCACCCCCTGGCGCCCCCTGGTCCACGCCGCCGACATCGCACGGGCCTTCGCCACCGCGCTGGCCGCTCCCAGGGAGGCGGTGCACGACCGGGCCTTCAACATCGGCAGCGAGACCAACAACGTCACCGTCGCCGAGATCGCCGAGCAGGTCGCCGAGGCGGTGTCCGGCGCGAAGGTGGTGATCACCGGGGAGAACGGTGCCGATCCGCGGTCGTACCGGGTGGACTTCTCCCGGTTCCGCGCCGCGGTGCCCGGCTTCGACTGCGAGTGGACCGTGAAGCAGGGCGCGCTCGAACTCGCCGACGCCTACCGTGAACACGGGCTGACCCGGGAGAACTTCGAGCAGCGCTTCACCCGGCTCGCCGTGCTGCGCGCGGCGTCCGACGCGGGCACCGTCGACGACACCCTGCGGTGGCGCCGATGACCACGTCCGGCGAGGAGATGCACGCGCTGGTGGAGCGGCTGTACCCGCTCTGCCGGAGCATCACCGGCGACGGGGTGCGCGCCACCCTGGAGATCGTCGGCGAATACCTCCCGCTGCAGGTGCACGAGGTGCCGACCGGGACCCAGGTGCTCGACTGGACGGTGCCGCAGGAGTGGAACATCCGGGACGCGTACGTCGCCGACGCCGCCGGCCACCGGGTCGTCGACTTCGCCGCGTCCAGCCTGCACGTGCTCGGCTACAGCGTGCCGGTGTCGGCGACGATGCCGCTGGCCGAGCTGCGCCCGCACCTGCACACCCTGCCGGACCACCCCGCCTGGGTGCCGTACCGCACCAGCTACTACAAGCCGGAGTGGGGATTCTGTCTGGCGCAGGAGACCCTGGACGCGCTTCCGGACGGCGACTACGAGGTGCGCATCGACTCCACGCTCGCCGACGGCCACCTCACCTACGCCGAGCACGTGATCCCCGGACAGGTCCCGGACGAGGTGATCGTCTCGTGCCATGTCTGCCACCCGTCGCTGGCCAACGACAACCTGGCCGGCATCGCGGTGGCGACGTTCCTGGCCCGGGCGCTTGCCGAGCAGACCCCGTACTACACCTACCGGTTCATCTACGCGCCCGGCACCATCGGGGCGATCACGTGGCTGGCCCGCAACGCGGAGCGCATCGAGCGGGTCAGGCACGGTCTGGTGCTGGCCTGCGCCGGTGACCGGGGCCAACTGACCTACAAGCAGAGCAGGCGTGGCGACGCGGAGATCGACCGTGTGCTGCGCCACGTGCTGACCACTTCCGAACGCCCGCACCGCATCACCGAGTTCACCCCCTACGGCTACGACGAACGGCAGTACTGCTCACCCGGATTCGATCTCGGCGTCGGCTCGCTCAGCCGGACGCCGTACGCCGGCTACCCCGAGTACCACACATCGGCGGACAACCCGGACTTCGTCTCCGCGGACGCGATGGCGGACACCCTCGCCGTCTGCCGCGAGGCCTTCGCCGTCCTCGACCGGAACCGCCAGTACGTCAACCTCAGCCCGTACGGCGAGCCGCAGTTGGGCCGGCGCGGGCTGTACGAGGCGCTCGGCGGCCGCAGCGACACCCAGCAGGCCCAGATGGCCATGCTCTGGGTGCTCAACCTCTCCGACGGCGAGCACACGCTGCTGGACATCGCCGAGCGGTCAGGGCTGCCGTTCCAGACCGTCGCCGTCGCGGCCGACGCCCTGCGCGGCGCCGGGCTGATCAAGGCATGACGCCGATGACCACCGAGGGGGAGGCGACGAGGCCGGCGGTGGCGACCGCCAAGCGCGCCATGGTCGGCCGGTTGTCCTGGGGGCTGGCCGACCAAGCGGCCTCCAGCATGACCAACTTCGCGGTGGGGATCTACGTGGCCCGCTCGCTGGGCGTCACCGCGTTCGGCGTGTTCGGCCTGGCCTGGGTGACCTACGGCGTGGTGCTCAGCGTCTCCCGCGGGCTGGCCACCGACCCGCTCGTGGTGCGCTTCAGCGGCGTTCCGGAGGCGTCCTGGCGCGGGGCCGTGGCCCGGTCGTCGGGTACCGCGCTCTGCGTCGGCGCGGCCATCGGCGCGATGTGCCTGGCGGTCGGCCTCGCTGTCGGCGGCAGGGTGGGGCCCGCCTTCGCCTGCCTCGGACTCGTGCTGCCGGGGCTGCTGCTGCAGGACGCCTGGCGGTACTCGTTCTTCGCCGCCGGCACCGGGCGGAAGGCCTTCGTCAACGACCTCGTGTGGGGCGTCGCGCTCGTCCCCGCCATGGTGGTGGCGGCCCGCGTGGGCAGCGTGGCCGCCTTCGTCCTCGCGTGGGGTGCCTCCGCTGCGGTGGCCGCCGTCTACGGATGCCTCCAGTCCGGCATCCGCCCCCGGACGACCGGGGCGCGCGAGTGGCTGCGCGAGCAGCGCGATCTCAGCTACCGGTACCTGGTCGAGAACGTCGGCGTCAGCGGCGCGAGCCAGCTGCGGGCGTACGGGCTCGGCGCGATCGTCGGAGTGGGCGCGGTGGGCGCGATCCGCGGCGCCGAACTCCTGCTCGGCCCGTTCCTCGCCGTGCTGATGGGTCTGTCGCTGGTGACCGTCGCGGAGGCTGCACGGGTGCTGCGGCGGGCCCCGCACCGGCTGGCCGCCTTCTGCCTCGTGCTCGGTGCCGGGCAGGCCGTAGCCGCGCTGCTCTGGGGCGCCGCGCTGCTGCTGGTACCGGACGGGCCCGGCGAGTTCGTGCTCGGCGACGTCTGGAGCTCCGCCGCGCAGCTCATCGTGCCGGCCACGCTGGGCGTGGCGGGCGCAGGCCTCGGCACCGGTGCCGCGGCCGGGCTGCGCGCCCTCGGCGCGGCCCGGCGCAGCCTGCGCAGCCAGCTCTTCGCCTCCGCCTGCTACGTCGGCGGAGGACTCGGCGGGGCTGCCGCGGCCGGCACGGTCGGCTCGGCCTGGGGCGTGGCCGCCGCCACCGTCTGCAGCTCGGCCGTGTGGTGGCTGCAGCTGCGGTCCGCCCTGCGCGAGCGCCACCGCAATCCCCTTCCCGAAGTGAGGACCTCATGACCGCGCAACCCAGGCTGAGCATCGGCCTGCCCGTGTACAACGGCGAGGAGTACCTCGCCGAGGCGTTCGACGCCCTGCTCGGCCAGACCTACGAGGACTTCGAGCTGGTCGTCTCCGACAACGCCTCGACCGACGGGACCGAGGACATCTGCCGCCGGTACGCCGCGAAGGACTCGCGCATCCGGTACCTGCGGCTGCCGAGGAACATCGGCGCCGCACCGAACCACAACCACGTGTTCACCGAGTGCCGCGGCGAACTGTTCAAGTGGGCCTCGCACGACGACCTGTACGCCAGGGACCTGCTGAAACGCTGCGTCGAGGCGCTGGACGAACGGCCGGACGTGATCCTCGCGCACAGCGGCCAGGCGGTCATCGACGGCGACGGCCGGGTGAAGGTCCCGTACGAGTACGGACTCGCCACCGACTCGCCGCACGCGCCGGAGCGCTTCCGCAGCCTGCTGTTCGAGCCCGGCGGCGACGACTTCTACGGGGTGATGCGCGCCGACATGCTGCGCCGGGTGAAGCCGCACGACAGCTACCACCACGCCGACCGCACGTTCGTCGCCGAGATCACCCTGCACGGGCCCTTCCACCAAGTGCCGGAGCTGTTGTACTTCCGCCGCGACCACCCCACCCGCGCCGAGCGGGCGAACCCCTCCAAACGCTCCCGGTGCGTCAACCTGGACCCGCGCCGGGCGGGCCCGCTGCATCCGACGCCCCGGCTGCTCGCCGAGTACGTCTGGGGCTTCGCCTCGGCGATCCGGCGGGCGCCGCTGTCCCCGGCCGACCGGCGCGCGTGCTACCGCCACCTGGCCGCGTGGATGACCAGCCGGGTCCGGCCGGGCGCCGGCGAGCGGGTCGAGGACCGCGCCGCGGTCGACCCGGGCGCGCTCACCGCCGACGTCGACGCCCTCGTCGCCGGCCGGGAAGGGAGGCGGGCGTGACCGCTGCCCGCGTGGGGGTGTTCGGCCTGCTCGGCTCCGGCAACCTCGGCAACGACGGCTCGCTCGAGGCCGTGCTCGGGTACCTCCGCGCCGAGCATCCGGAGGCGGTCGTGGACGCGCTGTGCGGCGGCCCCGAGGTCGTCACGGCCCGGTACGGCGTCCCCGCGACGCGGCTGCACTGGTACCGCGGGGAGTACCGGACCGCGTCCCGGGCGGGCGCCGTCGCGGCGAAGGGCCTGGGCAAGCTCGTCGACGTCGCCCGCACCGCGGCCTGGGTGCGCCGCCACGACGTGGTGATCGTCCCGGGCATGGGTGTCCTGGAGGCCACGCTGCCGCTGCGGCCCTGGGGCTTCCCGTACTCCCTGTTCCTGCTCTGCGCATCGGGCCGCCTGTTCGGCACCCGGGTGGCGCTGGTCGGCGTCGGCGCCGCCGAGATCGGCAACCGGGCGACGCGGACCCTGGTGCGCTGGTCGGCGCGGCTGGCCGGCTACCGCTCGTACCGGGACGAGCCGTCCCGCCACGCGATGCGGACGATGGGCGTGGACACCGCGCGCGACGAGGTCTACCCGGACCTCGCGTTCGCCCTGCCGGCGCCGCCGGCGAGCGTTCCCTCGGGCCCGCCGGGCACGGTCTGCGTCGGCGTCATGGACTTCCACGGCGGCGACGACGACCGCGGCCGCGCCGAGGAGATCCACCGGCGCTACCTCGACGGGACGACCCGGTTCGTCCGAGCGCTGGTCGAGGAGGGCAGGCCGGTCCGGCTGCTCACCGGCGACGAGTGCGACGGGACGGTGGTCGCCGCCATCCTCGACGCGGTGGACTCGCCGCTGGTCACGGCCGCCGAAGCCGCCTCGCTCGCCGACCTGATGAAGGAGGCGGCGGCCGCCGACACCGTGGTGGCCACGCGGTACCACAACCTGGTCTGCGCGCTGAAGGCCGGCACCCCGACGCTCGCACTGAGCTACGCGGCCAAGAGCGACGCGCTCATGGACCGGATGGGCCTCGGCGCGTACTGCCATCCGGCCCGCGAGGTCGACGCCGACCGGCTGCTCGAACAGTTCCGGACGCTGGAGAAGCGATCGGCGGAGCTGCGACGGACCCTCACGGAGCGGAATCTGACCGCCGCCCGGCAGCTTCGGCACCAGTTCACCGCGCTGACCGCGGCCCTGTTCCCGGCAACCGCCCACGCCCACGCCCCGCGGGAGACAGCATGAAAGCGACCGAGGTCCCGGAGATCGCCGGCGCGTACCTGTTCGAGCCGACGCCGTACGCCGACGAACGCGGGTTCTTCTGCCGCACCTTCGACGCCGACGTGGTCCGCTCGGCGGGCCTCGACCCGGACGCCTTCGTCCAGGACAGCCTGTCCCGCTCGGTCCGGGGTGTGCTGCGCGGCCTCCACCTGCGCTCCGGCGACGGTGAGGCCAAGCTCGTGCGGTGCTCGTACGGGAGGATCTTCGACGTCGTCGTGGACCTGCGGCCGGACTCGCCGACCTACCGCAACCGGGCCTTCTTCGAGCTGTCCGACGAGACGCAGGCGACCCTGTACATCCCGGCGGGGTGCGCGCACGGCTTCCAGGCACTGACCGAGACCGCCGACACCTCGTACCGGATCGACCGCCCGCACGATCCGGCCGAGGACGTGACGATCGCCTTCGACGACCCGGAGCTCGCCATTCCCTGGCCGCTGCCGGCCACATCGATGTCCCAGCGGGACCGCGAGGCGCCGAGTCTCGCCGAGGTCCTGAAGCAAAGAGAAGAGTGAGGGCCGGCGTGGACACCGAACACACGGAGACGACCGAGGAGTTGCTCCTGCCCCGGTCGCGGAGGGCGAACGAGCGGCTGCACGCCATGATCCCGGGAGGTGCGCACACCTACGCCAAGGGCGACGACCAGTACCCCGAGGGCCTGGCCCCGGTCATCAGCCACGGCCGCGGTGCCCATGTGTGGGACATCGACGGCAACCGGTACATCGAGTACGGCTCCGGCCTGCGGTCGGTCAGCCTCGGCCACGCCCACCCGCGCGTCATCGAGGCGGTGCGGCGGGAACTCGACCGCGGCAGCAACTTCGTCCGGCCGTCCATCGTCGAAGTCGAGGCCGCGGAACGCTTCCTGGCCACCGTGCCGACCGCCGAGATGGTGAAGTTCGCGAAGAACGGCTCCGATGTGACCACCGCCGCGGTGCGCCTCGCCCGCGCCGTGACCGGACGTCCGCGCGTGGCCGTCTGCGGCGACCATCCGTTCTTCTCCGTCGACGACTGGTTCATCGGCACCACGCCGATGTCCGCGGGCATTCCGGCGGCGATCACCGAACTCACCGTGTCGTTCCCCTATGGGGACCTGACCGCCACGGAGGAGTTGCTCACCCGGTACCGGGACGAGGTCGCCTGCCTGATCCTCGAACCCGCCGGCCACACCGAACCCCCGCCCGGGTACCTCGCCGGCCTGCGCGAGCTGGCCGACCGGCACGGCTGTGTGCTGATCTTCGACGAGATGATCACCGGCCTCCGCTGGTCCGAGGCGGGCGCCCAGGGTCTGTACGGCGTGGTCCCGGACCTCTCCACGTTCGGCAAGGCGCTGGGCAACGGGTTCGCCGTCTCCGCGCTGGCCGGGCGCCGCGAACTCATGGAGCGGGGCGGGCTGCGCCACCCCGGCGACCGGGTGTTCCTGCTGTCCACCACGCACGGCGCGGAGACGCACTCCCTGGCAGCCGCGATGGCCGTGCAGACCACCTACGTCGAGGAGGGCGTCACCGCGCGGCTGCACGCTCTCGGCGAGCGGCTGGCCGCGGGTGTCCGTGAGGCGGCGGCCGGCATGGGCGTCGGCGACCACATCGTCGTCCGCGGCCGGGCCAGCAACCTCGTGTTCGCCACCCTCGACGCGAACGGGCGGCCGTCGCAGGAGTACCGCACCCTGTTCCTGCGCCGGCTCCTCGCCGGCGGCGTGCTGGCCCCGTCGTTCGTGGTCAGCAGCGCGCTCGACGAAGCCGACGTCGATCAAACCGTCGACGTGGTGGCCCAGGCGTGTGCGGTGTACCGGAAGGCGCTGGACGCCGGCGACCCGACGCCTTGGCTGGGGGGACGCCCCGTCAAACCGGTGTTCCGCCGCCTGGTGTGACATGACGTGATGTCAGTGGGCCTTCGGTCGACCGGAGTCGGCCATCCGGTCGGCCGTCCGGTCGACGAGCCACGCGGTCGCCGGTACCACCGCCAGCGCCGTGCACCAGCCGCCGAGGACGTCGGTCGGGTAGTGCGCGCCCAGGGCGACCTGCGCCCAGCCCATCGAGGCGCCGGCGACCAGGGCGGCGGCCAGCACGAGGAGCGCGCCGGCCGTCCTACCGAGGCCGAGCCGGCCGGCCGCGAGCAGCGCCACCACGAGAGCGAAAGCGGTGAGGAAGGCGGTGTGCCCGCTCGGATAGGACAGGTTGTCACCGTGGATGGTGCGTCCCACCGGGGACTTGATCAGCCGCGCCGTCCCCACGGTGGTGCCGGCGCCCGCAACGGCGAACACCGCCGCGCGAGGGGACCGGAGCAGCAGACAGCCCGTCACGGTGGCCGCGACCAGCAGTGCCGCCCCGACGGGCTCGCCCAGGAAGTCCGTGGCCAGGGCGACGCCCCGCCACGGCGGCCGCACACTGTCCGCCGTCGGGTCGACGAGCCACCGGTCCACCGAGCCGGGCCGACTGTGGCCGGCGTACAGGACGCCGAGCGCGACGACCACCAGTGCGGCGAGAACCGCGATCAGGCCGAGCCCCGCGCGCAGGGGCGGGGGCACCACGGGGGGCTCCGGCCGGCGGGTCCACCGCCCACCGTGATCGGCCGACCCGTGGGGGCGGCGTTCCTGTGTGCCGTGGGCGGCACAGGGCGACGCTCGATCACGTCGCCACAGACGCTCCTCGGCCGGCCGAATTCCAGGTCCGTTCCTGCCGGTCGATCCCATGCGAGTCCCCCCGTTGCGTCCGGCCCACCGATCCACCCTCCAGCGACCCTAATCGCGCGCGGACGGGGGCACACGCGCAACTCGTCGATCCGGCCGCAGTGAACCGCCGGCACCGCGGGGGCCGGTCGCCCGGAGAGCAACGGCCGCTCCGGGCAACCGACTTGCCGCCCTAGAAGAACCCGAGCTTCTTGGGGCTGTACGAGACCAGCAGGTTCTTCGTCTGCTGGTAGTGCTCCAGCATCATCTTGTGGTTCTCGCGGCCGATGCCGGACTGCTTGTAGCCGCCGAACGCCGCGTGCGCGGGGTACGCGTGATAGCAGTTCGTCCAGACGCGACCCGCCTGGATCGAACGGCCCGCGCGGTACGCGGTGTTGATGTCCCGCGTCCACACACCGGCGCCGAGCCCGTACAAGGTGTCGTTGGCGATCTTGATGGCGTCGTCGAAGTCGTCGAACGACGTCACGGAGACGACGGGCCCGAAGATCTCCTCCTGGAAGATCCGCATCCGGTTGTCGCCCTCGAAGATCGTCGGCTGGACGTAGTAACCGCCCTTGAGCTCCCCGTCGTGCTCGACGCGCTCCCCGCCGGTGAGGACCTTCGCCCCCTCCTGCCGGCCGATGTCCAGATAGGAAAGGATCTTCTCCAACTGGTCGTTGGACGCCTGCGCGCCGATCATCGTGTCGGTGTCGAGCGGGTGACCCGGCTTGATGAGCTCGGTGCGCGCGACGGCCGCCTCCAGGAACTCCCGGTAGTGACCGCGCTGGATCAGCGCCCGCGACGGACAGGTGCACACCTCGCCCTGGTTGAGCGCGAACATGGTGAAGCCCTCGAGCGCCTTGTCGCGGAAGTCGTCGTTCCTGTCCCACACGTCGTCGAAGAAGATGTTCGGCGACTTGCCACCCAGCTCCAGCGTGACGGGCTTGATGTTCTCCGAGGCGTACTGCATGATCAACCGCCCCGTCGTGGTCTCACCGGTGAACGCCACCTTCGCCACGCGCGCACTGGACGCCAGCGGCTTGCCGGCCTCCACGCCGAAGCCGTTGACGATGTTCACGACCCCCGGCGGCAGCAGATCCGCGATCAGGCTCATCCAGTAGTGGATCGACGCCGGGGTCTGCTCGGCCGGCTTGATGACGACGGCGTTGCCCGCCGCGAGGGCGGGGGCCAGCTTCCAGACCGCCATCAGGATCGGGAAGTTCCACGGGATGATCTGCGCGACCACCCCGAGCGGCTCGTGGAAGTGGTACGCGACCGTGTCGTCGTCGACCTCGCCGAGCGAACCCTCCTGCGCGCGGACCGCCCCCGCGAAGTACCGGAAGTGGTCGATCGCCAGCGGGATGTCCGCCGCCAGCGTCTCCCGCACCGGCTTGCCGTTCTCCCAGCTCTCGGCGACCGCCAGCTTCTCCAGGTTCGCCTCCATGCGGTCGGCGATCCTGAGAAGGATGCCCGAGCGTTCCGTCGCCGACGTGCGCCCCCAGGCCGGCGCGGCCGCGTGCGCCGCGTCCAGCGCGCGCTCCACGTCCTCGGCGGTGCCCCGGGCGACCTCCGTGAACGGCTGCCCGTTCACCGGGCTCGGGTTCTCGAAGTACTGCCCTCGGGCCGGCGGGACGTACTCCCCGCCGATGAAATGGTCGTAGCGCGCCTGGTAGGAGACGATCGCGCCGTCGGTGCCGGGCGCCGCGTAACGGGTCATGCTGGTCTGCCTCCCGGAGAAGCGCTGCCCGCCGTCGGGCAGCTCTCGCCGCGAGGCTAGGAACCGGAACGTTGCAACCACGTTGCGCGTCTCGGCGCCGGCCCCGGTACCGACAACTCGGCGTCCAGCTCCGTCAGCCGTGACCGCACCGCAGCCGTCGGCCGCACCGCCGCAAGCGCACGCCACACGTCGAGGTCGTCCTCGCCCCACGGCGCGTGCGCCCAGTCCGCCAGCAGGTCGGGGTCGCGACGGGCGATCAGCGCCGTGCGCAGCCAGTCGGCGAGCCGGCGCCTGACCCGGCTCACCGCCGGTGCCTGTGAGGAGGGCAGCAACGGACCCGTGTACGCGGCGGCCGCCGCCGCGACCGCCCCCGTGCCCAGTCGCCGCTCCACCACGGCGACGTCGGACTCGACCTGCACCGTCAGCCGGTACGGCCGGGACTCCAGCAGACCCGGGCCCAGCAGGCGGCGCAGCCGGGTCAGTTCGGCGCGCAGCGTCACCGGTGTCACCGACTCGTCCTCGTACAGCGCGCACAGCAACTCGTCGCCGGTCAGGCCCTCCGGATGCCGGGACAACAGGACGACGATCTCGCTGTGCCGCCGGCTGAGCCCGAGCCTGCGGCCGCCCGGTAGCAGGAGCAGCGCTTCGTCCCGGCCCAGTGCGGTCAGTTCGAGCGCGTCGGCCGCGGTCGGAACGGGCGCGAGCAGGGCGAGCTGCGACTCGGCCGCACGTGCCACCGCCTGGACGAAACCGAGGCTGTGCGGGTGCGCCAGACCGTCGCCGCCGGTGATGTCCACCGCGCCGAGCACCCTTCCGGTCCGCGGGTCGTGCACCGGTGCCGCCGCGCACGTCCACGGCTGCACGCGGCGGATGAAGTGCTCGGCCGCGAAGACCTGCACCGGCCGGTCCACGGCCACCGCCGTACCCGGTGCGTTCGTGCCGACGGCGGTCTCCGCCCACCGGGCGCCGGGCACGAAGTTCATCCGGCCCGCCTCGCGGCGCGTCGACGGATGGCCCTCGACCCACAGCAGCCTGCCCTGGGCGTCGCACACCGCCAGCAGATGCTCGCCGTCCGCGGCGAAGGTGCCCATCAGCTCGCGGATCAACGGCATCACCGGTGCCAGCGGATGCTCCGCCCGGTGCGCCCCGAGATCGCCGTCGGTGAGCTCGACGCTCGCCGTACCGTCGGGTCCCACTCCGGCCCGCGCTGAACGACGCCAGGAGTCGGCGACCACCGATCTCACGGGCCGCGGCACCGTCCCGGCCTCCGTGAACGTCTCGTGTGCGCGGCGCAGCGCCCGCACCCGCTCGACGGGGTCGGCACCCGGTTCCAGGGCCACCCAAGGATCGGTCAACTCGGCCTCCCGGCAGGCGATGCGGCTCAGGACATCGTCACTCCCGGTGCGCGCCCCGACAAGCGTCGTGACCGTCCTCCTCACGAAGGCCGACGGACGAGGTCCCGCACGGCGGCCACCCGAGAGGTGACGTCAGGCGAAGTTCACGAGCCTTATGTAGCGGGTCCAGTCCCAGTTCGGTCCGGGATCCGTGTGATCGCTGCCCGGGACCTGGTGGTGACCCAGGATGTGCGCGCGGTCCTTCGGGATGCCGTACTTGGTGCAGACGGCCGCGGTCAGCTTCGCCGACTGCTCGTACAGCGCGTTGGTGAAGTACGCGGGCTGGTCGACCCACCCCTCGTGTTCGATGCCGATGCTGCGCGTGTTGTAGTCCCAGTTGCCCGCGTGCCAGGCGACATCCCGCTCGCGGACACACTGGGCGACGTGCCCGTCGGCCGACCGCACGACGTAGTGCGCGGACACCTTCTTCTGCGGGTTCTGGAAGATGGACAGGGTGTCGGGGTACGTCTCCTGCGTGACGTGGATGATCACGTAGTTCAGCGGATAGCTCGTGGGGCGGTTGGACGCCGTGTAGTTGGAGGTGCTCGCCGGCACCCATTCGACCGATGGGTAGTCGACGGCTTGAGCGGCCTGGGCGCCGGCCTGTCTGCCCGGGACCAACGCGTAGGGGACTGCGGCGAGGGCTGCGCCCGTCAGCAGCCTCCGCCGACTGAGGAACGGTCTGACTCGCTCCATCGGTGCCTGCCTTTCCAGGTGGGGGGATGGCGCTCGGTGGGTTGGGGGGAGGGGGTGGGGGTTCGGGTTGTGGATGGGGGGTTGGGCTGTGGGTCGGGGAGTGCCGTGGCGTCCGGTGCGCAGCACATGGTCAGGGCGCTCCGCGGCTCAGGGGGAGACTGCCGGACCGTGCCGGCGAGTTGCGGCCCGTGGTCTCAACGCCGGAGCGTCGCCGCCGTTTCGCGCAGCCGTGCATGCAGTCCCCGATGGGTTTCACGCTCGGGCAGCCACTGCTTGCGCAGCTTGGCGACACAGGTGTAGTTGGTGTCGCAGACATTGGCCAGCGGCGACTCGACCGCCTGGGTCGCGAACTGGTAGGCGTCCAGCTCACTGAACCCGTAGTCACGCACCAGCCACTGCACCAGGTCCAACTGGGATATCCGGAACGCGTCCTCGAGCGGGCGGGCCGAACCGGTCGAGATGATGTGGGTGTCGGACTCGATGCGAGGCCAAGGCGTCGCCACACCCTTCAGCAACTCCACGATCACCACGGTGTTCATCGCGCACTCCACGGCCACTCCGCAGGTCTCGCCCTCGCCCTGCCGGGCGTGTCCGTCACCGAGGCTCAACAGCGCACCTTCGACGTTCACCCCGAGGTAGCAGGTGACGCCCGCTCTCATCTCGGGGGTGTCCATGTTCCCTCCGTGCGCGTCGGGAACCAGCGCGGAGCGCACCTCCAGGTTGGCGGGAGCCACGCCCACGGTGCCGTGCATGGGATCCATGGGCAGTTCGATCTCGATGTCGCTCTCGCGCGCGCTGAACAGGGCGGTGCGGCGCTCCCGATCGAGCTGCCAGATCCAGACGGTCTCCGGCAGCGGCGGTTGCAGGGAGGCCGTGGTGTGGGTCGAGGTGAGGGCGCCGAACAGCGGCACCGTCGTCGAGGCTGCCCAGTCACGGGCCGGCTCGATCGACACGAAGTGCACCGCCACGGTGTCGCCCGGCTCCGCCCCCTCCACGTGGAAGGGACCCGTCTGCGGATTGAGGAACGGGAACTCGCACACCTCGGACACCAGGTCCTTCTCGGACCGCACCCGGCCGGCGAAACAGTCCTCCGTGTACAGCTCGAGGACGGTTCCCGGCGCGATGCGTGCCACGGGTGGAGCGCCGCCGAACGTCCATGCGTACTCGCCCGGCTCGGGCCGCACCGTCAGGATCCGCGGGTCACTCATCGCTGCACAGCTCCGTTCGGTGGAAGCGGGAGGCGTCGGAGGGGCGTTCGTCGTCGCGTGGGACAGGGGCTGCCGTGGCTATGAGATCCGGGTGGCGCCGTACACGGGTGCACGGCATCACCACTGCGGCAATCATCCCGATATCGATGAGCGGACCCGAGCGCGACACGGGTGTGATCAGCCCGGACACGAAGGGGGAGTGGGCCGTCGGCGAAAGGAAGGCGGCCACGGCGGCCACCAAGACGGCGGCCACTACGACGTCAGCCACCAAGACAGCGGCCACCGTGACGGCAGCAGCCACCAAGACCATGTCCACCAGGACCGCGGCAACCCCGCCCCGGAACAGGCCCCCGCGCACCTCGACGACCCGTAGCTCGGGGCCTGCAACCACTTCTCCCGCCATGTCCCCCCCCGATTCATCCGCACCGGCAGCCGTCGACAGGATCGCTGCGCCTTGCGTGAATTACGGTACGGCGACTGCCGGTTGAGCAGGAAGAGCACGGCGGCCGTCGGTGGACAACACCGTGGATGTGGACAACTCCCTCACCCACAAGGGGGAACGAACCGCCTCACCCCGCCCCGCAGGTCCGCGGCAGCCCCGGGCCACGGGCGTCCCGCCCCGGCGTTCCGGACTACGAACGCCCCGCGACAGCCGTCGCCGGATCGTCCAGCACCCCTCGCACCACCGAGTGCGCCGCACCGAGCAGCGGCCCTTCCGGCCCGAGCCGGGACACGGTCACGGCACAGGCGGGACCTGTCGTGCGCCGGGTCAACTCACCTTCCAGCGAGGGCAGCAGCCAGGGCGCCAGGCGGGCCAGCGCGCCGCCCAGCACCACGCTCTCGGGGTCGAGCAGATTGACCGCGCCGGTCAGCGCGACGCCGAGCGCGGTGCCGGCTCCTCGCAGCGCGCGTCGCACCTCCTTGTCGCCGTCGGCGGCACGTCCGGCCAGCAGCCCGACGCGGTCCTCGACGGGTTCGAGGCCCGCCGCGCGCAGCACGGCGTCCTCACCCGCGTACTGCTCCAGGCAGCCGCGCCCGCCGCAGACGCAGTCGGGGCCCTCCGGCCGGACCGGCACGTGCCCGAGTTCGCCGGCGAATCCCCGCGTCCCGCGCAGCAGCCGCCCGTCCACGACCACCGCCCCACCGATGCCGATCTCGGCCGACACGTGCAGGAAGTCCTGAGGAGTCGCCTCACCGAGCCAGAGTTCCGCGAGAGCACCGAAGTTGGCTTCGTTGTCCACGGTCAGCGGTATGTCCTCGGGCAGCAGTGCCCCGAGGTCCGTGTCGTGCCAGTCGAGGTTGGGGGCGCGCACCACGGTCCGGGCATCCCGAGCGACCAGTCCGGGGACGGCGACCGCGAGGCCTGCGGGCCACAGGCCCTCGTGTTCGGCCCGGCCGACGACCTGCCGTACGAGTCCGGTCAGTTGCGCGGTCACCGACTCGGGGGAGCGGCCGCGGTTCGCCCCGTGCCGTACGGCCCGTGCCCGTACCTCACCCCGTAGATCGACCGCGCAGACCGCGAGGTGGTCGACGCCGATCTCCGCACCGATGCCGGCGGGACCGCGACCGCTCACGGCCAGCGCCGAGCCGGGGCGCCCGACGCGGCCTGGGCGCTCCGGACCCAGCTCCTCCAGCAGTCCGTAGCGGATCAGCTCGTCCACCAGGGTGGAGACGGCCGCCCGGGTCAGGCCGATGTGCGAGGCCACGGCTGCCCGGGAGAGCGGCCCCTCGTCGCTGACCGTGTGCATGACGCGGGCGAGGTTGCGGCGGCGCATGCCCTGCTGGGTGTCGGGCAGCCGGCGGCCGGTCGGCCGGGCCTCGTGCAGCGGTGCGGTCATGCCTCCGTCAGTCCTCGTCCGGCCGGTCCCCGTGGGGCTGCCTGGTCAGGCCGACCCTCGTCAGCGCGTGTGCGGTTCCCGCTCCAGCAGCGGGGCCGCGTCGGAGAGTACCCCGGTGATCCGCACCAGCGCCGCCTCGTCCCGTTCCACGGCTTCGAGCACGGGACCCCGGGCGGTGTCCCAGCGCCGGGCCACCGCCGCCGGGTCCTCGCCGGTCAGCAGTCCGGCGGCCTGCGCGGCGGCGCCCAGGGCGACGAGTTCCCTGGCCTCGGGCACCTGGACGGGTCGTCCGGACAGCCGCCGCACGGTCTCCTGCCACGCCTTGCCCCGGGCGCCCCCGCCGATGAGCAGCAGCGGCGCGGAGCGGTCCGCGTCGGTGTCGAGCACCAGGTCGAGGGCACCGAGGAGCGAGTGGACCGCGCCGTCGTAGGCGGCCTGCAGCAACTGGCCCCCGGTCGTGTCGTGCCGGAGCCCGTGCAGGAGGCCCGAGGCGTGCGGCAGGTCGGGCGTGCGCTCCCCGTCCAGATAGGGCAGCAGGGTCACGCCCGTGCCGGGCTCGACCGCCTCACGGTCCAGCCCGAGCAGCGCGGCGACGCGGTCGACAGCGAGGGTGCAGTTCAGGGTGCAGGCCAACGGGAGCCAGTCCCCGCGGGCGTCGGCGAAGCCGGCCACGGTGCCGGTCGGGTCGACGGGTCGGCGGGTGGAGACGGCGTACACCGTGCCGGACGTGCCGAGGCTGAGGACGGCGGTGCCGGGTCGCAGCCCGAGTCCGAGTGCGGCGGCCGCGTTGTCGCCGGTGCCGGCCGCGACCAGAGTGCCCTTGGAGAAGGGCAGGTCGGCGGTGTCGCGCACGGTGCCGGCCAGCTCGCCCGGGCGCACCACGCGGGGGAGCAGAGCGGGGTCGAGGCCGATGTGCGCGAGGACCTCCTCGTCGTACGACTCGGTGGCGGAGGCCCACCAGCCCGTGCCGGAGACGTCACCGCGGTCCGTGGTGCCCTCGCCGGTGAGGCGCCCGGTCAGGTAGTCGTGCGGCAGACGCACCGCCGCTGTCGCACGGACCGCCTCCGGCTCGTGCTCGGCGAGCCAGGCCCACTTCGTCACGGTGAAGGACGGGCCGGGCACGCTGCCCGAGCGCTCGGCCCAGGCCTTCGGTCCGCCCAGTTCCTCGATCAGGCGACGGGCCTGGGGCGCCGAGCGGACGTCGTTCCACAGCAGGGCCGGGCGCACCGGGTTCCCTGCGGCGTCCAGGGTGACGAGTCCGTGCTGCTGTCCGCCGATCGACACGGCCGCGGCCTCGTGCGCCGCGTCTCCGCACTGGTGGAGCGCCTCCCGCAGCGCGTCCCACCACTGCCGCGGGTCACTCTCGCGGCCTGCTCCGGAGGAGACCGTGTGCGGCGCCTGCCCGCTCGCCACCACCTGTCCGGTGGATGCGTCGACGACCAGGGCTTTGGTGGACTGGGTGGACGTGTCCACCCCCACGACGAGCGGACCCTCGGCTGCTGACATGGGGCTCTCCCTCTTCCGCGGCTCCGCGGGATCTGGCCTGGTGGTGGCGCCGTACGGACCTTTGTGACCGGGTTTCGTGATGGGTCTCTTCCCAGAGATGCCCTCGCATACTAATTTGTTAAGCGCCATGACGAAATAGTCGGAGCAGAGCAAGGAGCCGCGGCATGAACTACCAGCCCACCCCCGAGGACAGGTTCACCTTCGGCCTGTGGACCGTCGGCTGGCAGGGAAGGGACCCGTTCGGTGATGCCACCCGGCGTGCCCTCGACCCGGTCGAATCGGTGCAGCGCCTGGCGGAGCTCGGCGCCTACGGAGTCACCTTCCACGACGACGACCTGATTCCCTTCGGGTCCTCGGACACCGAGCGCGAGTCGCACGTCAAGCGCTTCCGCCAGGCGCTCGACGCCACCGGCCTGACCGTGCCGATGGCCACCACCAACCTGTTCACGCACCCCGTGTTCAAGGACGGCGCCTTCACCGCCAACGACCGGGACGTACGGCGGTACGCCCTGCGCAAGACCATCCGCAACATCGACCTCGCGGTCGAACTGGGTGCGCAGACGTACGTCGCATGGGGCGGCCGGGAGGGCGCCGAGTCCGGCGCCGCCAAGGATGTGCGCGTCGCTCTCGACCGCATGAAGGAGGCCTTCGACCTCCTGGGCGAATACGTGACCTCGCAGGGATACGACCTGCGTTTCGCGATCGAGCCGAAGCCGAACGAGCCGCGCGGCGACATCCTGCTTCCCACGGTCGGCCACGCCCTGGCCTTCATCGAGCGCCTGGAGCGCCCGGAGCTGTACGGCGTCAACCCCGAGGTCGGCCACGAGCAGATGGCCGGGCTGAACTTCCCGCACGGCATCGCCCAGGCACTGTGGGCGGGCAAGCTGTTCCACATCGACCTGAACGGTCAGTCGGGTATCAAGTACGACCAGGACCTGCGCTTCGGCGCGGGCGACCTGCGCTCGGCCTTCTGGCTGGTGGACCTCCTGGAGACCGCCGGCTACGAAGGACCGCGGCACTTCGACTTCAAGCCGCCGCGGACCGAGGACCTCGACGGTGTGTGGGCGTCCGCCGCGGGCTGCATGCGCAACTACCTCGTCCTGCGCGACCGGGCGGCGGCGTTCCGAGCGGATCCCGAGGTCCAGGAGGCCCTGCGGGCCTCGCGACTGGACGAACTCGCACAGCCCACCGCGGCGGACGGCCTGTCGGCGCTGCTCGCCGACCGAGCGGCCTTCGAGGACTTCGACGTGGAGGCGGCCGCCGCGCGCGGGATGGCCTTCGAGCGGCTGGACCAGCTGGCCATGGACCACCTGTTGGGGGCGCGAGGCTGAGCACGCCGCGTCGCCGGGCTGCCGCAGGAGTGGAGCCCGGCGACGTCCGGCAGCCGTCCCAGGTCAGTGTGCTGACCGATGCGGACCCCCGCTCCTGCATCAGGAATGCTCCGGAACCGTTCCGTCCACGGCATGGGTCCGTATCAACCCCCGCAGGGGGCTCGCGCTGTGACCGGTTCGAGGCGACTCTTGACGGTATGGCCATGCCACCCTTACCGCCCCAGCCGCCAGGACGCCCGCCTCCGGACCACGGTGGATTCGGTCCGCCGCCCGGAGGCTACGGCCCGCCTCCGGAGGGACCGGGAACGCCGCCGGGAGGGGGAGGGTACGCGGGCGGAGGCTACGGCCCGCCCCCGGGCGGCGGGAACTGGTCGTCGGGCGCCGGCGGCGAGCCCCCGTTCCCGCCCGCGGGACCACCCGGCGGGCCGGGGCCGCGCCGTAACACGCTCTTCCTGGTGGTCGCCGTACTGGTGGCCCTGGGTGTCGTCGTCGCCGTGCTCCTGGTGGTGAACGCAAGTGGTGATTCCTCGGACGACAAGTCACCCACCGAAGGCGACAAGGACACGAGCCGTTCGCCGGGACCCTCCCTGAGCATTCCGTCGGAACTGCCCACGAGGCTGCCCTCGGGACTGCCCTCGAACCTGCCGTCGGGGCTGCCCAGTGACTTCCCCAGCGGGCTGCCGAGTGCGTTGCCGAGCGACCTCGAATCGCTCTTCGCGGCCCCGGCCGGCGACGAAGTGCCGTACTACATGCTCGGCAGGGGTGACTGCTTCGACGTGGACGGCACACGCCCGGGGCAGGCGGCCAGGCGTTCGTGCCGCGCACCCCACGATGCCGAGGTCGTGCAGGTCGCCGAACTGGAGGGCACGTACGCCTCCGACGCCGCGCGCAGGAAGGCCGCGTCCGCCCTGTGCGAGAAGACGTTGCAGCGCAGGGCGGCCGGACAGCCCGCGGGCACCGTGCGCGGCACCCTCGTGCAGTATCCGGACACTGCCGCCTACGAGGTCGGCATCGACAACGTGACGTGCAGCCTGGTCGCCGATGCCGACGGCGGCGGGCGCAGACTGACCGAGCCTTTGGAGTGACCTCACGCGCGCGTGCGCCACCGCAAGTCCACGCGCGCGTGCCGTCGATGCCGACGGGCAGCCGGACGGACGTGCCCGTCACTCGTCGCCGACGGCGGCGCCGAAGGCGGAGGCCGGGTCCGTGGAGGCCGTACCGGCGGGCACCCAGCGTCCGCGCTCCTCGCGATACGGCCACCATCGTCCGTCCCGCCCCAGACGCACCTGGACCGGCACGCCGACGGCCGTCCAGTGGTTCGCCGAGCGTCGCAGCGGCGGCCGCTCGGCGTCGTCCCAGGCGGACTCCATCGCGGCACACGCGCGTGCGAGGTCCTCCGGCCCCATCGTCCACTCGTGTTCGAGGACGGACAGCGCGGCCGGGCCGCCGTACCTCCATGCGCGGACGGCGAGTGCCAGCCCGTCCCGGTCCCGGCCCGAGCCCTCGGCGAGCCGGCCGGTGATCTCCTCGCCCGGGTCGGCCGCCGCCAGCCGTACGGCATCTTGAGCGAGGGCCGGTTCCGGCTCGACGGGACGCCGTGGGTGTTCGGGGTCGAGCGCATCCAGGAGGAGCCCCAGGGCCTCCCCGGCGGCCTGCAGCGCCAGAAACTCCAGGGACGCGGTCTCCACGCCGGCGGCGGGCGGCGACGCGGAGTCCAGGGACGGCGGTCGGCCCGGCTGCTCCGGCGGCTCGGGGAGGGCGGGCAGTGGCGGCAGAATGTCACCGGTGGCGTACGCCTCGGCGGCGTCCACGGGATCCGGTGCGGTCCGTCGCGGCGCCGGCTCCTCGACCGGCCGGACACTGCGCCTCTGGAGCTCGTCCAGCAGCGCGCCCTCGCCGCGCCCCCGCATCAGCAGCAGCACGAACGGGTCTTCGTCCAGCAGCCTCGCGGTCTGGTAGCACAAGGCAGCCGTGTGCCGGCAGTGGTCCCAGGCGCCGCAGCCGCACTCCGGCTCCAGGTCGCCGAGCCCCGGCAGGAGTTCGACGCCGGTGGCCGCGCCGTCCTCCACCAGGTGCGGCGGCATCTCCCGGTCGAGCAACGCGGCGACGTGCCCGGCCCGTTCGACGGCGATGCCCAGGAAGCGGTCCCACTGCTCATCGGACAGCTCCTGCAGCAGGACGTCGGCGCGGTGTGCGGTGCCGTCGCGGTCCTGGACGACCGCGGTGATGCGTCCCGGTCGCACCGACACCGCGCCGACGGCACCCGCGCGCGCGAGCCGGCGCCCCGCCTTCACCTGGATCGAGTCCACGGCCGCGTCCTCCAGCGCCGTCAACCAGGCCCGGCCCCACCAGGTCCGGGCGAAGGACCGCCCCTGGGCCGGCGGCAGCGCCGCGAACGTACGCTCTGCGTCGGATCGGGTCATCGGACGCCCCCTCGCAGCTCGACCAGGTCGGCCAGTTCGGCGTCCGTCAGTTCCGTGAGCGCCGCCTCTCCGGCTCCGAGCACCGCGTCGGCCACCTCGCGCTTGCGCACGAGCATGTCGGCGATCCGGTCCTCGATGGTCCCCTCGGCGACGAACCGGTGCACCTGCACGGGCCGGGTCTGGCCGATGCGGTACGCGCGATCGGTGGCCTGGGCCTCGACGGCCGGATTCCACCAGCGGTCGTAGTGCACGACGTGCTCCGCTCGCGTCAGGTTGAGGCCCGTGCCCGCCGCCTTCAGGGACAGCAGGAAGACGGGTGACTCGCCCTGCTGGAAGCGCTGCACCATCCGCTCCCGTTCGGGCACGGGCGTGCCACCGTGCAGGAACTGCGACGGCACACCGCGTGCCGACAGGTGCCGTTCGATCAGACGCGCCATCTGTACGTACTGCGTGAAGACCAGCACGCTCGCCCCCTCGGAGAGGATCGTGTCGAGCAGCTCGTCCAGGAGTTCCAGCTTCCCGGACCTGCCCGCGATCGTCGGCTGCTCCTCCTTGAGGAACTGCGCCGGGTGATTGCAGATCTGTTTGAGTCCGGTGAGCAGCTTGACGATCAGACCGCGCCGCGCCATGCCGTCGGCTCCGGAGATCTCCGCCATCGTCTCCCGCACCACGGCCTCGTACAGACCGGTCTGTTCCTTGGTGAGTGACACGGCGAGGTCGGTCTCGGTCTTCGGCGGGAGCTCCGGCGCGATGCCCGGGTCGGACTTTCTGCGCCGCAGCAGGAACGGCCGGACCAGCCTGCCCAGTCGCTCTCCCGCGGCGGGGTCCCGACCGCCCTCCACGGCCTGCGCGTAGCGGGTCCGGAAGGCACCGAGCCCGCCGAGGAGGCCCGGGGTCGTCCAGTCGAGGATCGCCCAGAGCTCGGACAGGTTGTTCTCCACCGGGGTCCCGGTGAGCGCCACGCGCGCGCGTGCGCCGATGGTGCGCAGAGCCCGTGCGGTCGCCGAGTACGGGTTCTTCACGTGCTGGGCCTCGTCCGCGACGACCATGCCCCACGCCGTCGCGGCGAGCCGCTCCGCGTCGAGCCGCATCGTGCCGTACGTGGTGAGGACGAACTCCCCGTCCACGAGGCCGTCCAGGCTGCGGCGGGAGCCGTGGAAGCGGCGCACCGGGACACCGGGGGCGAACCTCTCGATCTCGCGCTGCCAGTTGCCCATCAGCGACGTGGGGCAGACGACGAGTGTCGGCCCCGCCGCGGACGCGTCGCTCCGCCGGTGCAGATGCAGGGCGATCAGGGTGATCGTCTTGCCGAGGCCCATGTCGTCGGCCAGGCAGCAGCCGAGTCCCAGAGAGGTCATCCGGGCCAGCCAGTTCAGCCCCCGGAGCTGGTAGTCGCGCAGTGTCGCGGTGAGTGCGGCCGGCTGCCCGACCGGGCCCTGCCCCTCCGGGTCCGTGAGCCGCTCGTGCAATGCGGCCAGCCAGCCCGTGGGCCGGACTTGGACCTTGCGGCCGTCCACCTCCGTGGAGCCGGTCAGTGCGGCGCTCAGCGCGTCGATGGGTGTGATCTTGCGGTCCTTGCGCGCCCGCGCGCGGTGAATCTCCTGCGGATCCACGAGGACCCACTGGCCGCGCAGCCGGACCACGGGCCTGCTCGCCTCGGCGAGCGCATCCAGTTCCTGCCGTGTGAGCTGCCGATCCCCCAGCGAGAAACGCCAGTCGAAGGCGAACAGCGCGTCGGCGGACAGGAGGGACGGCAGCGCCGTCGGCAGTGTGCCGGTGCCCTCCTCGCCGGACGGCCCGACGGTCGCGCGGACGGTGAACGTGCGCGCCAGCTCCTTCGGCCAGTGCACGTCGACACCGGCTGCCGCGAGCGAACGGGCTCCCTCGCCGAGGAGTTCGGTGACCTCGTCGTCGGCGAGTTCCACGGCGTCGGGCTCCGCAGCCGACAGCAGGGGAGTCAGCGGGGGCCAGGCCCGGGCGGCGCGGCGCAGCGCGAGCAGCGTGTCCGGCCGCGCGCGCGGGCCGAACACCCCGCCGTCGCCCCAGACCGTACGGGCGTCCGCGACGAGAGTGGGATCGCTCGCGCTGTGCACCTGCAGTACGGCACGGAACGGCAGCCGGGGCGCGTCCGGCACGTCGGTGTCGAGACCGGGCACCTCGACGCGCAGCGAGATCCGCACCCTGGCGTCGTGCCCGGCGGCCACCGCCGTCGCCCAGGCACGCTGTTCCGGAACGTGCCGGGGCTCCGCGGCCGCGAAGGCGGGCCCGCCCGCAGCGATCCGTGCAGCGGGGGACCGTGGGAGGGCGTCGGCGACGGCGTCGAGGAACGCCCGCAGCAACCACTCCTGGTCCGGCAGGCGCACCGGCTCGTGGGCGTCGACCGGTACGGCGTGCGCGTCCGGTGGCATGGCGGCCGCCAGATCCCGCGTCCGCGTCAGATCGTCGGCGCCCAGCGGCCCGGCGCGCCACGCGTCGTGGTCGTCGTCGGTCAGCCCGGGCAGGAGGAGGCCGCGTGCCGCGAGCTGGAGAGCGAACACGGACGCCGTGCCCCAGAACGCGGTCGCCCGGTGCGCCTGCGGGACGGCACGCGCCCGCGTGAGGACCGGCAGAGCGGCACGAACCGGCAGCAGGACGGCGGGTACGGACAGCGGCTCGATCCCCTGATCGCCGGGCACGGCGACCGTGAGCTCCTCGGCGGTCCCGGACGCGACGAGCGGGGGAGCGTCGCCGTCGGGCCGCCAGAACGCGACGCGTCCGGTCCTGCCTGGCTCCGCGGGGACGAACACGGCACAGCAGCGGGCCAGCTCGGAGATCTCGGAGGGGGTTGCGACGGGAATCGGCTGCTCGGCGATGACAGGTTCCTCAAATTTGACTAGAGGGGGGTCGGGCCGCCGAGGGTACAGCACGCGAGGCCGTTCACCGGCCAGGGGCGACCCCGGAATCGCTCAGGGTGTGGCCAGCCCCCCTCAGGCCCCCGGGGGCCTGCCCCCGGTGTGCCTGGGTGGTGGCGCCATGGCCCCCGACCAGCAGTGATCCGTACGTTTCTGGAGGCCAGCCCAGGCCATGACAGACCGGAGACCAGCCATGCCCCAGAGCGCCGCCGTCGAGGACCACCCTTCCGAAGTGATCACCGGGCCGTCCGCGGGAAGCGAATTCGCCCCTCTCCTGCGCACCGTCCGGGGACAGCACCTCCTGGAGCGCCGGCACGGCTGGTACGCCCTCGGCATCGCCGTCAACGCCCTCTCGCTGGCCGGCGTCGTCACGGGCATCGCCCTGGTCGGCGACTCCTGGTGGACGCTGCTGCTCGCTCCCGTACTCGCCGTGCTCTGCGCCCGATCCGCCTTCATAGGCCATGACGCCGGACACGGGCAGATCACCGGCGACAAGTCCGCCGGCCGTCTGATCGGTCTGGTGCACGGCAACCTCCTTCTGGGCATGAGCTATGCCTGGTGGAACGACAAGCACGCTCGCCATCACGCCAATCCGAACCATGTCGACAAGGACCCGGACGTCGCCGCCGACGTTCTCGTCTTCACCAGCGCGCAGGCCGCCGAGCGATCCGGTTTCCGGCGCTGGCTCACCCGCAACCAGGCCTGGCTGTTCTTCCCGCTCACCCTCCTCGAAGGCATCGCGCTGAAGGTCCACGGCTTCCGGGACCTGCGCAGGCAGCCTCCGAGGGAACGGGCGGTCGAGGCGCTGCTGCTCGTGCTGCACGCCGTCGCCTACACGGGTTTGCTGGTCACCTCGATGTCCCTCGGCAAGGCCCTCGCCTTCGCCGCCCTCCACCAGGCGCTCTTCGGCCTCCATCTGGGCCTGGCCTTCGCGCCCAACCACAAGGGCATGGAGATGCCCGACCCGGACGGCGACCGCTGGGGGCACCTGCGCCGTCAGGTGCTCACCTCGCGCAACATCCGCGGCGGCCCCGTGACCGACTGGTTCCTCGGCGGCCTCAACTACCAGATCGAGCACCATCTGTTCCCGAGCATGCCCCGGCCGCATCTTCGACTCGCCCAGCCCCTGGTGCGCGCCCACTGCGAGGAGTTGGGTATCCCCTACGCGGAGACCGGGCTCGTCGACTCCTATCGGCAGGCGCTGCGCCACATGTACGAGGTCGGGGAGCCCCTGAGGATCGAGTAGCGGAACAGCCTTCGGGGGATTCTCGGGGTCGACTCAGGGGCTCGTCAGGGTCGCATTCCGGAACCGCTCGGAGCCCCGGCCCGTTTTCAGGACAGAGAGCGGCCGCTGGCCGCGGAGGAGGCGACACACACATGTCGAAGAAAGCGAAAGTCGTCGCAGGGGGCGTGGGGATCGGGATCGTCCTGCTGATCCTGCTGCCCGCCCTGGGCGTCCCCTGGTGGATCGCCTTCCTGATCGTGCTCGGGATTCCGGCCGCCGCCTACCTGGCGCTCGACCCCTCGCAGCGGCGCAGACTGCGCCGCGTCAGCCGCCGCGAGCTGGGCCGCTGAGGGCTACGGGTGCGATGAGGCGGCCGTGTCCAGCGCGCAGGAATTGACCACATCACCGCTCGCGGGCCTCGCCACGGTCCGGTCCGCGGGCGGCTGTGTTCCTCGCTCGACCCACGCGGTCAGCGCGCGGAACGCGGAGCGGTAGCAGGGCAGGATCGGCCGCAGGCGGTCGGGATACGTGTCGTACAGCCCGTCGACGTGCGTCCCGCCCTCCACGGAGTAGTAGCGGTGCCGTTGCCCCCGGCCGCTGTCCTCGACCATCCGCGCGTACACATCGGAATCCGCGGCCTGGGGCAGCAGGGCGTCGAGGTCGCCGTGCAGGGTGATCAGCGGCCGGCAGATGCGCCCGGTCAGCGCCACCCGCGCGACGGCGCGGTGCACGGAAGCCGGCCGCGACCCGTAGTCGTATGCGGCGTCGGAGGGGCAGGGCGCCAGAATCTGCTCCGCACCGGACCCGGCGGACGAACCCGGGCAGTCCGGGTCGTAGGAAGGGTCGAACTCCGCACGGTAGATCTTCTGCGTGACGCCCCAGTAGGCCTTCTCGTGATACGGCCACAGGAAGGCGGAGCCGGGAGCGAAGCCCACCGCCTCCATGTCGTCGTCGTCCGCCGCGCCGAGCATCCTCGCCACGCCCGTCGGCAGAGACGTGAGCAGGTTGGGGCCCTCCGCGGTCCAGAGCGCACCCTCCCAGTCGACCCCGCCGTCGTACAGCTCCGGGTGGTTCTCCAGCTGCCACCGGGTGAGATATCCCCCGTTGGAGATGCCGGTCATGTACGTCCGGCGGGGGGCGTGGCCGTAGCGCTGGGCCACGGCCTTGCGTGCCGCCCGCGTGAGCTGGGTGGTCCGCCGGTTCCACTCGGCGACCGCGTCTCCCGGCCGGGTGCCGTCCCGGTAGAAGTCGGGCCCGCTGTTGCCCTTGTCCGTGGCCGCGTACGCATACCCCTCGGCCAGCACCTTGTCGGAGATGGCCGTGTCCGTGGCGTACTGCCTGCGCGTGCCAGGAGCACCCGTAACGACGAGCCCGCCGTTCCAGTTGTCGGGCAGCCGGATCACGAACTGGGCGTCGTGGTGCCAGCCGTGTGTGGTGTTGAACTGCGAGCCGTCCGGGAAGTACCCGTCGATCTGCATGCCGGGCACCCCCGAGGGGTTGACCGTGCCCTTGGCCGTGAGGCCCGCCTGATCGGCCATGTCGGTGTACGGGGTCCCGGCCAGCCCGGAGGTGGTCAGATCCCCGAGACACGCGCTCTGCTGGAACGCGGCGCCGGGTACGCGTACCGGCGCGTGCCGCTCGCAGCGTTCACCGCCCGGCGGCGCGGCATGCGCGGGCACCGGCCCGGTGAGGACCAACGCCGTCGCGGCAGCGGCGAACAGGGGAACACGGCGGGGCGGACGCATGACCGGCCTCCAGGGGGACGGGAGCTTGGGGCTGCCCCATGCTGCGATCTCGTCCGGCTGTCGACCATGGGTGGGGACCACATGGGCCGCGTCTCGGGTGTGGGGTCCCAAGATGCAGTCCGCGGTGCTCGATGCTCGTGAGCGGCCCTCGTCGCGGCGCCGCCGACGCCCTCTGCCACGGCGAACGGAAGGGGCCCCCGGATCGACCGTGCCCGGCGCCGGCGCCCGGAGCCGGAGCACGGGATCGGCCGTGCCCGGAGCCGGAGCGCGGGATCGGCCGTGCCCGGAGCCGGCCGCGGCCACGCTCAGGCCGGGCGCACCGCCATCTTGTCGAGAGCCTCCAGGAGGCCGGGCAGTTGCGCACCCCGGCCGATCGGCAGGACCTCGCCGGGCTCCTCGTCGAGGAGGACGAAGGCGATGTCGTCGGTCCTCGCCACCATGGACCAGCCGGGACCGTCGGCCCGTAGTGTCCTCGCGTCGCCCGGGGCGAAGGACGACCGCACCCTGCCGAGCGGCGGCGGTGTCTCCACGTATGCGTGCGCTTCGGCCAGCACACGGCGGATGCCGCTGCGCGCTCCACCGTCCTTCTCGGCCTCCGCCGCCCCCGCCTCGGGCTCCTCCGCGGCCGGTTCTGCCTCGCCCGCCTCGGGGTCGACGAACTGCCCCTCGGGAATCTGCTCGCGCCAAATCGCCCATTGCAGGGCGATTTCGTCGGCGCCGAGACGCCGTTGCGCGGGGCCCCAGGTGCTGGTGTCCGGCGGGGTCAGCGGCGGCCGCTCCGCGACCTCGGCCGCGGGATCGTGCGGCGCCGGTACGCCCGGAGCCGCCACGGCCACCGCCAGTGGCCAGCCGGGCAGCGCGGCGACGACCGAGCGCTCGTCGGGCGACAGGTCGTACTCGATGCCGCAGTCCCACGAGGCGATGGCCACCGCCACCAGGGACACGTCGTCGACCACGACCGTCCACCGCGCGCCGTCGCTGTCCTGGCCGAGCACCAGGCCGTACCCGTCGGCGAGCGGCGCGAGATCCAGCGCCGCGCAGGCCTCCGGATAGTCGTCGCCCAGCACGCTGGGGAACTTCGCGGGCGTCAGCAGCACCGCGGTCAGCACAAAGAGTGCGTCGTCGTCCTCGGCGGCGACGGCGTCCACGCCCGTCCCGGCCATCCCAGCCTCCCCATCGCTTCATCCGTCGGCGCACCTTAATGCGGCGGCCGGGCGCTTGTCACGAGGGGGAAGCAACCCCGGAGCTGCAGTTATCCGGCTGGACAGGGGCGAATCGACCGCGCGGCCCCCGGATCAGGCGGCCGGCAGCCCCAGCAGCGACCGTGCCACCGTCCGCGGTGACTCGTCGCGCTCCCGCGCCAGCGCGATCACGGCGCGACAGGCCAGCTCGCTCACCCCGAACGACAGCGCCTCCGGGGACACCCGGGCCGCGGCCTCGTCGATCCCGTCCTGGTCGTCGTCGGCGCACGCCGACACATAGGCCGCCGCGGCCTCGAAAAGGTTGTGGCCGCGCTTCTCCGGCCGCCGCTCCCCGTCACGCTCCGGTGGTGCCTGGCGCCACAGCTTGCGGAGTCTGTCGAACATGGCGGACATCGGGGCCACCTTCCCTGTGCGGTTGTCGTAGCTGATCGTCCATGTGCTGCCACTCAACGTAGAGTTGGAGGCTCGGCGGCAGAAGGGGGAGGCTGCGTGAAGCGCTTCGAGCGGCTCGAGCGGATCCGGCGAATGGACCCGTACCAGGACTCGCTGGAGATCTACCGGCTGTCCGCGGTCTACGAGTTCCCGTGGGACTTCACGCGCGCGCTGGAGCTGGCCCTCTACCGCACCTACGCCGTCCCCGGCATCGGGCGCCTGCTCGCCGAGACGGCGGAGCTCACGGACCGCGCCCAGAGGCGCTACGACGACACCGCACTGCTCCTGGACGCCGTCGTCGAGCACGGCTTCGACGGCGAGCAGGGCCGCACCGCGATCCGCCGCATCAACCAGATGCACCGCAGCTACGACATCGGCAACGAGGACATGCGCTACGTGCTCTGCACGTTCGTCGTGATGCCCAAGCGGTGGATCGACGCGTACGGGTGGCGCAGGATGTCGCGTCACGAGATCGTCGCCTCGACCGTCCACTACCGCACCCTGGGCCGGCACATGGGCATCGCGGACATCCCGGGCACCTATGAGGAGTTCGAAGCCTGCCTCGACGCCTACGAAGAGGCCCACTTCGGATGGGACGAGGGTGCGCGCCGGGTCTCCGACGCGACGCTGGACCTGATGGCGTCCTGGTATCCGCGTCCCCTCGCGCCCCTGCTGCGCACCTCGACGCTCGCGCTGCTCGACGACTCGCTGCTGCGGGCCTTCCGTTACGAGCCGCCGAGTGCGGCCACCCGCGCGTGGGTCCGCCGTGCGGTACGCGCCCGCGGGCGTCTCGTCCGCCTGCTGCCACCGCGCCGTGCCCCGCACTTCGCGCGCCAGAACCGGGAGATCAAGGGCTATCCGGACGGGTACCGCGTCGCGGACCTCGGTACCCGGCCCGTTCCCGGTCTGCGCGGCTGCCCCGTCCGCCACACCGGGACGTCGGCGGCCTCCGCCGCCGAGTGACCCACCGGGTCCCGTCGGCAGTCCCCGCCGTCGAGTGACCGACCTGGACGTCACCGGCCCCGCTGTCGAGTGATCGACCGTGTCGTCAACGGCCTCCGCTGTCGAGGGACTCGATCGTCGCGCGCAGCCAGGACAGTTCGGCCCTGCTGGTCGCCCGCGCGATGGTGAGCATGCCCTGCCGGAAGGGGTCGTCCAGCTCCTCCGCGCGCAGCGGTCGGTCGCCGTCGTAGAAGAAGCTGGCGGGCTCTTCGAGGAAGGCGAGGCGTCGCCGCAGGACGACGGCCTGGGCCACGGGGTCCGCCAGGTGCCGCAGGAAGGCGAGGACCGTGAACCAGCGGTTCTCGTCGGTGACGTCGCGCTGGGTCGGCTCCGCGAGGCGTCGTCGCAGTTCGCTCCTGCCGTCCTCGGTGAGCGTCAGGACGTGGCGCGGAGCCGCAATGGAGCCGGGCTCGGTGGCCCGTTCGAGCAGGCCCGCCTGCTCCAGTCGTTTGATCGCGGGGTACAGCGTGCTCTCGGCCACGGGCCGCACGTGTCCCGTCAGCGCCGAGATGCGCTTGCGCAGTTCGTAGCCGTGCAGCGGGGCGTCGTACAGGAAACCGAGGATGGCGAGCTCCAGCATGCCCGCATTCTGCCGTACTCCGGGGTACATCGCTTCCTCGATACATCGGTATCGAGGTATTATCCCTGGGATGGTGCTGGTGGAACGGTGTCGAAGGGATAGCGGGATGAAGCAGGCCGTATTCGACGGCGGGGGAAGCTGTGTGCGCTGGACGGAGGCGGCCGGTGCCGAGCCCGCGCGCGTTCATGTGCACGGCTTGGGAGCGGCTTCGACCGTCTACAGCGCCCACATCGCGGCGCGCCCCGAACTCGCCGGCCGCCGGACCCTGTTCGTCGATCTGCCCGGGCACGGGATCAGCGACCGGCCCGCCGACTTCGGCTACACGCTGGAAGAGCACGCCGACGCACTGGCCGCCGCGCTGGACGAGGCGTCGGTCAGTGGAGCGGAGCTGATCGCGCACAGCATGGGAGGCGCCGTCGCCATCGTGCTCGCGCATCGCCGGCCCGACCTCGTCTCCCGGCTGGTGCTCACGGAGGCCAATCTCGACCCGTACCCACCGGTCACGGCCGGCAGCAGCGGGATCGCCTCCTACGAGGAGGCCGACTACGTCGAGAACGGCGGCCACGCACGCGTGCTGGAGAAGGTCGGACCCACCTGGGCGGCGACGATGCGGCTGGCCGATCCACGAGCCCTGCACCGGACCGCCAAGGGGCTCGCCCGCGGCACGAACCCCACGATGCGGGACATGCTCAAGGGGGTGGTCGCGGACCGTGTCTTTCTCCAGGGCGAGCTGAGTGGCGAACTCCCGGGCAGGGCCGAGCTGGAAGCGGCGGGCGTGCGCGTGGTGACCGTGCCGGGAGCCGGACACAACGTGATGTTCGACAATCCGGACGCGTACGCGGCCCAGATCGCCGGCAGGGTCTGAGCGTTCAGACGGGACGTACGGCCAGAGCCAGGAACCGTGCGTCCTCGTCGATGTAGGAGGTCATGCGCCAGCCGGAACCCTCCAACAGAGGACGGAGGTTGCTCTCGGCGCGGAGATCGCCGGGGGTGATCTGCCGTCCCTGGCGCGCCGCGAGCGCCGCCCGGCCGATGGGGTGGAAGAGCGCCAGTACGCCACCGGGACGGACCACCCTGGCCAGCTCCCGCAGGTTCTCCGCGGGGTCCGGGAGATGCGAGACGAGACCCGCGCCGAACACGGCGTCCAGGGACTCCGTGCGCATCGGCAGGGCACCCACGTCCGCGAGCAGCAGACGACCGTACCGGTCCCGCCCGGCCCGTACCGCCGCCGTCAGCATCGCCGGGGTCAGATCGGCTCCGAGGACGACTCCGGACGCACCCACGGCCGCGCGGAGCGGGGGCAGCGCCCGTCCGGTGCCGCAGCCCGCGTCGAGCACGCGGTCGCCCTCACGCAGCCCCAGTTCGGCCACCGCGGACGCGTAGGCGGGGCCGTCGTCGGGAAACCGGTCGTCCCAGTCCGCCGCGCGTGCCGAGAAGAACTCCTGGACGTGTGTGTGGTTGTCGCTCATGTTCCGCATGATCTCTCACCGACACGAAGGACGACGCGGTGCACACGTTCGAGCGCCGTGCGATCGCTCAGGGGTCTGTCTGCGTCATATTCCAACACCTTTCGAAACGCGCCCCCTTCATGCGCCCTTGGCGGGACTAGCGTCCCTGGGCCATGGGACACCTGGACCACGCCACCTTCGGCTGGCTGACCCCCGTGCTGTCGTACGTGATGGCCTGCATAGGCGCCGCTCTGGGCCTGCGCTGCACCGTCCGGGCGCTGGGCGCCACGGGGCGTTCGCGGCGGAACTGGCTGCTCACCGCCGCTTCCGCGATCGGCACCGGCATCTGGACGATGCACTTCGTGGCGATGCTCGGCTTCGGCGTCGGCGGAACCGAGATCCGCTACGACGTGCCGCTGACGATCCTCAGTCTCGTCGTCGCCATGGTCGTCGTGGGCGCGGGCGTCTTCGCCGTCGGCTACGGGCGCGACCGCGGTCGCGCCCTCGTTCTCGGAGGACTCACCACCGGCGTGGGCGTGGCGAGCATGCACTACCTCGGCATGGCTGCGCTGCGGCTGCACGGCGCGGTGGCCTACGACCCCGTGCTCATCGGACTCTCCGTGGTGATCGCCGTGGTCGCGGCGACCGCGGCACTGTGGGCCGCACTCAACATCAAGTCGCCCGTGGCGGTCGCCGCGTCCTCCCTCGTCATGGGCGGAGCCGTGAGCAGCATGCACTACACCGGGATGATGGCGGTCAGCGTGCGGGTCGACCCTTCCAGGGCGCTCCTGCCCGGCGCCACGGTGATGCAGTTCATCTTCCCCCTCGCCGTGGGTCTCGGGTCCTACCTCTTCCTGACGTCGGCGTTCGTCGCCCTCTCGCCCACGGCCGACGAGCGCGAGGCATCCGCGTCGGCCCAGCGACCGGTCGAGAGCGTCGCCCCCTAGGGGCGGTTCCGGGGCCACGACGGCCTGGACGCAGCGCCCCGCACCACTCCGAGCGAGGAGGCCATGCGTACACCCCGCAAGACCCCCAGGGCCGGCGCCGAGCCGCCGCCACAACCGCCTGTCCGCGGTCGCCGCGCGCACGCGGGCCCGCCCGCCGACGAGCATCTCGACGCCGACGAGGCGGCCACCGAAGCGCCGGCCGCGACGACCGAACGCGCGGGGCGCTGGCACGTGCGCCCCCGCACGGTACGGGCGAAGATCGTGTGCCTGCTCATGGTGCCCGTCGTCTCCCTTCTCGCCCTCTGGGCCTATGCCACCGTCACCACCGCACAGGACGTCGCGCGGCTGCGGCAGTTGCAGCGCGTGGACTCCACGGTGCGTGCCCCGGTCGACGCCGCCGTCGCGGCTCTCCAGGCCGAGCGCGCGGCCGCCGTCCGGTACGCGACCGACCCGTCGGCGGAGCGGCCCGGTGAGCTCAAGGAGTTGGCGGGGCGCACCGACCGAGCCGTGGCCGTGCTGCGGCTGGGCGACCGCAACACCGTGGCCGACGGCGCCGACCTGCCCGCCGGTGTGGCCGTACGGCTCGAGACGTTCGTCGCCGCAGCCGAGAACCTGCGATCGCTGCGCGGCGCGCTGCTGGAGCGGCGGACGGGGTGGGACGAGGCGTACGGGCAGTACACGAAGACGATCTCGAAGGCCTTCGCCGTGGGCGGCGCGCTCACGAGCGTCCAGGACGCCGGGCTGGGATCCGACGCGCGCGTGCTGCTCGAATTCTCCCGGGCCGGGGAGGCGCTGGCCCGGGAGGACACGGTGCTGTCGAGCGCCCGGCTGGCGGGCACACTCGACGGAGAACGGCTGCGCCTCTTCACCGGTGCCGTGGACACCCGCCGGGCGCTCACCGACTCCGCCGTCGCCGACCTGAGCGGTCCCGAACGCGCGGCCTGGCGCGAGCTGGCCGGGGACGACGCATACGCCGACGTGAGCGTCGTCGAGGACAAGGTGCTGCTCTCCCGGCCCGGTGCGAAGGGGGTCGCCGCCGCGCCCGAGGCCACCTGGAACGCGGCACACGCGCGCGTGCAGGACGGCATGCGGTCCATCGGATCGGATGCCGGACGCGGTGTCGCGGAACGGGCGGACCCGTTCGGACGCGGCCTGCTCACCCCGGCCGGGGCGGCCGTCCTCTTCGGACTCGCCGCGGTCGCCGCCTCCCTCGTCATCTCCGTACGCATCGGGCGCGGCCTCGTCGTCGAACTCGTCAGCCTGCGCAACGACGCTCTGGAGATCGCGCGCCGCAAGCTCCCGCACGCCATGCGCAGACTGCGCGCGGGTGAGGAGATCGATGTCCGCGCGGAGGCACCCCCCGGACCACCGTCCGAGGACGAGACGGGACAGGTCGCCGAGGCTCTGGGCATCGTGCACCGCGCCGCTCTGCGTGCCGCGGTCGAACGCGCCGAACTCGCCAGCGGTATCTCCGGTGTCTTCGTCAACCTCGCGCGCCGCAGTCAGGTCCTCGTGCACCGGCAGCTGAACCTGCTCGACAGCATGGAGCGCAGATCGGACGACCCCAGCGAACTGAGCGACCTCTTCCGGCTCGACCACCTCACCACGCGCATGCGGCGGCACGCGGAGAGCCTGATCATCCTCTCCGGTGCCGCACCGGGCAGGGCCTGGAGAATGCCGGTCTCACTGACCAACGTGGTGCGCGCCGCCGTGTCCGAAGTGGAGGACTACGCGCGCGTGGAGGTGCGCCAGTTGTCCGAGGCCGCCATCGTCGGCGCCGCGGTGGCCGACCTCACCCACCTCCTGGCAGAGATCGTCGAGAACGCGGCGCAGTTCTCACCGCCGCACACCAGAGTGCGGGTCACCGGCGAACCGGTCGGCAACGGCTACGCCGTGGAGGTGGAGGACCGGGGTCTCGGCATGGGCAAGGAGTCGCTCGCCGAGGCCAACCGCCGCATCGAGCAGTCGGAGGCGCTCGACCTCTTCGACAGCGACCGTCTGGGGCTCTTCGTGGTCAGCCGGCTCGCGGCGCGGCACGGCATCAAGGTGCATCTGCGCACCTCGCCCTACGGCGGCACCACCGCGGTCGTCCTGCTGCCCAAGACCCTGCTGCAGAGCGACGCGCCGGAACGTTCCCCCAGGACCGCCGACCGCGGGCAGATGGCGGAGCACGCGTACGCGCGCGTGCCGGCCGCGCCCGAGGAGTCCGTCCACGCCGCGACGGAGCGGCCCGCCCTGGTGGCACCCGTGCCGCCCGCCGGCGGGGAGGTGGCTCCCGGGCGGCCGGTTGGCGGGCACGGGGTTCCGGTACAGCCGGATGCCGGGAACGGAGTTCCCGTACAGCCGGTTGCCGGGAACGAGGCGTCCGTACAGCCCGTCGGCGGAAACGTGGCCCCCGGAGATCCTGTCGCCGAGAGCCGGGCGAACCGATCATCCGACCATCCGCCCCACGGAGTCACCACCTTGCGCCTGCACCGGCCCCCGGACGAGCCCGAAGCGTCCGACGACCTGCCGCGGCGCGTGCGGCAGGCGAACCTCGCACCCCAACTGCGCGAACAGCGCACCGAGGAGCCGATACCGGCGGACGACCGGACGCGTCGAGAAGAACGCACACCCGAGCAGGTTCGGGACCGTATGGCCGCCTACCGCGACGGCTGGGCCCGCGGCGGCGGCACATCCCCCGGTCTCGGCGGCCGCCCCGCTGCCACCGCGGGCGGCGACAGCACTGAAGGAGACCCCGCATGATTCAGGATCCGACCACGAGACCCGCCCCGCGCACGGGCGAACTCGACTGGCTGCTGGACGACCTGGTGTTCCGCGTCGGAGAAGTACGACACGCGGTGGTCCTGTCCAACGACGGCCTGGCGGTAGGGTCGTCCGCCGACCTCAGGCGTGAGGACGCGGAACATCTGGCCGCCGTCGCCTCCGGCTTCCACAGCCTGGCCAAGGGGGCGGGCCGCCACTTCGGCGCCGGCGGCGTCCGGCAGACCATGGTCGAGATGGACGACGGCTTCCTGTTCGTGGCCGCCGCCGGCGACGGCTCCTGCCTCGCCCTCCTCACCGCCGCCACGGCCGACATCGGGCTGGTCGCCTACGAGATGGCGCTCCTGGTGAAACGCGTCGGCGAGCATCTCGGCACGGCACCCCGCGCCGCTGCGCGACCGCCCGTCGGCGGATGACCCAGGCGGACCGCACCCATGACCGAGGACATGCCGACCGCGTCGCCCCAGCCGGGAAGCCAGTGGTACGACAGCGAGGCGGGACCGCTCGTACGGCCCTACGCGATGACGGGCGGGCGGACCCGCCCCGGCCCGACCGGAGTGCGCTTCGATCTGATCGCACTCGTCACCCTCGACCCGGGAGCACCCCGGCTCGACGACACCGCACTGGGCCCGGAACACCGCACGCTCATCGACCTGTGCCGCCCGGAGACACAGTCGGTGGCGGAGCTGTCCGCCGGGGCCGACCTGCCGGTAGGGGTGGTGAGAGTGCTCCTGGGGGACCTCCTGGAGCTCGGCTGCGTCACCGTCAGCCGTCCGGTACCCCCGGCCCAACTGCCCGACGAGCGCATCCTTCGGGAGGTCATCGAAGGGCTGAGGGCGCTGTAGCGCACGAAGACGGCCTTCCACGACCGGTTGTGCCCGTGCACCCGTATCCGTCCGGACACCGAATGAACCCGTTTCGATCGGATCCGTCCCATAGCGGTCCAACACCGCGCGAAGAAGCCGGGGTTGTCATGATGCTGACTCCGCACACATGTACTGACGTCGACCGTTGCCGGCACTCCCGAGAGAAGTGATCGATGGTCTCCGAGCACTCCGACGCCTCCGCCGGCGAGACGGCCGCCCTGGCGTTGAAGATCCTGGTCGCCGGCGGGTTCGGCGTGGGCAAGACGACTCTGGTCGGTGCGGTCAGTGAGATCCGGCCGCTGCGCACCGAGGAACTGCTGAGCGAGGCCGGCCAGTCGGTGGACGACACCGACGGCGTCGACCACAAGGTCACGACGACGGTGGCGATGGACTTCGGGCGCATCACCATCAGGTCCGGGCTGTCGCTCTACCTTTTCGGCACACCTGGGCAGGACCGCTTCTGGTTCCTCTGGGACGAGCTGGCGCAAGGTGCCCTCGGTGCCGTCGTCCTGGCGGACACCCGACGGCTGGAGGACTGCTTCCCCGCCGTGGACTACTTCGAGCACCGGCACATCCCCTTCGTGGTGGCCGTCAACTGCTTCCCGGGGGCACGTGCTTACGGCGCCCAGGACGTGTGCCGCGCTCTCGATCTCGACCGCGGGACACCGGTCGTGCTCTGCGATGCCCGGGACCGCGACTCCGGGAAGGAGGTGCTGATCCGCCTCGTCGAGTACGCCGGGAAGGTGCACACCGCCCGGCTGCTCGACTCCGTCGGGTGAGGGCGCGGGATGCCGTCCGGGTGGGCCGTCGTCCCGTGCACGCCGTCCCGCTGGGCGGCTTCGGGGTCGTCTCCGATGGGTGACCCGCCTCGGTCGGGGTGAGCCGGCTCGGTCGGACACGGGACTCGGTCGGTGAACGTGGCGTGACCGGTCGTCTTCCGTGGGATGCCCTGCATCCTGCTTGCCCGCGCGGCTGCGTTGGGGAAGGCTGGCTTGTCGGATCCTCCGACCAGGAGGACGACGACACGGGGAGAACGGACCATGGCGCAGAACACGGGACTCGGCTGGCTGCTGGACGAGCTGACCGAGCGCGTCGAACACGTCCGGCACGCACTGGTGCTGTCGAACGACGGACTGGTGACGAGTGCGAGCACGGGGCTGCGGCAGGAGGACGCGGAACATCTCGCGGCCGTCGCGTCCGGTCTGCACAGCCTCGCCCGGGGGTCGGGACGCCACTTCGGGGCGGGCCAGGTGCGCCAGACGATGATCGAGTTCGATGACGCGGTGCTCTTCGTCACCGCCGCCGGTGACGGCAGCTGTCTGTGCGTGCTCAGTGCCGCCGAAGCCGACATAGGCCAGGTCGCCTACGAGATGACGCTGCTGGTCAACCGTGTCGGCGAACACCTCCGCGTGGCAGCCCGACAGCCGCAGCACACGTCGATTCTGGACCTCTGACCTGCGGAGACGTCAGGCCGGGCGGGGTTGTCCACAGGCTCCCCACGCGCATCGGAGATCCGGCTACGGTTTTTCCCGAAGCGAGCGCAGGTCGGCGCGAGCACCGTACGGGGGAGAACCGCATGTCCGGCACCACCATCACCCAGTCCACCCAGTCCACCCAGTCCGCCGCCGCTCCGGGGCGTCCCGCTGGGCGGCCCCGTCCGCCCGGCGCCGCCTCCGCCGACGCGGGAGCGGGGCCGGCGTCCTTGACGCCGAGCCGGGCCGCCCGGGAACTGGGGCTGAAGCGCGGCGAGTTCGAACTCGCCGTACACCTCGGCCGCGTCCGCACCGTCCCGGACGACAGGGGCGGGGGAGCACGCCGGGTGACCCGGCCGGAGATCGAGCGGGTTCGCGCGGCGAGCGGCTCCACCGAGGCACTGCGGGAGCGCGTCAGGACCGTGGGGACCAAGGAGGCCGCGGCCCTCATGGAGGTCACGACCGCCAGGTTCACCCGCCTCGCCCGCCTCGGGCTGCTGGTCCCGGTCACCTTCTACCTGAACCGCTACCGAGCCGTCGTCTGGCTCTATCTGGCGGAGGAATTGCGCCAGTTCGCCGCCGGAGAGGAGAACGCCCGGCTGCTGAGCGGCCGCATTCCCGAAGGACTGCGTGACCAACTGGACCAGGGGCTCGACCTGCGACCGCGCAACTGGCGGGGACGGCATCGGGGGTTCCTGCTGCGCCGGACCGAGGACCCCTGGGCGCAGGCCGCGATCGTATCGGCACAGCTCGATCCGCTGCAGGTCGCTGAGGTGGTGCCGGATCCCTATGAGCGCGCCCACCTGAACCGCTTCCGACCCGAGCAGGCGGGGCGGACCGCGCCCGACTCACCTGCCGCCGAAGTCGCCGCGAGGATCATGACGGCACAGGATGCCGACGAGATCGGCTGGCTCCGGGCCGACTTGGCGCAGGCGGTCGCCGACGCCCGGGAGACCCGTCCTGCCCCGCGGCCCTTCCCGAACCCACCGCCGTCGCCGGTGACACCGAGGCCGGGAGGCTCCGAAAATCCGGCACTGACGCTTCCCTCGCCGACGACGGCGCGGCCCTGTTCCGAGGGTCCCGGCAGCGGCGAGCCTCCGGAGCCGACGCGCCGGCGGTTCGGATGGCTGCGACGCAGAAGCACCTGACGAGTCGCGCCGGTCCCGAGCACGGCAACACCGGCTGCGGACGCGGACAGCAGCGCCGCCACGGAGGGACATCACCCTCCGGCAGGGCCACGGCCTGCCGTTCCTACAGTGCCCGGAAGAGCCCTTCCTGCACGACGGAGACGAGCAGGCGCCCCTGCAGGTCGTAGATGCGGCCGCGAGCCAGCCCGCGCCCACCCGTCGCGATGGGGGACTCCTGGTCGTACAGGAACCACTCGTCGGCACGGAAGGGCCGGTGGAACCACATGGCGTGGTCCAGGGAGGCCATGTCGAACCCGCGGGGACCCCACAGCGGTTCGACCGGGATGCGCACCGCGTCCAGCAGAGTCATGTCGCTCGCGTAGGTCAGCGCGCAGGTGTGCACGAGCGGGTCGTCCCCGAGAGGTCCGACCGCCCGCATCCACACCGCACTGCGGGGCTCCGCGTCCTTGATCTCCTCAGCCGCCCAGCGCAGCCGGTCCACGTACCGGATGTCGAACGGCTGGCGCCGGGCCATCCGCTCCAGAGTCTCCGGCAGCGCCCCCAGGTGTTCCTGGATCTCCTGCGTCACCGTCGGCAGGGATTCGGGGTCCGGCACCTTGCGGGCGGGCGGCAGCTGGTGCTCGAAGCTCCCTTGCTCAGGCTTGTGAAAGGAGGCGGTCAGATTGAAGATCGTGCGGCCCTGCTGCACGGCCGTGACCCGCCGGGTGGTGAACGACCGGCCGTCGCGGACCCGTTCGACCTGGTACACGATCGGCACGCCCGGCCGGCCCGGGCGAAGGAAGTACGCATGCAACGAGTGCACGGGCCGGTCGCCCTCGGTGGTCCGCCCGGCGGCGACCAGCGCCTGTCCCGCCACTTGGCCGCCGAAGACCCGCTGCAAGGACTCCTGCGGACTGCGGCCGCGGAAGATGTTGACCTCGATCTGCTCGAGGTCGAGCAGCGCGACGAGGCTCTCGGCTGGGTTCGTCATGGGTGGCATTCTCCCGTGTTCAGAGCTGACCGACGTCGGTGACCCGGACGATGGCCCGGCCCTCCGCGTCCGAGGCGGCCAGGTCCACCTCCGCACTGATGCCCCAGTCGTGATCGCCGTTGGGGTCGGCGAAGGTCTGGCGGACGCGCCACAGGCCGTGCTGCGGTTCCTCCTGGATCTGCAGCAGCTTGGGGCCGCGGGCGTCGGGACCGGTGCCGAGGTCCTCGTACTCGTCCCAGTACTTGTCCATGGCCTCGCCCCACGCGTCGGCGTCCCAGCCGGAGTCGGCGTCCATCTCGCCGAGCTCCGCGAGTTGGTCGAGAGCGGCGAGCTCGACCCGGCGGAACATGGCGTTGCGGACGAGGACGCGGAAGGCCCGGGCGTTCGACGTGACCGGCTTGACCTGATCCGCCTTCTCCTGCGCCTCCTCGGCCGTCATCACCTCGGGGTTGGCGAGCTGCTCCCATTCGTCGAGCAGACTGGAGTCGACCTGGCGCACCATCTCGCCGAGCCAGGCGATCAGGTCCTCGAGATCCTCGGACTTGAGGTCGTCGGGGACGGTGTGGTCGAGGGCCTTGTAGGCACCTGCGAGGTAGCGCAGCACGATGCCCTCGGTGCGCGCGAGCTCGTAGAACGAGACGAACTCGGTGAAGGACATGGCTCGTTCGTACATGTCACGGATGACGGACTTCGGCGACAGCGGGTGGTCGCCGACCCACGGGTGACTCTTGCGGTAGGTGTTGTACGCGTGGAAGAGCAGCTCCTCCAGCGGCTTGGGGTACGACACGTCCTGGAGCCGCTCCATGCGCTCCTCGTACTCGACTCCGTCGGACTTCATGGCCGCCACGGCCTCGCCCCGTGCCTTGTTCTGCTGGGCCGCGAGGATCTGGCGCGGGTCGTCCAGCGTGGACTCGACGACGGACACCATGTCGAGGGCGTACGACGGGGACTCCGGGTCCAGCAGGTCGAAGGAGGCGAGGGCGAAGGTCGACAGCGGCTGATTGAGAGCGAAGTCCTGCTGCAGGTCCACGGTGAGCCGGACGATGCGTCCCTCGGAATCGGGCTCGTCGAGCTTCTCCACCACGCCGCCGTCGAGAAGCGAGCGGTAGATGGCGATGGCCCGCCGGATGTGCCGCAGCTGCTGCTTGCGGGGTTCGTGATTGTCCTCCAGCAGGTGCCGCATCGCCTGGAAGGCGTTCCCCGGGCGGGCGATCACCGACAGCAGCATCGTGTGCGTCACCCGGAAGCGCGAGGTGAGAGGCTCGGGCTCGGATGCGATGAGCTTCTCGAAGGTGTTCTCCGTCCAGCCGACGAACCCCTCCGGAGCCTTCTTGCGCACCACTTTGCGGCGCTTCTTCGGGTCGTCGCCGGCCTTCGCGAGAGCCTTCTCGTTCTCGATGACGTGCTCGGGCGCCTGCGCCACCACGAAGCCCGCCGTGTCGAAACCGGCGCGTCCGGCGCGTCCGGCGATCTGGTGGAACTCGCGGGCCCGCAGGGTCCGCACCCGGGTGCCGTCGTACTTGGCCAGGGCGGTGAAGAGCACGGTGCGGATGGGGACGTTGACACCGACACCGAGCGTGTCCGTGCCGCAGATGACCTTCAGCAGACCTGCCTGGGCCAGCTTCTCCACCAGGCGGCGGTACTTGGGCAGCATGCCGGCGTGGTGCACACCGATGCCGTGCCGCACGTAGCGGGAGAGGTTGCGGCCGAACTTGGTGGTGAAGCGGAAGTTGCCGATCAGCTCGGCGATCTGGTCCTTCTCCTCCCGCGTGCACATGTTGATGCTCATGAGCGCCTGGGCCCGCTCCACGGCCTGCGCCTGGGTGAAGTGCACGATGTAGACGGGGGCCTGCTTCGTGGCCAGCAGCTCGGTGAGCGTCTCCGTCAGCGGCGTCAGCACGTACTCGTAGGAGAGCGGTACCGGACGGGTCGCCGAGCGGACCACAGCGGTGGGGCGGCCGGTGCGCCGGGTGAGGTCCTTCTCGAACATCGAGACGTCACCGAGCGTCGCCGACATCAGGATGAACTGGGCCTGGGGCAGTTCCAGGATCGGAATCTGCCAGGCCCAGCCGCGGTCACCCTCCGCGTAGAAGTGGAACTCGTCCATCACGACCTGGCCGACGTCGGCGTGCTTGCCGTCACGCAGCGCGATGGACGCCAGCACCTCGGCCGTGCAGCAGATGACGGGGGCGTCCGCGTTCACCGACGCGTCGCCGGTGAGCATGCCGACGTTCTCGGTTCCGAAGATCTTGCACAGCTCGAAGAACTTCTCCGAGACGAGCGCCTTGATCGGAGCGGTGTAGAAGGTGACCTCGTCCCGGGCCAGCGCCGCGAAGTGCGCCGCCGCCGCGATCATGCTCTTGCCCGACCCGGTGGGCGTCGAGACGATCACGTTCGCACCCGAGACCACCTCGATCAGCGCCTCCTCCTGGTGGGGGTAGAGCGTGATGCCGCGTTCCCCGGCCCACGACTCGAAGGCTTCGTAGAGGGCGTCCGGGTCGGCGGTCTGCGGCAGCTGATCGATAAGGGTCACGCCCCCATCTTGCCTGTGATCGGGCGTGATGAGGGAATCGGATGCCCGTCCGAAGATCGCGAACGCTACGCTGTGGCGCCGACGGAGCGTCAGCGCCCGGGGGCAACTCGACAGCGACACAGCAGGAATGGGGCGGGGCACGGCCATGATGGGACCAGCACACTCACTGTCCGGGGCCGCGGCCTGGCTGGGCGTCGGTGCGGCGGCGGCAGCGGCCGGTCACACCATGCCCTGGCCGGTCCTCCTGGTCGGTGCCCTGATCTGCGCCGGAGCCGCCCTGGCGCCGGACCTGGACCACAAGGCGGCCACCATCTCGCGGTCCTTCGGACCTGTCTCGCGAGGCCTGTGCGAGATCGTCGACAAGCTCTCCTACGCCGTCTACAAGTCGACTCGGAAGCAGGGCGACCCCCGTCGCTCCGGCGGACACCGGACACTGACCCACACCTGGCTCTGGGCGGTGACGATCGGGGCCGGCAGTTCGGTGGCCGCGATCACCGGAGGGCGCTGGGCGGTCCTGGCGATCCTCTTCGTGCACCTGGTGCTGGCCATCGAGGGGCTCCTCTGGCGGGCGGCCCGCGGTTCCAGCAGCGATGTCCTGGTCTGGTTGCTGGCCGCCACCAGTGCCTGGATCCTGGCCGGTGTCCTCGACAAGCCGGGCAACGGCGCGGACTGGCTGTTCACCGCCCCGGGCCAGGAGTACCTGTGGCTGGGACTGCCGATCGTCCTGGGGGCCCTGGTGCACGACATCGGGGACGCGCTGACAGTGTCGGGCTGCCCGATTTTGTGGCCGATCCCCATCGGTCGCAAGCGCTGGTACCCGATCGGACCGCCGAAGGTGATGCGGTTCAGGGCCGGCAGCTGGGTCGAGCTGAAGGTGTTGATGCCGGCGTTCATGCTGCTCGGCGGGGTCGGCTGCGCGGCGGCGCTGAACTTCATCTGAGCCCAGGGCGAGCGGAGGGGGTCACCGAAGACTCGGGCGGCACGGCCGCACCACGCGAGCCCCCGGAGCGGTCCGGGCGGGCAGCGGCGCGGGGGACGGGTGACCCGGATCGGGCTGCGTCAGCCGGCGTCACCGGGGCCGGAGGCGGCGCTCCCGTACCGTCGCTCGAACGCGGCCACCCGGCCCTCCGAGTCCACTGTCCGTGCCTTGCCGGTGTAGAACGGGTGGCTCTCCGAGGAGATCTCCACATCCACGACCGGGTAGGTCTTGCCGTCGTCCCAGTCGATGGTCTGGTCGCTGGCGGCCGTGGACCGGGTGAGGAAGGCGTAGCCGGCGGAGCGGTCGCGGAAGACGACCTCGTGGTAGTCCGGGTGCTTGTCCTGCTGCATGGCTGCTCCTCGAGTGCGGGGGATGGGACGGACGCGGCGGTCTCAGCCGGGCAGCGTCTCCTCGTCGACGACGTGCATCGCGGCCTCCTCGGCCGAAGCGGCGGCGCCGTCGATGCCCACGTCGGTGGCGATCAGCCCGCTCTCCTCGTCCTCGTGCGCACCCTCGTCGGGTGCCACCAGGCGGCCGGAGCGGGCGGCGCCCACCTCGTTGTCCAGTGGCTCGCCGTCCGTGTCGTCGGAGTCTCCGATGCCGTCGCCGTCGGGGGCCGTGAGGTCGGGCAGCTCTTCTGCGAGGCGCTGGTCGAGGCTCTCGCCGTGCCGGCGTTCTTCGGCGGTCACGCCGACGTGCTCCACCGCCCACGGTCGCTCGGGCGGCGACCAGCCCCGGTCCAGAGGGTCGTCGACGCCGTCGGTCTCCAGGGTGTCCTCGGCGTCGAGCAATCCGGCGTCGTCCTGCACCTCGGAGCCGTCGGGCTGGTAGACGTCGTCTCCCCATCCGTCGGCGCTGTCCACGACTACCTCCAGGTGGTGGGGGCGGATCCGGTGCCGCCGTACCGCACGGCGACGGCGGGAACCGCATGGCACAGGCCGAGCCCCTCGCGAACCGGTTGGTTCGGGGCCACTCCCCGAGCCGGTGCCAGTTTCCAGCCTTCCACCCTCCGACGACAGCGCGCAACGGGACGTGCTCGGACACGGACCCGGCCGGGGCCACGCCGCGGCGGATCCGCGTACCCGCCGGAGCATCGGCGGGCCTGCGCCCACCGGGTCCGGCCTGCCGGTGCGCCGACGGCGGCCACGTCCCTCCGCACGACTGGCCCGACCGTGCCGGAGCCGGGGCGATGCCCGCCGTCCGGCCCGGGCCGGACGGCGGGCCCTCGCGCGCGGCCCCGCTCCACGAACCCGACGCCCGGCGCCGCGGACCGCTGCCGGCCCCAGGACGCCCGGGCCGGTTGCCCGTCCCCCGGCGCGGGGTCCGTCGCCCGCGCCTCGGCGCCAGGGTCCGCTGCCCGCGCCTCGGGACCGGTGCCTCCGGCCGGCTCCGGCCCCGGCGGTGGACGCCGGTCACCCGTGCCAGGAGCGCCAGAGCGCCGCGTACGCGCCGTCCGCGGCGACCAGCTCGTCGTGGCTGCCCAGCTCGCTGATGCGGCCGTTCTCGACGACGGCGATGACATCGGCGTCGTGGGCGGTGTGCAGCCGGTGCGCGATGGCGACGACGGTGCGGCCGTCCAGGACGCGGGCGAGGGAGCGTTCCAGGTGACGGGCCGCACGCGGGTCCAGGAGCGAGGTGGCCTCGTCCAGGACCAGGGTGTGCGGGTCCGCCAGCACCAGCCGGGCCAGCGCGATCTGCTGGGCCTGCGCCGGGGTGAGTGACAGCCCGCCCGAGCCGACCTCGGTGTCGAGACCGTCGTCGAGCGCCCGGGCCCACCCGTCCGCGTCGACCGCGCCGAGCGCCGCCCACAGCTCGGCGTCACCTGCGCCCGTCCGGGCGAGGAGCAGGTTGTCGCGCAGGGACCCCACGAAGACGTGGTGTTCCTGATTGACCAGCGCGACGTGGGCACGCACCTGCTCGGCGGGCATCCGGGACAGTTCGGCACCGCCCAGGGTGATCCGGCCGTCCCGCGGTGCGTAGATGCCGGCGAGCAGCCGGCCCAGCGTGGATTTGCCCGCTCCGGACGGGCCGACCAGGGCGAGCCGGGTGCCGGGAGCGACCTCCAGGGAGACCTGGCGCAGGACGTCGACGCCCGCGCGGTAGCCGAAGCGGACCCGGTCGGCGTGCACCTCGCGCCCGTCGGGGGTCACCGCCGGATCGCCCTCGTCGGGCTCGATGTCCCGCACTCCGACCAGCCGGGCCAGCGACACCTGGGCGACCTGGAGCTCGTCGTACCACCGCAGGATCAGACCGACGGGGTCGACGAGCATCTGGGCGATCAGCGCGCCGGTCGTCAGCTGGCCGACGTCGATCCAGCCCTGGAGGACGAAGACACCGCCGATCATCAGGACCGAGCCGAGGACCGTGACGTGGGTGAGGTTGACGACCGGGAAGAGGACGGAGCGCAGCCAGAGGGTGTAGCGCTCCCAGGCCGTCCACTCCCTGACCCGTCGGTCCGACAGATCGATGCGCCGCTCACCGAGCCGGTGGGCCTCGACGGTGCGCCCGGCGTCCACGGTCTCGGCGAGGACGGCGGCCACCGCGGCGTACCCGGCGGCCTCGGAGCGGTAGGCGGCGGGCGCCCGCCGGAAGTACCAGCGGCAGCCGACCACCAGGAGTGGCACGGCGAGCAGCACCGCCGGGGCGAGGGGCGGGGCGGTCACGGCGAGGCCGCCGAGCAGCAGGGCCACCCACACGACGCCGATGGACAGCTGGGGCACGGCCTCGCGCATCGCGTTCGCCAGCCGGTCGATGTCCGTGGTGATCCGGGACAGCAGGTCGCCGGTGCCCGCCCGCTCCAGGACGCCGGGCGGCAGCCCCACCGACCGTACGAGGAAGTCCTCGCGCAGGTCGGCCAGCATCCGCTCGCCGAGCACGGCCCCGCGCAGCCGCACCTGGTGCACGAACAGGGCCTGGACCACGAGGGCCAGCACGAACAGGGCGGCGGTGCGTTCCAGATGCAGTTCACGCGCGTCGTCGGCGACCTTCTCGACGACCGAGCCGAGCAGGTAGGGCCCGGCCATGGAGGCCACGACGGCAACCGTGTTGACCGCGACGAGCAGCAGGAAGGCGCGGCGGTGGCGCCGGAACAGTTCGGCCACGTAGGCGCGGACGGTCGCCGGGGCACCGACGGGCAGGGTGTTCGCCGTCGTCGGGGCCGCCGGGTCGTACGCCGGGGGCGCGAGGCCGATCATGCGGTCTCCTCGATCTCTTCCAGAGCGTCGATGGCGTCGATGTCGTGTGTTTCCAAGGCGCCGACCGTGCCGACCGCGCCGACCGCGGCCGGGGTGCCGGTCGTCGGACGGCCGTCGCCGGACGCGGTGTCGTCCTCGGTCTCCCGGGTCACCACGGCGCGGTACCGGGGCGCGGGGGGGGGGGGGGGGGGGGGGGGGGGGGGGGGGGGGGGGGGGGGGGGGGTTGGCGGGGGGGGGGGGGGGGGGGGGGGGGGGGGGGGGGGGTGCGGGGGGGGGGGGGGGGGGGGGGGGGGGGGGGCCCCCCGGCCTCGTCCCCTTCCCCCTCCAGTGTTTG